>NZ_JBEYTS010000014.1:0-165931 GCF_040643155.1 Streptomyces sp. NPDC047453 | reverse complement strand
CACCGTGTCCGACCTCGTGGATTCCCTGGGGGCCGGGCTTCTGCGTACGGTCGTCCCGGCCGGGAACGCCGAGGTGCACGACGTCGCCCTGGCCGAGCCCGGTGACACCGCGGGCCAGCCGGGCGAACTCGTCCTGGGGGTGGGTGTGACCGACCGGTCCGCAGCCCTCGCCCTGCTGGAACGGACCGCCGCGGCAGGGGCCCCGGGCCTCGTACTCAAGCGACCCGCCGCGCGCGACCCGCAGGTGACCCGCGCGGCCCGCAGACTGGCGGGCCCCGCACTGGTCGAACTACGACCGCACACCTCGTGGGCCCACGTCGTCTGGCTGCTGCGCGGTGTCATCGACCGGGCCTCCGCGCCCGCCGCCGGCGCGCTCGGCACCCCCGGTCCGCACAGCGACCTGTTCGCGCTGGCCGACGCGGCGGCCGAGATCATCGACGCGCCCGTGACCGTGGAGGACGCGCAGTCCCGTGTCCTCGCCTACTCCGCGCGACAGGACAGCACCGACCCGGCACGGGTCTCCACCATCGTGGGGCGGCGCGTCCCCGCGGAGACCCTGACGCATTTCCGGGCGAGCGGCGTCTTCCGCCGGCTGGCACGCTCCGGCGACCCCATCTGGACCCCCGCCGGGCCCGACGGCATCCTGCCCAGGCTGATCATCCCCGTGCGGGCCGGCGGCGAGTGGCTCGGCTCGATCTGGGCCGTGGTCACGTCGCCGGTCCCCCCGGAGCGCATCCGCGAGCTCGGCGACGTGGCCTCCGTCCTGGCCCTGCATCTGCTGCGGCTGCGCGCCGAGGCCGGCATCGCACGGCGGGTGTCGGCCGGGCAGCTGCGGGCCGCCCTGCGCGAAGGCGCCGTCCCGGACCAGGGACCGGGAGCGGCCGCCGCGCTGCCGGCCGGCCCCTGGCGGGTGGTGGCCTTCGGGTCGTCGCCCGGCGGGACGGAGGACGTCCGCAGGCAGCTGGACCTGTGGGAATCGGTCGCGCACCGGTTCGGCTGGCACCAGCCGCTGCTCGCCGACCTCGACGGGCTGCTGTTCGGCGTGGTCACCGACCGGGGGCGGGGCGGGCGGCGGGGCGCGCCCGGTGTCCGGGCCGACGCCGGCACCGTCGACTGGCTCCGGCACGTGCTCGCCGAAACACGCGCGCACGACCCCGGCCTGTACGCCGTGGCGGGCTGCCCCGCCCGCTCCCCCGACGAGCTGCCGCGCTCCACGGCGGAGGCCGTCGAGCTCCACCGGCTGATCGGCACCGGCCGACTCCCTCTCGCCCCTCTCGTTCACGGGACGGGGATCGTGCTGATGGAGGACGCCTGGGACGCCGTCGTCGTGGAGCGCGCCAGGGCCGCCGTCGGGACCGACACGTGGCGGCTCGGCGGGCCGCTCGCCGCGTTGCGCGCACACGACGAGGAACACGGCACGCCGTACCTCACCACCCTCGTGGCCTGGCTCGACCACCTCGGCGACCCGCAGAGCGCCGCACGGCACCTGCGGGTCCATCCCAATACGCTGCGCTACCGGCTGCGCAAGCTCGAAGAGACGGTCCCGCTCGACCTCTCCTCACCCCGCCTGCGGCTGGCTCTGCGGCTCCAGCTCATGGCGATGGGCGAGCCTCCCGCGCACGGCGAGCAGCCAAGGCCGAACGATCCGCCGCCGAGGTGACCGCCGGCTCTCGGACGGCCCGGTTCGCGGCCTGGCGGCGGGGAACACGGAGAAGGTTTCGGCCGGAGCGGCCGCCGGTCACCGTCCTTCGCCGGCCTGGGCCGTCCGACAACCCGCGGAGGAACCCGATGTGCCGTCTGTTCGGACTCAGCAGCGCGCCCCGGCGCACCCGCGCCACCTTCTGGCTGCTGGACGCCCCTGACAGTCTCAGCCGGCAGAGTCACCGTGATCCGGACGGCACCGGGCTGGGGTACTTCGACGCGGACGACACACCGCGGGTCGACAAGGCGCCGATCGCCGCCTACCGGGACCGCGCGTTCGCCGAGGACGCCCGGCAGGTGGAGTCCGCCACCTTCGTCGCCCATGTGCGATTCGCCTCGACCGGCGGTCTGGACACCCGCAACACGCACCCCTTCGAGCAGGAAGGGCGGCTGTTCGCGCACAACGGGGTCGTCGAGGACCTCGACGCGCTCGACGACCATCTCGGCAAGGACCGGTCACTGGTCAGGGGCGACACCGACTCGGAGCGGTTCTTCGCCCTCGTCACCCGGGAGACCCGCGCGCACGGCGGTGACGTCACCACCGGCATCGCGCGGGCCGCGCGCTGGATCGCCGAACACCTGCCCCTCTACGCCCTCAACCTGGTCCTCGTCACCCCCGACCAGTTGTGGGCGCTGCGTTACCCCGGCACCCACGAGTTGTACGTCCTCGAGCGCGCGGCGGGCGGCCAGCACGGCACCCGGCACCTCGACCACAGCGGCAGTCACGGGCGGATGCGCGTCCACTCCGAGGCCCTGGCCGGACATCCGGCCGTCGTCGTCGCCAGCGAGCGCATGGACGACAACCCCCGCTGGCGCCTGCTGGAGGCGGGCGAGCTGCTCCATGTCGGCCCCGATCTGCGCACCGCCCACCACCTCGTCCTGCCCGAGCCGCCGGCACACCCGCTCACCCTCGACGACCTGCGCCCCGACGCCGCCGTCTCGCAGAAGGCCGCCTAGGCCTCCCTCCCCGGGGCGCGTTCCTACGACGTGCTCCGGGCCTCCACGAACCGACGCTGCACGTCCAGTACGAGGCTCCGGAGGCATCCGGGCCGTACGCCCTCGTAGTCCATCCACACGTCGAGACGGGGGCGCAGGTACCACACCATGAACAGCCCCTCACGGCGCAGCACCGAGCGATTGATCGAGATCTCCGCCTGCACCTCTCGCCGGAGATCGCCGGTCGAGCCCTGCGCGCGGTCCGCCTCTTCCAGAGGAGCCTTGAGAGCGGCGACCACCTCATCGAGGGCCACGAGCAAGGTGGCGTGGGTCCCGCCATCGTCACGTCAACTCCCTTTGGTGAGGGGTGCGATTGCCCAACTGAACGGTCTCACAGGTCGGTTGACGCCCCGCTGTGACACTGCTGTGACGGGCGGAGTGGCCCGCCTCGTGGGGCTTGCGGTCGCCTGGGGCGCGAGGCGCGGGGCGACCGTCCGCCCCCGCCTGCCGGAGTAACGCTGATGGTTCCGGGCGGGAGCGTGGCGGGGCCCGGGAGTCGTATCCAGCTCCCGGGCCCCTGGGGATGCCACCCAGTTGCGCACGCCAGTGGTGCTCAAGAGTGCGGATCAGTCGTCAGGCCGTCGTGTTCTTCCTTTGAACTACCGCACCGTGTGAGAGGTGCAGGCGAGAGTCGAACTCGCATCCGGCGGCGGTCGTCCACACTCGGTCGTCCGGCGATCGGTGGCGAATACTGAAGCTGGAGCGAGAGTCTGAGATTGATCGCGGCTTCCCGGAGGAAACCGGCTGATTCAGGCTGAGCCTCAGTTTCAGCTTGCCCCCAGGGCACGAACCGGTCCTCAATCCGGCCCGCGCCACTCGCGCACCCCCGCGCTCGCACGCGGGGGCGATCAGGGGGCTGCCCTGGTCCGGCGTCAGCCGAACAGGTAGCCGAACACCGCGTCGCCGATCCGCTGGTCGGTGACCTCGGTGCCGTTGGCCTCCTCGCGGGCGAACTTCACCGCCTGCTGGAGCTTTTCCACCCGCTCCAGCAGTTCGTTCACCCTCCGCGCGGGGAAGGCCCCGGAGAACTTCACCGTGGTCCAGTAACCGATCGGCACGTCCTCGTAGTACACCTCGACCTGGGCCGGGTGCTTCTCGGTCGCCTCCGCCTTGACGTGGTTGCGCGGGACCTTCTTCGTACGGATCGTGCGGACCGGGTCCGTCTTCCACCAGCCCGTCGACGGGTCCAGCGACCAGGACTCGGCCGTGTCCAGGACGGGGAGCTTCTTGACGAAGGAGTACAGGTCCGTGAGCTGCTTCTCCAGGAACAGCAGGTAGGAGACCGGGACTTCGGCGAGGATCGTCCGGCCGTCGACCGTGACGTCCGCGCAAGCCGTGCGGTTGGCCCAGTCCTTCGTCGCGGTCACGTCGAACAGGCGCGTCAGCGACCCGGACATCTCGCGCAGGATCTCCTCGGCCTTGACCTGCACCCGCGTCGACTCGGGCGGCAGCTGCTCGCCCTCCTCGTCCTTCGGCTGGTACGTGCGCGAGATGCCGGCCAGCAGCGCGGGCTTCTGCACCTTGTGGTGAGCCGCGTTGACGTCCTGGAGCGACTTGCTCTTGACGCCCTTCTCCACGGCGATGATCTGGTTGAGCTTCGTCACATCTCCCCCTTCGAGCAGCAGCAACATAGCCCAGCGGGGGTTCGGAGTTCGCGCGTTTTTTCACCCGTCGCGCGGGCCGGGCGCCGCCGGTCGACGTGCCGCGCGTCACACGCCGCCATCGTGGCGGCGGGCGTGACCTGCCGCACACCGCCACCGGACGCCTCGCCCAACTCGACGCGCATTCGATACACTTGGGGCTATTCGCACAGGCATCCTGTTTGGGACGCTTATCTGGACCTATAGCTTTCCCTGCCTTCGCCCCTTTCACTCGGGATCGTCCGCCATACGCCACTTCGCGCCACAGGAGGCCGCAACGGATATGTCCCCTTCACCTCAGAAGCCGGAACTCCCCGTCGTTCCCTGCACGGTTACCGCCGCCGAAGTCGTCCCCGGCGACCTGCTCGCCCTGTCACAGGAGGAGGCCGAACGGCAGCGGTGGTGTGTCGTGATGCACACCCTTCCCGAGTCGCCGGAGACGATCCGGGCCTCGTGCGGCGGGCGCCGGGCGGGGCCCGTCCTCACGCGGTGCGCTTGCGGGAGGCCGTCTTCTTCGCCGGGGTCTTCTTCGCCGTGCTCTTGGCGGTCGACGCGGCCTTCTTCGCGGACCGCGACGACTGCGCCTTGGACGTGGACTTCTTCGCGGCGGCCGTCGTCTTCTTCGCCGCGGTCTTCTTCGCCGCGGGAGCCTGCTTCCCGGCGGTGGTCTTCTTGGCCGCGGCGCCGGCACGCTTGCCACGCGGGAGATGCCTGACCTCGGCCTCCTCCGTCTCCTCCGTCTCCTCCGCCGGCTCCCCGGCCTCCTCCCCCACTTCCTCGCCCCTGGACCGCTTGGCCGCCCGCACGCTCTTCTCCAGGGCGGCCATCAGGTCGAGGACCTTCCCGCCGGGGGCGGGCTCGGGTGCCTCGGGGGGTGCCTCGCCGGCTGCCTTGGCTGCGATGACCTCCTCCAGCGCCTCGCGGTACTCGTCGTGGAGGTCCTGGATGTCGACCTCGCCCAG
This sequence comes from Streptomyces sp. NPDC047453, assembly GCF_040643155.1. Taxonomy (NCBI): domain Bacteria; kingdom Bacillati; phylum Actinomycetota; class Actinomycetes; order Kitasatosporales; family Streptomycetaceae; genus Streptomyces; species Streptomyces sp. NPDC047453. The sequence continues at coordinate 160,632 of NZ_JBEYTS010000014.1, read as the reverse complement.
GGTGTCCATGAGGGCGTCGGCGAGGTCCAGTTCCTTGTCGCGGACGGTGACGTCGACGTCCGGGGCCACGCCCTGGGGGACGCGGATCTCGTCGGGCCAGAGCAGGCCGTGCATGGCGATGACGTCGTCCACCACGCGGAGCATGCCCAGGCGCTCGCGGCCGCGCAGGGCGAACTTCGCGATCGCCACCTTCCGGCTGCGCTTGAGGGCCTCGCGCAGCAGGGTGTACGGCTTGGCGGCGGGGGCGCCGCTCGCGGCCAGGTAGTACGCGTTCTCCATCTGGAGCGGGTCGATCCGGTCGGCCGGGACGAAGGCCACGATGTCGATCGTCTTCGCGGTGGGCAGCGGCAGGTGGGCCAGGTCCTCGTCGGTGATCGGGATGATGGTGCCGTCCGCGTCCTCGTAGGCCTTGCCGATCTCCGCCTGGGTGACCTCGCGATCCTCCAGTTCGCACACCTTGCGGTAGCGGATGCGGCCGCCGTCCTCGGTGTGGATCTGGCGGAAGGAGACGGTGTGGCTCTCGGTCGCGTTCACGAGCTTGATCGGGATGCTGACCAGGCCGAACGAGACGGCGCCGTTCCAAATGGATCGCACGTGCAGCACCTTCCGGATCGGATCAGTTACGAACTGCTTGATCTGTCCGAGCTGTTTGTTCCGCTCGGACTATTTGTCATTGTTCAAGTAGTTTCCATGGTTTTCTTATCGTATGGCGCCGATCACGGAGGTGGAGGGGCGACGGCTCGCGCTCAGCAACCTGGACAAGGTGCTGTATCCCGCGACCGGGTTCACCAAGGGGGAGGTGCTGCACTACTACGCGACCACCGCCGACGCGCTGCTGCCCCATCTGCGGGACCGGCCCATGTCCTTCCTGCGGTACCCGGACGGGCCGGACGGGCAGATGTTCTTCGCCAAGAACGTGCCACCGGGTACGCCCGGGTGGGTGACGACGGCCGAGGTGCCGAGGTCGGCGGGGGCGGCGCGAATGGTCCTCGTGCAGGATCTGCCGAGTCTGATGTGGGCGGCCAACCTGGTGACCGAGTTCCACACCCCGCAGTGGCTGGTCCAGGCGCCCGCGGAGGCCGACCGCCTGGTGTTCGACCTGGATCCCGGGGCGCCGGCGAGTGTCGTGGACTGCTGCCGGGTGGCGTTGTGGCTGCGGGAGCGGCTGGCCGAGGACGGGATCGAGGCGCACGCGAAGACCTCCGGATCGAAGGGGCTGCATCTGCTGGCCGCGGTGCGGGGGGCTTCGAGCGCGCGGACGTCCGAGTACGCGAAGGGGCTCGCCGTGGAGGCGGAGCGCGCCATGCCCGATCTGGTGCTGCACCGGATGACGCGGAGTCTGCGCCCGGGGAAGGTGTTCGTCGACTGGAGTCAGAACGCGGCGCGGAAGACCACGGCGACGCCCTACACGCTGCGGGCGCGCCGGGAGCCGACGGCCTCGGCGCCGGTCACGTGGGAGGAGGTGGCGGGGTGCCGGACGTCGGGGCGGCTGGAGTTCCGGGCACAGGACATCGTGCCCCGGCTGCGGGACCACGGCGACCTGCTGGCCCCGCTGCTGGACCCTGCGCGTGCGGCCGCGCTGCCGTGAGGCCGCGCTGCCGTGAGGGAGGAATCCGGCCCTCCGGTCCACCCCCGCTCAGGCGGAACCCGGCCGTCCGGTCACACCCGCTCGGGGGAACCAGGTCATCCGGTCACGCCCTCTCGGCCCGGCCGCCGGGTCACACCCGCTCCCACGTCCTGCGGTCCCGCGCCATCGCGTGGAGCGCTTCCACGTCCGCCGGTTTCAGCACGGCGCCCAGGCGGGTCAGGTTCCCCAGGTCGGCGGTTTCCAGGACGCGTACGCCCCTGGGCTGGGCGATGACGCGGAGGGCGGCCGGGTCCGTCAGGACCAGGATGGGGCGCACCTCGGCCGTCAGGGCGTAGGAGGCCCGGTCGGCCCGGCCGCGGAGGTCGCGCAGGAGGGGGGCGGGGTCGCGCCGGCCGAGGGCGACCATCGGATCGTCGATGCGGACGCGCTGCTTGCGGGCGTAGAGGGCGTGGACGGCGAAGAGGCCGCCGGGGCCGATGACCAGGTGGTGGATGCGGTCGCCGCCGGGCAGCGGGACGGAGTGGAGGGCATGCCAGCCGGCGCCGTCGAGGTGGTCCAGGACCTCGCCCACCGTCTGCTCGGCGGTCAGGGCGCGGCGGCGCGGGTCCGGGCGGAGGCGGTGGGCGGGGGCGGGCTCCCGGTCCAGCGCGATCAGCAGCGCCTCGCCGGGGCGGTTGGGGGCCAGGTCGTCGTCCGGGTGCAGGCTCAGACGGGCCAGTTCGGCGGGGGTGGGTACAGGGGGCGGGCCCACCGCCACCGGGCCGGTGAGGAAGGGGCCCAGGGCCTGGAGCACGTCCTCCTGCTCGCCCTCGCTGAGGAGGTTGACCCGGGCGGCCTCACGGTCGTACCAGGCGATGTTCCTGCCGTCGGGCCGGCAGACGTACAGCCGTTCCTGTCCGTGGCGCCAGGTCGGTATGACGCGCAGTCCGCGGTGTCCGCTCATGCACCATCACCCCCACGACCATGGGAACAGGCGGGGTGCTCCCGGGGCAAGAACTTGGCTACCGTGAGAGAGCCTGTCGTGGGACGCCCGACGCCGCCGGGCAGGCGGGAGTCCGAGGACGGGCTCCGGTTGGGGGGAGTTGGGGAGGCGCCGTTGCGGACCCGCAGGAAGCAGCCCGACGTACCGGCTCCGGAAAGCCCGTGGAGCGAGATCGTGCCCGGCCTGTGGATGGGCGGACACGAGTTCAGGACGAACTCCGGGCAACTGGAACTCGCCGTCGTGCGCGATGAGTTCGATCTTGTGCAGACCCTGCTCAGGCTGCCGGGGCACGGGCCCGACGCGGGTGTCGAGCACCATGTGTGGCCGATACCCGACGGGCCGCTGGACGGGACGCAGCTCGCGGGGGTGATGCGGCTGGCCCGGGCCGCCTGTGACGCGCTGGACCAGGACCGCCGGGTCCTCGTGCGCTGCTACTCGGGATACAACCGCTCGGGGCTGGTGATCGCGCACGCGCTGGTCCGCCGGGGACGCTCCACCGAGGAGGCGATCCGGCTGATCCGCGCCCGCCGCTCCCCCTGGGCGCTGCACAACGAGCTGTTCGTCGACTATCTGCGGACGGGCCTGTCGACGGCACGGCTGCTGGAGGAGCTGGCCGAGTAACCGTTTCACCGAAGGGTCGTGCGCGCCGACCGGCACCGGCCCGCGCCACCGGGAAACGAAAGCCCGCGAGCAAAAGGGACTTCCATACGAAACGAATAGGGTGTACCAGGCTGTTACCCGCGCCGCTCCCTCTCCCCCGCTCTCTTCCAGCCACCGGAGAAACGTGTACCGCAGACGCTCCGCCCTGGTCGCCGCCCTCGCCGCCCTGCTGACGGCGACGACGGCTGCCTGCGGCGACGCGGGCGGGCTGCGCGGCGCGGGGCCCACGCCGACCGCGGTCAGCCCGGCCCGGCTGTGGCCCTCGCTGCGCCCGGCGGCCAGCCCCGCCTGGCCCTACGACGAGATACAGATCGAGACGGTCAAGGGCGTCACCGCTCCCGGCGACGACATCCACGGGGTCGATCCGGTAACCGTCGTACGGGCCGAGGTGGCCGCGCATCCGGACGCCTACACGGGCGCCAAGGCGCCGTACCAGGACACGGCCGACCGGCTCGCCGAGTGCGGCCCGGGGAAGGACCCGTCGCGGTGCCCCGTCATGCGGCCGTACTACCGGGATCTCACCGGTGACGGGCACGACGACATGGCACTGGGCTTCCAGCTGTACCCGACCAACCAGACCGCCGTGCGCGTCTACACCTTCGAGGGGCACCGGCTGGTGCAGGTGTTCGCCAACGACGACGCGGTGATCGGCGTGGAGCTGGCCGGGCGGGCCGTGATCATCCGCTCGCCGGCCGGGATCGCCGGGTACGAGTACCGCACCACGTGGTCCTGGGACCCGGAGCAGCGGGCGATGGTGTTCTCGCGCGACGAGTTCCTGCGCACCGGCCGGCACCGGCCAACGCACGCGCGTACCCACACGCCCCTCGCCGCCTCCCCGCTCCCGTCCACCCACGCCCCCTCCCCCGCCCCTTCTTCTGTCCCCTCCTCCCTCACCCCCTCCTCCTCCGCGGGCGCGCGATGAGGGTCGCGCTGCCCCGGTGGGCCGGGACGCTCGCGGTGAAGGCCGCCGCTTTCATCACGGTGATGTGCTGCGCGCTCGCCGCGCTGCTCGGCGTTCTCGTACACGTCTCGGTGACCGACCAGACCGTCGGACAGGCGCGCACCCTCGCCCTGTCCCGGCTGAAGGACGCCACGACCGCGTTCGAGTCGGGCGACACGCTGCTGCCGGGCGCCGGCGTCGACCCGGAGGGGCTGCCGGAGCGACTGCGGCGGCTGGCGGCGAGCGGACAGCGCGGCACGATGGTCGCCGTGCACCACGGGCGCCCCACGATGTGGGCGGCCGGGCCCGCCGACCGGGGGCGGACGCTGGCCGTGGCGGTCGACTACTCGCAGCAGGCCCGCACCATCGACGCACTGGACCAGTCCATCCTGTGGTCGTCGTTGCTGGCGATCGGGGCGACTCTGCTGGTCGGCGCGTTCGCGGTGACCCGGGTGACCCGGCGGCTGCACGCCACCGCGCGCGTGGCCCGGCGGATCAGCGCGGGCGACCTGGACGCGCGCGTGCACGACCCGCTGGCGCGGGACGCGTCCCGCCCGCACGACGAGGTGGCCGCGGTCGCCGCGGCGCTGGACTCCATGGCGTCGTCGCTCCAGGGCAAGCTGCTGGCCGAGCAGCGGTTCACCGCGGACGTGGCGCACGAGCTGCGCACCCCGCTGACCGGGCTGCACGCGGCGGCCGAGCTGCTGCCGCCGAGCCGCCCCACCGAACTGGTGCGCGACCGGGTGGCCGCGCTGCGCACACTCACCGAGGACCTGCTGGAGATCTCCCGGCTGGACACCGGGCGGGAGCGGCCGGCCCTGGACGCCGGGCACCTCAGCTCGGTGGCCGAGCGAGCGGTGCGGGCGGGCGGGGCGGCGGGGGCCGCAGCCGGGACGGACACGCGGGTCAGGGTCGTACGGGACGTGTACGTGGAGACCGACCGGCGGCGGCTGGAGCGGGTGCTGGGCAACCTCGTGGCCAACGCGCACAGCCATGGCCGGCCGCCGGTGGTGCTGACCGTGGACGGGCCGGTGGTCACCGTGCGGGACCACGGCGACGGCTACCCGGACTACCTCGTGGCGCACGGTCCGCAGCGCTTCCGTACGGAGGGCGGTGCGACCGGGCACGGGCTCGGGCTGACGATCGCCCTGGGCCAGGCGGAGGTGCTGGGCGCCCGGCTGGAGTTCGCCAACGCGCCGGAGGGCGGGGCGGTGGCGACACTGACGCTCCCTCAGGAGCCGCCCGCGCCTTCGGGGCGGGAAGCGGTCGACGGCACCGTCCCCGGCACCGAAGGCGCAGGCGACGCGGGGCAGGCTGACAGCGCGTCCAGGTGACCCGGCCCAGGACGAGCCCGGCCCAGCGCCGGAGTGACGCCCTCTCAGGCGGCGCCCTGATGGCGCAGTGTGACGGGCCTCCGGGATGCGGCACTCCTAATGTGGCGGTTAGCCAGATTCGCCCGCCTTCGAAGGGCTTCGCCACCTCAGGTGGAGGTACTCCATGTCCCTGCGCTCCCCCCTCACCCGACTGGCCATGGCGGCCGCCACCGGCGCCCTCCTCTCGACGGTCGCCGTGGCACCCGCCACCGCCGACAACGAAGGCCGGAGCGGTCACCGGACGGCGGCCTCCCAGCACGGCACGACACCCGAGCAGGGCACGCCGCCCCAGCCGAGCACGGCCGGGCAGGACAGCGGCGCCCCCGACCACCGCCACCCGCGCTTCTACCGGGGCGTCGTCACGGCCCGCGGCGGGCTCGCCCTGCGCACCCACCCCGACCGCGACAGCCGGGTGCTCCGGGTGGCCCGGCCGGGCCGGCTCGTGTGGATCCACTGCAAGACGCTGAGCCAGGGGGTGAACGGCAACCGCGTGTGGTACCTGGTCTCGGACGGCATCTGGGCGTGGGGCTCGGCGCGCCACATCGCCAACATCGGCCCCTCGCCGCGCTGGTGCTGACACACAGGGCGAACAAGTCGCCCCATTTGGGTAGGTTCCGGCCATGACCCAGGCCGGAACCACCGTGGCAGCGGCCGCCCCGTCCGCGCCCGCCGACCGCCTCTCCCGGCGCCGCGGCGTCGAACTCTTCCTCATCGTCCTGGCCGTCCTGCTGCCGGTGTGCGGCTACTGCGCCGTCGGCCTGGCGAGGAACGGTACCGTCCCGCCCGGCGCAGCCGGATACGGCGCCGGGCTCGGTGTACTCGCGCTGGTCGCGCACATCGCGGTGCGCCTGCGCGCACCGTACGCCGACCCGCTGCTGCTGCCCATCGCCGTACTGCTCAACGGGCTGGGCCTGGTGCTGATCTACCGGCTCGACCTGGAGACACCGGGCGACGAGGCCGCGTCCGCCCAACTGGTGTGGTCCACGGTGGGCGTGGGGCTGTTCATCCTGGTGGTGCTGGTGCTGCGCGACCACCGGTGGCTCCAGCGCTACGCCTACCTCGGTGTCGCCAGCGCGCTCGCCCTGCTCGTGATGCCGATCCTCTTCCCCGCCGTCAACGGCGCCCACATCTGGATCCGGCTGGGCGAGTTCTCCATCCAGCCGGGCGAGTTCGCGAAGGTGCTGCTCGCGGTGTTCTTCGCCGCGTACCTGGCCGCCAACCGCGGCGCGCTGGCGTACAGCGGCCGCCAGGTGTGGCGGCTGCAACTGCCCACCGGCCGGGTGCTGGGGCCGGTGGTCACGGTCTGGCTGCTGAGCGTCTGCGTGCTGGTCCTGGAGCGCGACCTCGGCACCTCGCTGCTGTTCTTCGGGCTGTTCGTCGTCATGCTGTACGTGGCCACCGGCCGCACCGGCTGGATCGCGGTCGGGGTGCTCCTCGCGGCGGCCGGCGCGGTCGCCGTCGGCTGGCTGGAGCCGCACGTGCGCAGCCGGTTCGGGGAGTGGCTGCACCCGTTCGCGTCCATCGAGGCCGGTCAGGGGCCCGGCCAGGTGGCCCAGTCGTTGTTCTCCTTCGCGGCGGGCGGGGTGACCGGCACCGGGCTGGGCCTCGGCCACTCGATCCTCGTCGGCTTCGCCGTCAAGTCCGACTTCATCCTGGCCACCGCCGGGGAGGAACTGGGGCTGGCCGGACTGTCCGCGATCTTCCTGCTGTACGCGCTGCTCGTCGAGCGTGGCTACCGGGCGGGCCTCGCCCTGCGCGACCCCTTCGGCCGGCTCCTCGCGATCGGTCTCGCCTCGCTCATGGCGCTCCAGGTGTTCGTGATCGCGGGCGGAGTGACCGGTCTGATCCCGCTGACCGGACTGGCGCTGCCGTTCCTCGCGCAGGGCGGCTCGTCGGTCGTGACCAACTGGGCGATCGTCGCGCTGCTGATCCGGGTGAGCCATGTGGCGCGCCGGGAGTACGACGGGACGGTGGCCCCGTGACCCGTGAGGCCGACCCGGTGACCCGGTGCATCCGGCATGCCGCGGCCTTCTGCGTGCTGCTGCTGGTGGCGCTGCTGGTGAACACCGCCTGGCTGCAGGTGCTCCAGAGCCCGGAGTACGGCGGCAATCGGGCCAACCGCCGCCCCGCCATCGCCCGTTACCAGCAGCCGCGCGGCGAGATCCTGGTCGGCGGCCGGCCGGTCACCGGCTCCAAGGACACCCGGGAGCAACTGCGCTTCGAACGGACCTACACGGACGGGCCGTTGTACGCACCGGTGACCGGCTTCGCCTCGCAGTTGTACGGGACGACGCTCCTGGAGTACTCGGAGGACGCGGTGCTGTCGGGCTCCGATCCGATGCTCGCGGGGTTCGGGCTGTGGCGGGGCTTCAGCGGCGGGCAGAGCCCGGGCGGCAATGTGGTGACGACGATCGACCCGGCCGCCCAGCGGGCGGCGTTCGACGGGCTGGGCGGACGCAAGGGGGCGGTCGCGGCGATCGAGCCGACGTCGGGGCGGATCCTGGCACTGGTGTCCACGCCCTCGTACGACCCCTCGCTGCTGTCCGGGAACAGGTCGGCGGTGTCGGCCGCGTGGGCGCGGCTGAACGAGGACCCGGAGCAGCCGATGCTGAACCGGGCGGTGCGGCAGACGTATCCGCCGGGGTCGACGTTCAAGGTGGTCACCGCGGCGGCCGCGCTGGACGCGGGCGTGGTGCGGGATCTGGACGAGCCGACCGACTCCCCTGCCCCATATCTGCTGCCGGGCACGAAGACGTGGCTGTACAACGAGGCCGACGACTGCGAGAACGCCTCCCTGCGGCATGCGTTCGAGTGGTCGTGCAACACGGTGTTCGCGAAGCTGGGCGTGGACGCGGGGGTGCGGGCCATGCGGGCCGCGGCGGAGGGGTTCGGCTTCAACGACAAGAAGGTGGGGATTCCCTTCTCGGTCTCGCCGAGCACCTTCGACACCCGGGTGGACCGGGCGCAGCTCGCGCTGTCGTCGATCGGACAGTACAACACGCGGGCCACTCCGCTTCAGATGGCGATGGTGGCGGCTGCGGTCGCGAACGGCGGGCAGGCGCGGCCGCCGTACCTCGTGGAGCGGACCACCCGCCGGAACGGGGGCACGGTCTCCACGGCCGGCTCCCGGCCCGCGCGGCAGGTGATGCGTCCGACGACCGCGGCGCGGCTGCGGGAGCTGATGGCCGACGTGGTCACCGAGGGCACCGGCGGGAACGCGGCGATCCCCGGGGCCACGGTGGGCGGCAAGACCGGCACCGCCCAGCACGGCCTGGGCAACGCCGGTACGCCGTACGCCTGGTTCGTCTCCTGGGCGCAGGGCGACGACGACGTGGAGCCGAGGGTCGCGGTCGCCGTGGTGGTGGAGGACGCCTCCGCGCGGCGGGGCGACATCAGCGGGGGCGGTACGGCGGCGCCGATCGCCAAGGCGGTGATGGAGACGGTGCTGCACGCGCCGCCCACCGGGTGAGACGGGGGTGCCGGGGACCACCGCGGCCGCCCTACCGTTCGGGCATGACGATTCCGGCATCGTCAACATGTCGGTGTGGCGGGACGCGAACGCCCTGACGGCCTACGTCTACCGGGGCCGGCACCGCGAGATGCCGGCCCGCCGCCGTGTGGGGGTCCCCCCACGCCGTTCAGGCAGTGGGGGAGGTTCGAGCGGATGACGGAGGCGGTCACCGCGCTGTGGTGGGTTCCGGCGGGTCACCGCCCGACGGTGGCGGAGGCGGAGGAACGGCTCCTCCGCCTCCGTGCGCACGGTCCGACGGAGTACGCGTTCACCCTGCGGGCGTCGTTTCCGCCCCGGCGGGCGGTGCCGGTGGCCGGCGGGGTGCCCGAGCAGCCGGGTGATCAGCCGGTGAGGCGCTGACCCTCCTCGATCGCCTCCACCACCTCCGCCACCCGCTCCCGCTCCTCGGCCGCGAAGCGTTCCGCGTCCAGCTTCTCGGCGATCTCCTCGTCCTGGGCCATGAGCTGGTCCAGGTTGGAGTCGCCCATCTCGAAGACGCCCATGTCGACATAGGCCTGCTGGAGGCGTTTGCCCCACAGGCCGATGTCCTTGACGCAGGGGACGATGCGGCTGAAGAGCAACTGGCGGAAGAGCTGGAGGAATTCGGAGCGTTCGCTGAGTTCGTCGGCCTCCGCCCTGGGGATGCCGAAGTTCTCCAGGACCTCCACACCGCGCAGGCGGTCGCGCATCAAGTAGCAGCCCTCGATGACGAATTCCTCGCGTTCGCGCAGTTCGGCGTCGGTGAGCTGCCGGTAGTAGTCGCGCAGGGCCATGCGTCCGAAGGCCACGTGGCGGGCCTCGTCCTGCATGACGTAGGCGAGGATCTGCTTGGGCAGGGGCTTGTTCGTGGTGTCGCGGATCATGCCGAAGGCCGCCAGGGCGAGGCCCTCGATCAGCACCTGCATGCCCAGGTACGGCATGTCCCAGCGGCTGTCGCGGAGGGTGTCGCCGAGGAGGGACTGGAGGTTGTCGTTGATCGGGTACAGCATCCCGATCTTCTCGTGCAGGAAGCGGCCGTAGATCTCGGCGTGCCGGGCCTCGTCCATGGTCTGGGTCGCCGAGTAGAACTTGGCGTCCAGGTCGGGGACGGACTCCACGATCCGTGCGGCGCAGACCATCGCGCCCTGCTCGCCGTGCAGGAACTGGCTGAACTGCCAGGACGCGAAGTGGCGGCGCAGGTCGCCCTTGTCACGGTCGGTCATCTTCGCCCAGTGCGGGGTGCCGTAGAGGGTCATCGCCTCCTCGGGGGTGCCGAGCGGGTCGTACGGGTCCACCTCCAGGTCCCAGTCGATCCGCTTCTGCCCGTCCCACTGCTTGTCCTTGCCCTTCTGGTAGAGGGCGAGGAGGCGGTCGCGGCCGTTGTCGTACTCCCAGCTGAAGCGAGCCGCGCCGGTCGCGGGGACCTGCCAGCGCGAGTCCCCCGGATTCCTGGCGTACAGGTCGTAGGTCGGCATACTTCGCAGGTTCACACGTAGACGTCGAGTCAACAAGTCGCGCGCAAGGGATTGACGGGCTTGCTGACAGGCAGTCTCATAAGAGGCGGAGAACCTGACCCACGGGTAACCGGCCGACCCGGCCACATCCCGTACGACGAGGTGGGACAGCCATGACGACCGTGACGGAAGACGGCGCGCTCGCAGGCCTGCGCGACGCGCTCGGCCTGCTCAAGGACCGGGAGCAGGTGGCCGAGCGGCTGCTCGACTCTTCCGCCAAGCACTCCTTCGACCCGGACAGGGAACTGGACTGGGACGCGCCCTTCGAGGAGGGCAAGTGGTTCTGGCCGCCGGAGCTGCTGTCGCTGTACGACACGCCGCTGTGGAAGCGGATGGGCGAGGAGCAGCGGATCCTGCTCTCCCGGCACGAGGCCGCGGCGCTCGCCTCGCTCGGCATCTGGTTCGAGCTGATCCTCATGCAGCTGCTCGTACGGCACATCTACGACAAGGCGGCCACGAGCGCGCACGTGCGGTACGCGCTGACGGAGATCGAGGACGAGTGCCGGCACTCGAAGATGTTCGCCCGCGTGATAGCGCGGGGCGAGACGCCCTGGTACCCGGTGAGCCGAGCGCACCAGAACCTCGGCCGGCTCTTCAAGACGATCTCCACGACCCCCGGGTCCTTCACCGCGACCCTGCTCGGTGAGGAGGTCCTGGACTGGATGCAGCGGCTGACGTTCCCGGACGAGCGGGTGCAGCCGCTGATCCGGGGCGTCACGCGGATCCATGTCGTGGAGGAGGCGCGCCATGTCCGTTACGCCCGCGAGGAGTTGCGCCGGCAGATGATGACGGCGCCGAAGTGGTCGCAGGAGTTCACCCGGATCACCTCGGGCGAGTTCGCCCGGGTCTTCTCGGTCGCCTTCGTCAACCCCGAGGTGTACACGAACGTGGGCCTCGACAAGCGGGAGGCGATGGCCCAGGTGAAGGCGAGCGGGCACCGGCGGGAGGTCATGCAGACGGGCGCGAAGCGCCTGACGGACTTCCTGGACGACATCGGCGTCCTCCGCGGAGCCGGCCGCCGCCTCTGGCGATCCTCGGGCCTCCTGGCCTGACCCGCCCGGACCCCGCCCGAGCGGCCCGGCGGCCCACCCGATGCCCGGGCCGCCGGCCTCGGCACGGGGCCGGACCCTGACAGCGGCTCCCCCACGTCCGGCACCGCCGACTCGATGCGGATCCGGCCGGTCCCGCCGCCGAGGCGGCAGCGCCGTCCACAGCAGGTGACGAATCCCGGCGACACCCCCCGGCGGCACCAGTGTCCCCGGGCCAGGCCGCCCGACCCGTGTGGCATGCGAAGCCACACAACCGGCGGAAGCTGCCGTCATGCGGGGCCGCGTGCCATGTGGGGCCATGGGCCATGTGGGGCCATGGGAGCCACGCGGCACAGCGGTGGTGCCGGTGATCCGGCACACCACCGGTGCGCCGCGCGCAATCCGCCGCCCCCGCTCCGCCACAGCAGGCCGGCCCCGAGCGGGGCGGCTCGCTCCGCCGGGGCCTCGGAGCGCGGGCTTGGGCCCCGGCTGCGGAGGCCGATTACGCTGCTGGTCATGAGCCCTGCCGCGTCCAGTCCCGCGTACCGTCGCCTCAGTGTCGAGGAGCGGCGGGCCCAGTTGCTCGACGCGGCTCTGTCCCTCTTCGCGCACCGGGCGCCCGAGGAGGTGTCGCTGGACGACGTGGCGGAGGCGGCGGGGGTGTCGCGCCCGCTGGTGTACCGGTACTTCCCGGGCGGCAAGCAGCAGCTGTACGAGGCCGCCCTGCGGTCCGCCGCCGACGAGCTGAGGCACTGCTTCGACGAGCCGCAGCAGGGCCCGCTGCTGCCTCGCCTCGCCCGCGCCCTGGACCGGTACCTGGCCTTCGTCGACCAGCACGACGCCGGGTTCACCGCACTGCTCCAGGGCGGCAGCGTGGTGGAGACCTCCCGCACGACGGCCATCGTGGACGGCGTGCGCCGGGCCGCCGCCGAGCGGATCCTGAGTCATCTGGAGGTCACGGACCCCGGCCCCCGGCTGCGCATGACCGTGCGGATGTGGATCACGGCCGTGGAGGCCGCCTCCCTGATCTGGCTGGACGAGGACAAGCAGCCCCCCGCCGACGAGCTGCGGGACTGGCTGGTCGAGCAGTTCGCGGCCGTGCTGACCGTGACCGCCGCCCGGGACGCGCAGACCGCCGAGCTGGTGGGGCGCGCCCTGGCCGCGGCGGATGGCTGACACTGGTGCCGTGAAGAGCGAAGACACCCCCTTCGAGGGCGGCCCGATGGACGGGCGGGTGCTGTCCGTGCTGGTGGGACCCACCGGGAACCCGCCGAAGACCTACCGCATCCCGGTGCCGGACGCCGCGGGCGGCCCGCCGACCGTGCTCGTCTACCGGCGGGTGCCGCGCGGGCACAGCAAGCGCCTGGGACTGCCCAGGGGCTGGAAGTACGAGTTCGACCCCGAGGGCAGGAGCGGCGGCCGGCTGAAGTGGCCGTGGTCCAAGCCGGAGAGCCGGGCCGGCGGCAAGCCGAGTGACACCGACGGGTGACCTCGTTGCGCCGTACGCAGCACCATCGGCTCAGAAAGTCTGTTCATACGTCGAATCCTCCCGTGCGGAGCGGAAACACCGCCCCGCACAGGAGGTGATGACGTGTCAGGAAGGGTTCCGCGTCTGGTGTGTACGGCGGCGGTGGCGGCACAGGCCGCCTTCGTACCGGCGGCCGCCGTGGCCGTCCCGGGGCCGCAGCAGCCCGGACAGCGGTCCGTCGCCCAGCTGCTGACGGACCTTCACAAGCTGTACGGGCAGGCCGATCAGGCCACCGAGACCTACAACGCCACCGCCGAGCGGCTGAAGCGGCAGCGCGCCGAGGCCGACCGCCTCGACGCCGACCTCGGCGCCGCCCGGCGTGCCCTGAACGACAGCCGCGCGAAGGCGGCACGGCTGGCCGTTCAGCAGTACCAGGGCAGCAGCACCGGACTCTCGCCGTATCTGCGGCTGCTGCTGGCGCCCGACCCGCAGCACGCGCTGGCGGAGGGGGAGTTGATCGGGCGACTGGCACGGGAGCGGGCCGAGACGGTCAATCGGCTGACCGGCAACGAGAAGAAGGCCGCCGACCTGGCCCGCGAGGCCCGCAAGGCGGTCGGCACCCGGCTCGTGCTCGCCCGGCGGCAGCAGCAGGCGCGGGACGACGTCCAGGGACGGCTGCGCGACGTGGAGAAGCTGCTGGCCTCGCTCAGCACCGAGCAGGTGGCGGCGCTCGCCCGGACGGAGACGAACGGGATCACCGCGACGCAGAGCTCGTTCCTGGCCTCCGGGGCGCTCAGCGGTGCCCGCACGCCGTCACAGGAGGGCGACGAGGCCGTGCGCTACGCCGTGCGCCAGCTCGGCAAGCCCTACCAGTGGGGCGCCGAGGGCCCGCAGGCATACGACTGCTCGGGGCTGACCTCACAGGCCTGGCAGCACGCCGGGACGCCCATCCCGCGCACCAGTCAGGAGCAGTGGGCCCGGCTGAAACGCATCCCGCTCCGCGATCTCAGGCCCGGCGACCTGGTCGTCTACTTCCCGCGGGCCACGCATGTCGCCCTCTACCTCGGCGACGGGATGGTGGTGCAGGCCCCGCGGCCCGGAACCAAGGTGAAGGTGTCACCGGTCGCGGCCAACCCGGTGCTGGGCGCCGTACGGCCCGATCCGGGCGGGGAGCCCCTGCGGCGGTACACACCGCCGAGACTCCCCGAGCGCGCCCAGGCCGCCCAGGCCGGGCCGGACGTGAGTCTCTAGACGGTGGAGGCCTTGGAGACCTCGGCGAGGTAGGCCTGGGCCTTGTCCGGGTCGTAGAAGAAGTTCTCCAAGTCGGACGGGTCGTCGAAGCAGTTCACGAAGCGGTCGGCGATCGGCTGGAGTTGGCCCGCCGCCCCGAGGACGTTCAGGACGTGCTCCGGCGGCGGGGCCAGCATGGCGTTGGTCCACTTGGTGACGTGCCGGGCGGTGGCCCAGTAGCGGTCGAACGTCTGCCGCATCCACTCCTCGTCGAACGGCTTGTCGCCGTGCTCGAGGATGGCGGCCAGGTACGCGGCGGCGCACTTGGAGGCCGAGTTGGAGCCCTGGCCGGTGATCGGGTCGTTGGCGACGACGACGTCCGCGACACCGAGGACCAGGCCGCCGCCGGGCAGCCGGCCGATCGGCTGGCGCACGGTGGGGGCGTAACGGCCGGCGAGCGTGCCGCCCGCGTCCGTGAGTTCGACGCCGGCGGTCCGGGCGTGCTCCCAGGGCAGGAACGTCTTCATCAGGTCCAGCGTCAGGGCGAGGTGCTCGGACGGGTCCTTGACGCCGCGGAAGGCGTCGAGCGGGCCGCCGGGTATGCCCTCCCAGAAGAGGATGTCGGCACGGCCGGAGAGGGTGTAGGTCGGCATGATGAACATCTCGCCGACGCCGGGCACCAGGTTGCAGCGGACCGCGTCGAACTCCGGGTGCTCCGGGCGCGGTCCCATGCCGTGCACGTACGCCACCGCCAGCGCGCGCTGCGGCTCGCTGTACGGGGAGCGGGAGGCGTCCCGCTCGAACATCTTCACCAGCTCGCCCTTGCCCGCCGAGACGAGGACGAGGTCGTACGTGCGGGAGAAGTAGTCCAGGTCGCCGACCGCGGCGCCGTGGATGACGAGCTGGCCGCCGCGCTGGGCGAACGTCTCCATCCAGCCGGCCATCTTCACCCGCTGGTCGACCGACTGCGCGTACCCGTCGAGCCTGCCCACCCAGTCGATCGCGCGCTGCGAGGGACCGGGGTCGAAGGAGCCGGGGGCGGCGACCGAGACGCCGAGGCCCTCGATGTTCGGGGCCTGGGACTCCCAGAAGTTCAGGTTCAGGTCGCGCTCGTGCTGGAGGGCCGTATGGAACATGCACTGCGTCGACATGACCCGGCCGGTGCGGATCTCGTCCGAGGTCCGGTTCGACATCAGGGTGACCTCGTACCCGTGCGACTGGAGTCCGAGGGCCAGTTGGAGACCGGACTGCCCGGCCCCCACGACGAGTATCTTCCGCATACGGGTGCTGCCTCCTACGGCTTCGGGACTGCTCGCTGGACTGCTCGGGGAGCCGGTACTACTCCGGGGTCTCCTCGAGTGCGTGGGCCACGAGGGCCAGCAGGGTCTCGATGGCCGAGATCCGGCGCCGCGCGTCCATGATCATGACAGGTATGTGTGCGGGTATCGTCAGCGCCTCCCGCACGTCCTCCGGGTCGAACTGCTCGCTGCCCTCGAAGTGGTTGACGGCGACGACGTACGGCAGCCCGCAGCTCTCGAAGTAGTCCAGCGCCGGGAAGCAGTCCTTCAGACGGCGGGTGTCGGCCAGGACCACGGCACCGATCGCGCCGCGCACCAGGTCGTCCCACATGAACCAGAACCGCTGCTGGCCCGGCGTGCCGAACACGTAGAGCACGAGGTCGTCGTCGAGCGTGAGCCGGCCGTAGTCCATGGCGACGGTGGTCGTCACCTTGTCCGGCGTCTCGGTGAGGTCGTCGGTCTCCTCGCTCGCCTCGGTCATCAGCGCCTCGGTCTGCAGAGGCGTGATCTCCGAGACGGCGGTGACCAGCGTGGTCTTGCCGACGCCGAAGCCGCCGGCCACCACGATCTTCGTGGCGACCGGGGCACGGGTGCGGTCCGTCTGCCAGGGCTGCGGGGCCTCGTCGGCCTCGACGAGCGGGGGGACGCCCACGGCGGCGTCAGAGACGGCGGAGTCCACTCAGCACCCTTTCCAGCAGCGCGCGGTCCGGCCGGCCCGTGCCATGACCGGTTCCGGTTCCGTACACACGGATCTTTCCCTGGTCCGCGAGGTCGCTCAGGAGCACGCGGACCACACCGAGCGGCATCTTCAGCAGCGCCGCGATCTCGGCCACCGTCCGCATCCGGCGGCACAGTTCGACGATGGCCCGTACCTCGGGCATGCCCTGGTTGGCGAGCGAGCCGTTGGTCAGCTCCTTGCGCTCCTCCGGGGCCTCCAGCGCGGCCACGAACGTCTCCACCAGGAGGACGTGGCCGAAGCGGGTACGGCCGCCGGTGAGCGAATAGGGGCGTACGCGGGAGGCCTTGCGGTCGCCGCCGCGGACCGGGAGCTTGGACGTACCGCTCATCGGGCCGCTCCTTGGGTACTCCCGTCGGTTTCCAGGGACTTGCGCAGCTCGCTGCGGAGTTCAGGCGTCAGGACGTGTCCGGCGCGGCCGACGAAGAGCGCCATGTGGTACGCCACGACACTCATGTCGCACTCCGCGGAGCCGTGCACGCCGAGCAGCGACCCGTCGCTGATCGACATGACGAACAGGCTGCCCTCGTCCATCGCGACCATCGTGTGCTTGACCGCGCCGGAGTCCATCAGCTTGGCGGCGCCGAGGGTGAGGCTGCCGATGCCGGAGACGATGGTGGCGAGGTCGGCGGCGGAGCCGCGCGGACCGGTGCGCGTCTCGCGGGCGTGGCGGGCCTCGTCGTTGCGGCCGGGGTCCGAGGAGAGGAGCAGGAGCCCGTCGGAGGAGACCACGGCCACGGATTCGATGCCGGGGACCTCCTCGACGAGGTTGGTCAGCAGCCAGTGCAGGTTGCGGGCCTCACTGCTCAGTCCGAAGGTACTGGGCGCGGTCAACTGCTTGCCTCCTCGACTGTGCCCCCCGTGTTCTGGTCGGCGATCTCCGCCTCCGCCTCCGCCTCGCGGTAGCCCTCCCGTGCTCCCCGGTGGAACCCGCCCAGGCGGCGGCGGAGTGCCTCGGCGTCCACGGAAGCGCTGCGCTGGCGCGGGGCCGGGGCGGGGGCGGATATCTTCGGGGTCCGCTTGGGCAGGCCCTTGGCGGTGACCTCGTCCTCCGGCGCATCGGGGGTCCGGTGGTGTTCCGCCTCGGCTTCGCCGTCGGCGGGGGTGTTCTGCTGCGGCGGCAGTGTGGTGCGGGCGGCCTCGATGCCGCCTCCGGCCGGTTCGTTCCCCTCGGCACGGGTGCCCCGCGGGAGCGGGGCCGCGGCCTCGGTCTCGTCCTCGGCCGGTTCACTCCCGGCCGCGGTGCCCGTGGGGGTTTCCCGGTCGGGTGCGGACGGACCCTGCGGGGCCTGCCCGAAGTCGGTGGGGTCGGGGTGCGGGCGCGCCGGGTCCGGCTCCCCCGCGGGCGACGGGAGCAGGAGTTCCATCGTCGTCTCGGACGGCGAAGCCGGTTCCTCGTCCGCCGGTCCCTCGGTGACCGGCTCCTCGTCCGCCGGCTCCTCGTCCGCCGGTTCCCCGGTGACCGGTTCCTCGTTCGCCGACTCCGCCTCGCGCACGGCCTTCTCGGCCAGCGCGACCAGGGGGTCGGTGCCCTCGGCGCGGGCGGGCAGGACGTTGGAGTTGGCCTCGGCATCGGCGCCGGGCAGGGAGACCGCGGAGGCCTCTCCGGGGGCCGAAGCCGAGTCCGCGACGGCGGAGGCGGGCGCGGCCGCCAGTACGGACTTGGGGACGACCACGACGGCCGCGATGCCGCCCTGCTTCTGCTCGCGCAACTGCACGCGCACGCCGTGCCGGTGGGCGAGGCGGGCCACGACGTACAGGCCGAGGCCCAGACCCTGGTCGCCCTCCTTGTCGTAGGCGGACTTCGGGTCGAACTCGGTGAGGCGGGCGTTGAGCCGGGTCAGCCGCTCCTCGGGCACGCCGATGCCCTCGTCCTGGACGGAGAGCATGACCTCGCCGTTCTCCAGGAGCCAGCCGGAGACCTCGACGGGCTGGTCGGGCGGGGAGAACGAGGTGGCGTTCTCCAGGAGTTCGGCCAGCAGGTGGGACAGGTCGTCCGCCGCGAAGCCCGCCACGTGCGCGTGCGGCGGCAGCGCGGCGATGCGGACGCGCTCGTAGCGCTCGATCTCGCTGACCGCGGCGCGTACGACGTCGACCAGCGGGACCGGTCCGGCGTGCTGCTGGACGTGCTCGGAGCCGGCCAGCACGAGGAGGTTCTCACTGTGCCGGCGCATGACCGTGGCGAAGTGGTCGAGCTTGAAGAGGGTGGACAGCCGGTCGGGGTCCTGCTCACGGTCCTCCAGGCCCTCGATGACGGCGAGTTGCCGTTCCACCAGGCCGAGGGTGCGCAGCGCCAGATTGACGAAGCTGCCGCCTATGCCGCTGCGCAGCCGCTCCAGCTGGGCGGCGGAGTCGGCGAGTTCGGCGCGCAGTTCCTCACGGGCGTCGGCCATCTTCTGGCGCTGGCCGACCAGGTGCTTGCGGTCGGTCTCCAGCGTGGCGATCCGCTCGGCGAGCACGACGGCCTGCGCGTGCAGGGTGTTGACGGAGCGGACGACCTGCGCGAACTCGTCGTTGCGGCCGTTGAACTTGACGGGTTCCTCGGTGGCCGGGTCCTGCGCGCCGGCCAGCCGGGCCGAGCCCAGGCGCAGCACCGCGAGCGGCCGGGTCAGGGTGCGGGCGAGCGCGGTGGCGATGCCGATGGTGACCAGCAGCAGGGCGCCGAGCAGGGCGATGCGGATCTCCAGCGCCGTGACGTCGTCGTCACGCAGCTGCGCCAGGTCCTTGGTGCGGCGGTCGTACAGAGAGGACTCCGCGCCGCGCATCAGGTCGAGACGGGCGCTGAGCGCGGCGTCGGCCTTCTTGACGCTGGTGTCCAGGTCGCTGTTGGAGAGCGTCGGCTGCTGGACGAGCGAGGCGAGGTACTTCTCCGCGGTGTCGACCTCGGCTCCGCTCACCGTGGAGTCGTACGACGCTCGGGCCTCCTGCGGCGCGTTGTCGCGGAAGCCGGCGAGAGCGGCGTCGGAGCGCAGCCGGGCCTGCTGGGCGGCGGCGCTCAGGACGTCGCGCTGCTTGGTGTCGGCCTCCGATGAGGTGGCGGTCTCCGTGGGCAGGCCGGTGACGGGGTCGTAGACGGTCTGCGTGGTGTGCGGCACGTTCAGCGCCGCGAGCAGCAGCCCGCGGGCCGCGGCGGCCTGTTGGACGGCGGTGTCGAGCTCGGCGAGCGCGTAGGCGCCGGAGCCGGCCCGCGTGGGCATCCGCTCGGCCAGCCGCTCGGCCAGCTTGTGCAGGTCGGTGATGGCGACGGAGTAGGCCTGGTGGACCTGGAGGGCGGTGCTCTGCCCGGTGAGCGCGGAGCGGCGCACGGCGGCGATGCCGTCGAGGTCCTTGCGCAGCCAGGCCGGCATGTCCTGGTCGGCGCGCAGCTCGTCGACCTGGCGGTCCACGCGGGTACTGCGCTGCTCGGAGGGCGCCTTCGCCCCGGGGCGGCCGGCGGCGACGTAGGAGGTGACCTCGTCGCGCTCGTCGGCCAGGGAGTGGGCGAGGGTGAGCGCGTCCTGGGTCTGCCCGGCGAGCGTCACCAGGTTCTGGGAGTCGCTCACCTGCCCGGAGGCGGCTATGAGGGAGGGCGCGCCCGCACCGGCCACCGCGGCGGCCACGACGGCGACGGCGGCGATCAGACGGTTGCGTACATGCGTGGGACGGCCCTTGCCGACGGGGGTGACGGGGGGCGTGCCGGGCGTCTGCGCCGGGTCTCCTGCCATGGCCGTCTGCTTGCCTGCGCGCCGAGGCCGCTTCTTCTGCACCGGTGCTCGCATTCCTGTACTCGTGTACTCATGGGCCCGGGTGGTGCCCGTCAGCTGGCGCGGACAGGCGCGTACACCCTCCCCACGCTCTCGACTCCGCTCGAGCAGGGGGGACCTGCATCGGTTCCCGACCCTCCCAGTGCCGGTGGGCAGTGGTCCTGCATCGTCCGACCGGCCACCCGAAGGAGTGAACCTCGGAGGGGA
This sequence comes from Streptomyces sp. NPDC047453, assembly GCF_040643155.1. Taxonomy (NCBI): domain Bacteria; kingdom Bacillati; phylum Actinomycetota; class Actinomycetes; order Kitasatosporales; family Streptomycetaceae; genus Streptomyces; species Streptomyces sp. NPDC047453. The sequence goes on along the minus strand of NZ_JBEYTS010000014.1, from coordinate 140,375 downwards.
GTTGGCGGGCAAGTTCCTCCGGCGCATGCGCGGGCACGGTGCGGTGGGCCGGTTGGACGTCTGCGGCGGGCTTTGGCAGTATTCGCCGCCACGCCTTGCCGGAGTGATCCAATTGCGCCCAAAACAGGCGGCTGACCTGCGTCACCGCACCGAATCCCGGATGGTTGCCACCCTTTCGCAGGGCTTGTGAAGGGCTCGTGCAGACTGGCCGGATGCGCACTGAGGTTGTTTCGGAGCCCGGCCGTCCCGACTGCCCCAACGAGGACTTCGCGAGTATCGGACTACCCGCGTCTGGACAGGGTGGTTGCCTTGTCGTCCTGGACGGGGTGACACCGCCGCGGACCGGTACGGGGTGTTCGCATTCGGTCTCCTGGTTCACCGCCCGACTGGGCGGCGCGCTGACCGAACTGACGGTTTCCTGCCGAGATCTGACACTGCCGGAGATTCTTTCGCGCGCGATCCTCCGTACCGCCGAGTCACACGCTCCAACCTGTGACCTTTCTCACCCGCGCACGCCTCAGGCAACCGTCGTTCTGGCCCGCTGGTCGGCGGAGGCGGTCGAGTACCTGGTGCTGTCCGACTCGGTCCTGCTGCTGGAGTCCCCCGACGGCCCGGTCACCCCGGTCCTGGACGACCGGCTGGCCCGGCTGCCCCGGGCCTCGCTCGCCACGGACGCGCTCATCGACGCCGTCGTGCGCAACAAGGAGGGCGGCTTCTTCACCGCGGCGGCGGATCCCTCGGTGGCCGCCCGTGCCGTGACGGGCAGCGTGCCGCGCGCCGGGGTCCGCGCGCTGGCCGCGCTGACGGACGGGGCGGCGCGGTGGGTGGAGAAGTTCCACGCGGGCGACTGGGCGCGGTGCCTCGGTCTCGTACGCGAGGAGGGGGCGGGCTCGCTCGTGGGCCGGGTGCGGGCCCTGGAGGCGGCCGACAAGGAGGAGCGGACGTATCTGCGCCGCAGCAAGACGCACGACGACGCGACGGTGGTGTTCGTGGAGCCGTGAGCGGCCGGCGCCGCGGGCCGGCTACTTCTCCGTGACCTCATTCAACTCGTGCAGCAGCCGGGCCAGTTCGGCCACCTCGCGGCGGTCCCAGTGGGCGAGCTGGCTGACGTAGCGGGCGCGGCGGGCCTCGCGCACCTGGCCGACTCGGCGGCGGCCGTCGTCGGTGAGGGCCACCAGCCAGGCCCGGCCGTCGGCGGGGTCCGGTTCCCGGGCGACCAGGCCGAGTTGCTCCAGTGCGTGCAGCTGGCGTGACATGGTCGCCTTACCGACGCCGATGTAGCCGGCCAGCTCCGTGGCGCGCTGGCGGCCGCACTCCTCCAGGCGGACCAGCAGTCCGTAGGCGGCGGGCTCCAGATGGGGGTGGACCTCGCGGGCCATCTCGCCCTGGTTGGCCCGCGCACGCCGAAGCAGCACCGTCAGTTCCCGTTCGAGGGACAGGAACTCCCGGTCCGCACCACTCGGTGCCGCGCCGGACGCGACCTCGCGTCCGCCGCCGTTTGCGTCTTCGTGCACGTCAGCCCCTGCCTGAAGGTTTCCCGCTCCTGAAAGTTTCCGCCAGTCGGCGCCATCACCGCAGCTCCGTCAGTATTTCGCAGGCGTAGACCATCGGCAGACTCCGGGCCCCCTTCCCAGGCGGCGGTCTACGTGCGTAGCTTCTTTGTCAGGCCTATTGGCATGCTCACACCACTGCTGCGCCCGCGGCCGCGGGCCGGCGTGGCCCTGCTCGTCAGCGCGACCGGGACATGCCCGTGACCGGGACATGCCCGTATCCCCCCACCGAGCACCACCGAGCTTCGGAGGCACGTCATGTCCGTGCACAGATCCGGAACGGCCCGCGTACGGCGGCTCACCGCCGCGGGAATCCTGCTCGCCGCGTTCTCCATGCTCTTCACTCTCCCCTCCGCCGCCGCCACCGTGCCCGCCCGCGGCTCCGCCTACATGGGCATGGGCGTCGTGCCGCACGACGGCCAGGGCGGCACGCCGGCCGGCGGCGACGCCACCCAGACCGAGGGCGTCGACGTGTCCGGCTACCAGGGCAACGTCGCCTGGTCCACGCTGTGGAACAGCGGCGTCAGGTGGGCGTACACGAAGGCCACCGAGGGGACGTACTACACGAACCCCTACTTCGCCCAGCAGTACAACGGCTCCTACGGCGTCGGCATGATCCGCGGCGCGTACCACTTCGCGACCCCGGACACCACCAGCGGCGCCACCCAGGCCAACTACTTCGTCGACCACGGCGGCGGCTGGTCCCGCGACGGCAAGACCCTGCCGGGCGCCCTCGACATCGAGTGGAACCCCTACGGCGCCGCCTGCTACGGCAAGACGGCGAGCGCGATGGTCGGCTGGATCGCCGACTTCCTGAACACCTACAAGGCCCGCACGGGCCGGGACGCCGTGATCTACACGGCCACCAGTTGGTGGACCCAGTGCACCGGCAACTACGGCGGCTTCGCCGCCAACAACCCGCTGTGGATAGCCCGTTACGCCTCCGACCCGGGCACCCTGCCGGCCGGCTGGGGCTACTACACCATGTGGCAGTACACGTCGTCCGGTCCGACGGTCGGCGACCACGACAAGTTCAACGGCGCGCTGGACCGCGTACAGGCACTCGCCAACGGCTAGGGTCGCGGCACTGGCCTCCAACCCCCGGCCGGGGCAGGGAGTCGCCCCGGCCGGGGCCCGGGGCGCCCCCGGCGCAAGCGCGGCGGCCCACACCGGGCGCGCCCCGGAACCCTACGAACCCCACGAACCCCCCGCCGTCCCGGGGCGCAACGTCTCGACCGGAGCCCCGGCGACAGCGGCACCGCCGGGAGTCCCGGGGGGTGACAAGCGGAAACCCGGGGACCCAGCCATACGGCCGGGAGCCCCGGGGCGTGGCCACACAGTCGGAGGCTCGCCGCGCTCGCCGTCCGGTCGCCCCGGCCAGGCCTCCCGCGCCGGCCGCGGTGGCCTGTCGCTAGTGCTGCGACCGGAGCCGGGCGGGCGGCGCCTGCCGGCCCGGCGAGCCGAGGTGGGCCGTACTTGCGCCCCGGGCGCGGGGTTCGGACGGGAAAGCCCCGGCCGAACCCCGCGCCCCGATGAACCGCTCACCGCGCGGCAGCGCTACGCGGCGGCCGGGATCTCCGGTGACGCACCGTTCGTCGCGGGGTTCAGGGCCAGTTCCAGGACCTGGCGGACGTCGGTGACGGTGTGGACGTCGAGCTTGTCCAGCACTTCCGCCGGGACGTCGTCCAGATCGGGCTCGTTCCGCTTGGGGATGACCACCGTCGTCACACCCGCGCGATGGGCGGCGAGCAGCTTCTGCTTGACGCCGCCGATGGGCAGGACACGCCCGGTCAGCGAGACCTCGCCGGTCATCGCCACGTCCGTGCGGACCAGGCGGCCGGACAGGAGCGAGGCGAGCGCGGTCGTCATCGTGATGCCCGCGCTCGGACCGTCCTTCGGCACCGCGCCCGCCGGGAAGTGGATGTGCACACCCCGGTCCTTCAGATCGCCCACGGGCAGTTCCAGTTCCGCGCCGTGGCTGCGCAGGAAGCTCAGCGCGATCTGCGCGGACTCCTTCATCACGTCGCCCAGCTGACCGGTCAGGGTCAGCCCGGCCGCGCCCGTCTCCGGGTCCGCCAGGGACGCCTCGACGAAGAGGACGTCGCCACCGGCCCCGGTGACCGCGAGGCCCGTCGCCACGCCCGGGACGGACGTCCGCCGCTCGGCCGGGTCCTGAGCGGACTCCGGAACGTGGTGCGGACGGCCGATCAGCCCCCGCAGCTCACCGTCCGTGACGGTGAACGGCAGCTCCCGCTCGCCCAGTTCGTGCTGCGCCGCGATCTTGCGCAGCAGCCGTGCGATGGACCGCTCCAGGGTGCGCACACCCGCCTCGCGCGTGTACTCGCCGGCGAGCTTGCGCAGCGCGCCCTCCTCGATCGTCACCTCGTCCCGGCGCAGGCCCGTCCGTTCAAGCTGGCGCGGAAGCAGGTGGTCGCGCGCGATGACGACCTTCTCGTCCTCGGTGTAGCCGTCCAGGCGCACGATCTCCATCCGGTCGGCCAGCGCCTCCGGGATCGCCTCCAGGACGTTGGCCGTGGCCAGGAAGACGACGTCGGACAGGTCCAGCTCCACCTCCAGGTAGTGGTCCCGGAAGGTGTGGTTCTGCGCCGGGTCCAGGACTTCGAGCAGGGCCGCGGCCGGGTCCCCGCGGAAGTCGGAACCCACCTTGTCGATCTCGTCCAGCAGGACCACCGGGTTCATCGACCCGGCCTCCTTGACGGCGCGCACGATCCGCCCGGGCAGCGCGCCGACGTACGTACGCCGGTGGCCGCGGATCTCGGCCTCGTCGCGGACGCCGCCCAGGGCGACGCGCACGAACTTCCGTCCCATCGCGTGGGCGACGGACTCGCCGAGGCTGGTCTTTCCCACACCGGGCGGCCCGACGAGCGCGAGCACGGCACCGCCGCGCCGCCCGCCGATCACGCCCAGGCCCCGGTCGCCGCGCCGCTTGCGCACCGCCAGGTACTCGGTGATCCGTTCCTTCACGTCCTCCAGACCCGCGTGCTCGGCGTCCAGGACCGCCTTGGCGCCCTGGATGTCGTAGGCGGAAGCACTGTCATCGGTTCGCTCGCTCCACGGCATGTCGAGGATCGTGTCGAGCCAGGTGCGGATCCAGGAGCCCTCGGGGGACGCGTCGGAGGCGCGCTCCAGCTTGTCGACCTCCTTGAGCGCGGCCTCCCGGACCTTCTCGGGCAGGTCGGCGGCCTCGACGCGGGCGCGGTAGTCGTCGGACTCCTCGCCGTCGCTCTCGCCGTTCAGCTCGCGCAGCTCCTTGCGGACGGCCTCCAGCTGGCGCCGCAGCAGGAACTCGCGCTGCTGCTTGTCGACGCCCTCCTGGACGTCCTTGGCGATGGACTCGGCCACGTCCTGCTCGGCGAGGTGGTCGCGCAGCTGCTGGGTGGCGAGCTTGAGACGGGCCACCGGGTCGGCGGTCTCCAGCAGCTCGACCTTCTGCTCGGTGGTCAGGAAGGGCGAGTAGCCGGAGTTGTCGGCGAGCGCGGAGACGTCGTCGATGGCCTGTACGCGGTCGACCACCTGCCAGGCGCCGCGCTTGCGCAGCCAGGCGGTGGCGAGCGCCTTGTACTCCTTCACCAGTTCGGCGATCTGGCCGGGCAGCGGCTCGGGCAGGTTCTCCTCGATCCGGGTCCCCTCGACCCACAGCGCCGCGCCAGGACCGGTGGTCCCGGCGCCGATCCGCACACGTCCGCGACCGCGGATGAGCGCGCCCGGGTCACCGTCGGCCAGCCGGCCCACCTGCTCGACCGTGCCCAGCACACCGGTCCTGGCATACGTCCCCTCGACCCGGGGCACCAGCAGCACCCTGGGCTTGCCGGGCTCGTCCCGCGCGGCGGCCTGCGCGGCCTCCACCGCGGCCCGTACCTCGGCGTCGCTCAGGTCGAGCGGAACCACCATCCCGGGCAGTACGACCTCGTCGTCGAGCGGCAGCACAGGCAGGGTGAGCGGTGTGAAGGCAGTGGACTCAGCAGCCATGATCTCCCCTTCGGCAGTCAAGTTGAGCTATGCCGACTCAATGCACGACGCCGGTCGATTGTTCCCCGGCATCTGTTCGCTCTGAGCGATCGGGCATCCACAAACAGCACACACAGGCAGAAAGGAAGGAGAAAGAAAGGAGACAGGGGAGGCAGGGGAGACAGAGGAGAGAAAGGAGAGAGGGATAGAGGGAGAGCACAGGGAGCCTGAAGAGGCTCAGGCCGTCCCGGGCGCGGTACCCGACTCCGCGAGGCGCGCCCGCCGCCAGCGCCGTATCACCGGCCACGTCGCCACGCCGAGCCCCACCGCGATCAGATGGCCGCAGCTCGTCATCGGATCGTCGAACGCGGCCAGGTCCTGGGCCAGCATGCCCACGAAAATGGTGAGCAGGGGCCAGCGCAGCCAGGGCGTGAGCAGGCCGGCCAGGGCGCCGAGACTGGCCGCGACACCGAAGCTGATGCCGTAGTCGAGGCGGTGCGCCGAACTGCCCGGCAGGCGGCCCGCGAGCACCGCGAGCCCGACGGGGACCTCGGTGGCGAGGGTGGCCAGCACGTGCCCGAACAGGAACACGCCGGCGGTGCGCAGACCGCCTATCCGGCGTTCCAGCGCGGTGAGCACCAGCAGGAAGCACAGGGAGTACGCCGACACGACGCCGCCCGCGATCCACAGCGCGCTGGCCGGCAGCACCAGCAGGGGCGCCCGCACGAGGTGGGCGACATCCGTGCTGGAGCTCTGGTACAGGGCGTCCACCACCGCGGGATCGGCGTACCGGGCGACGAGCGAGGTGACGGCCAGCAGCGCCGCGTACCCGAAGGTGAAAGGGGTGCCGGTGGGGCTGGGCAGCAGCCGCCAGGGACGCAGACCGCGCAGCCCCCTGATTCCCGCGGCGGACCGCGCCGAGCGGGCCGGTTCCGCGCGCTGGCCTCCCAGGACGGCGCCGCGCGCCCGCTGCTGCGGCATCCCGTACAGCGCCTGCGACACCTGCACCGGAACGCCGGCCACGGCCGCGTCCGCGCCCCCGTCCGCACTCTCGTCCACGACGGCGTCCGGAAGCAGGGGGCGACCCGAAGGTGCCGGCGGGCCCGAGGGGCCGGCCGTCGCGGTCCGTTCCACGGTGCGGCACTCCTTCCGTCGCGCTCCACACTTCGTGTGCCGGGCGCCCCTGTCCATGACCGACGCCACCCACGCAACAATTCTCAGCAACCTATTAGGTTCCCGGCGACCCCAGCGACCCCAGCGACCCCAATGACCCCGACGACCCCAGCGCCCCTGGCAACCCGCAGACGGGCGAGGCCAGCGACGCGCTCGCACACGGGTGTCACCCCTAATTCATGTGGCCGTACGCGTCCGTTGGGGCAGGATGACCCCATGACCGGCTCGTACGACGCCCCCGAGGTGCTGGACCGCCGCGAGGGCCCCCACGGCGAGGTCGTGCTGCGCCGGCACGGGGCGCTGCTGCAGATCATCGCCAACGGCTGCTTCCTGATGGACACCTCCGACGGGCGCTCCGAGCGCCTCCTGGTCGACGCGGCACTCACCGCGCTGCCAAAGCGGCGGGCACCGAGCGTCCTGATCGGCGGCCTCGGCGTCGGCTTCTCACTCGCGCACGCCGCGGCGGACCCGCACTGGGGACGGATCACCGTTGTCGAACGCGAACGCGCGATCATCGACTGGCACCGCGGCGGCCCCCTCGCCGAGCTGACCGCCGGCGCGCTGGCCGACCCGCGCACCGAGATCGTCGAAGGAGACCTGATCGCCTACGTCAATGAGACATCCGACACGTTCGACGCGCTGTGCCTGGACATCGACAACGGCCCCGACTGGACGGTGACCGAGGACAACCAGGAGCTGTACGGACAGGCCGGACTGACAAGCTGCGCAAGGGCGTTGAAGCCGGGCGGGGTACTCGCCGTGTGGTCCGCGAAGCCATCTGCGGAATTTGAAGGAACCTTGCGGAATGTCGGATTCCGACAGGTGCGCACCGAAGAGGTCCCCGTTGCCCGGGGCGTTCCGGACGTCGTGCATCTCGCGGTCCTACCTGGATAGCAAAGGTGTGGGGAGTCCCCGTACGCTGCTCCCTTGGCGCCGATCATTCAAGCGTCAATCGCAACTACGCGCAGTCAAGGAATCACCCCACGGATTCCGGAAAGCACACTCAGGGGCGGGCGATGGAGCAGACACACACCGCGCACAACGGCACGACGGCCACCCCGGGCGCCCAGCGCCGGGTCCTGGTGGTCGAGGACGACCCGACCATCATGGATGCCATCGCCACCCGCCTGCGCGCCGAGGGATTCCTCGTGCAGACCGCGGGCGACGGGCCGGCCGCCGTGGACACCGCCGAGGCCTGGCAGCCCGACCTGCTGATCCTCGACATCATGCTGCCCGGCTTCGACGGCCTGGAGGTCTGCCGCCGCGTGCAGGCCCAGCGCCCGGTGCCGGTGATGATGCTCACCGCGCGCGACGACGAGACCGACATGCTGGTCGGCCTCGGGGTCGGCGCGGACGACTACATGACCAAGCCGTTCTCGATGCGGGAGCTGGCCGCACGCGTGCATGTGCTGCTGCGCCGCATGGAGCGGGCCGCGCTGGCCGCGGCGACCCCGCGCAGCGGCATCCTGCGCCTGGGCGAGCTGGAGATCGACCACGCCCAGCGCCGGGTGCGCGTGCGCGGCGAGGACGTCCACCTCACCCCGACCGAGTTCGACCTCCTGGTCTGCCTGGCGAACACCCCGCGCGCGGTGCTCTCGCGCGAGCAGCTACTGGCGGAGGTGTGGGACTGGGCGGACGCCTCCGGCACCCGGACCGTGGACAGCCACATCAAGGCGCTGCGCCGGAAGATCGGCGCCGAGCGGATCCGCACGGTGCACGGCGTAGGCTACGCGCTGGAGACACCGACACCGTGAGCGACGGGCCGGCCGCACGGAGGGACCAGGGCGAGCCCTGGGGTGGCGTGCGCCCGTTCTCGATCAAGACCAAGCTGGGCGCGCTGGTCGTCATATCCGTGCTGATCACCACCGGTCTGCTGATGATCGCGGTGCGCACGGCGACCGAGCTGCGCTTCATCACGGTCTTCTCGATGATCGCCACACTGCTCATCACGCAGTTCGTGGCGCACTCGCTCACCGCGCCGCTGGACGAGATGAACACGGTGGCCCGCTCCATCTCGCACGGCGACTACACGCGCCGGGTGCGCGAGAACCGCCGGGACGAGCTGGGCGACCTGGCCCAGACGATCAACCGCATGGCCGACGAGCTGGCGGCCCAGGACCGCCAGCGCAAGGAGCTGGTGGCGAACGTCTCGCACGAGCTGCGCACGCCCATCGCGGGCCTGCGCGCGGTGCTGGAGAACATCGTCGACGGGGTCACCGAGGCCGATCCCGAGACCATGCGCACGGCGCTGAAGCAGACCGAGCGGCTCGGCCGGCTGGTGGAGACGCTGCTGGACCTGTCCCGCCTCGACAACGGCGTCGTGCCGCTGAAGCTGCGCCGCTTCGAGGTGTGGCCCTACCTGTCGGGCGTGCTGAAGGAGGCCAACATGGTCGCCTCGGCCCGCGCGGGCATCGCCTCCGACTCCGGCAGCCACACCCGTACGGACGTCCATCTGCACCTGGACGTCTTTCCGCCCGACCTGACCGCGCACGCCGACCCCGAGCGCATCCACCAGGTGGTCGCCAACCTGATCGACAACGCGGTCAAGCACAGCCCGCCGCACGGGCGCGTGACGGTGAAGGCACGGCGCGGCCCACAGCCTCAGTCGCTGGAGCTGGAGGTCCTGGACGAGGGGCCCGGCATCCCGCGCTCGGAGTGGCACCGCGTCTTCGAGCGCTTCAACCGGGGCTCGGTGAACCGGCCGCACGGCCCGGGCAGCGACGGCGGCACCGGACTCGGCCTGGCGATCGCCCGCTGGGCGGTGGACCTGCACGGCGGCCGGATCGGGGTGGCCGAATCCGAGCGAGGCTGCCGGATCCTCGTCACCCTTCCGGGCCTGCCCTCTTTGCCAAGTTGACGTAAAGTTCGATCACGAACCCCAAGATCCACGAGCATCCGCGCAGGCGGACACGTGTGATCAGGCCGGGGCCTGCATCCCACAGGGGTCAGGCCCGGGTCCCCCCTTCCCTGACGCAGCGGAACTACGCTTGTTTCCCGCCATTTCAAGCCCCGAAACCCGGGTTTTGATGTGACTTACATGACGAAGGAGTGGCCCGACCTGACCTTCCCCCCTTCAGGGGCGTAGCCTTTATTCCCGCTGTCCATCATTCTTGTGAAGCGGAAGAGGGCGGTTGCCGCCGTGTCGCCACAGTCCCCCAGTAACTCGAGCATCTCGACCGACACCGACCAAGCCGGGAAGAACCCCGCGGCCGCGTTCGGTGCCAACGAGTGGCTCGTCGACGAGATCTATCAGCAGTACCTCCAGGACCCGAACTCCGTAGACCGCGCCTGGTGGGACTTCTTCGCCGACTACAGGCCCGGGGCCGCCGCCCCGCAGGCTCCGGCGGGTACCGCGGCCGCGGGGGCCGCGGAGACCACCACCACGGCTCAGGCGGCGCCCGCCGCTCCGGCTGCCCCGGCCCGGCCCGCTCCGCAGGCCGCCGCCGCGCCGGTCGCTCCCGCGCAGCCCCCGGCCGCGCCCCGGCCCGCGGCAGCCGCTCCGGCTCCCGCGAAGCCCGCCGCTCAGGCCCCGGCGCCGGCGAAGCCCGCCGCCAAGGCCGAGCCCGCCGCGGAGGCACCCGGGGGTCCGGAGTTCGTCACGCTGCGTGGCCCCTCCGCCGCGGTCGCGAAGAACATGAACGCCTCGCTGGAGCTGCCCACGGCCACGTCCGTGCGCGCCGTCCCGGTGAAGCTGCTGTTCGACAACCGCATCGTCATCAACAACCACCTCAAGCGGGCCCGCGGCGGGAAGATCTCCTTCACGCACATCATCGGCTACGCGATGGTCCAGGCCATCAAGCAGATGCCGTCGATGAACTGGTCCTTCGCCCAGAAGGACGGCAAGCCCACCCTGGTCAAGCCGGACCACGTCAACCTCGGTCTGGCCATCGACCTGGTCAAGCCCAACGGCGACCGCCAGCTCGTCGTGGCCGCCATCAAGAAGGCCGAGACGCTGAACTTCTTCGAGTTCTGGCAGGCCTACGAGGACATCGTCCGTCGCGCCCGCGACAACAAGCTGACGATGGACGACTTCACCGGCGTCACCGTCTCCCTCACCAACCCCGGCGGTCTCGGCACGGTCCACTCCGTGCCGCGCCTGATGCCCGGCCAGTCGGTGATCATGGGCGTCGGCTCCATGGACTACCCGGCGGAGTTCCAGGGCACCTCCCAGGACACCCTGAACAAGCTCGGCATCTCCAAGGTCATGACGCTCACGTCGACCTACGACCACCGGGTGATCCAGGGCGCCGCCTCCGGCGAGTTCCTGCGCGCCGTCGCCAACCTGCTGCTCGGCGAGCACGACTTCTACGACGACATCTTCAAGTCGCTGCGCATCCCCTACGAGCCGGTCCGCTGGCTCAAGGACATCGACGCCTCGCACGACGACGACGTCACGAAGGCCGCCCGCGTCTTCGAGCTGATCCACTCCTACCGGGTCCGCGGCCACGTCATGGCCGACACCGACCCGCTGGAGTACCAGCAGCGCAAGCACCCCGACCTGGACATCACCGAGCACGGGCTCACCCTGTGGGACCTGGAGCGCGACTTCGCGGTCGGCGGCTTCGCCGGCAAGACGCTGATGAAGCTGCGCGACATCCTCGGCGTGCTGCGCGACTCGTACTGCCGCACGGTCGGCATCGAGTTCATGCACATCCAGGACCCCAGGCAGCGGAAGTGGATCCAGGACCGTGTGGAGCGCCCGCACTCCAAGCCGGAGCGCGAGGAGCAGCTGCGCATCCTGCGCCGGCTGAACGCGGCCGAGGCCTTCGAGACCTTCCTGCAGACGAAGTACGTCGGCCAGAAGCGGTTCTCCCTGGAGGGCGGCGAGTCCGTCATCCCGCTGCTCGACGCGGTCATCGACTCGGCGGCCGAGTCCCGCCTGGACGAGGTCGTCATCGGCATGGCCCACCGCGGCCGCCTCAACGTCCTGGCCAACATCGTCGGCAAGTCGTACGCGCAGATCTTCCGCGAGTTCGAGGGCAACCTCGACCCGAAGTCGATGCACGGCTCCGGCGACGTGAAGTACCACCTGGGCGCCGAGGGCACCTTCACCGGCCTGGACGGCGAGCAGATCAACGTCTCGCTGGTGGCCAACCCCTCCCACCTGGAGGCGGTGGACCCGGTCCTGGAGGGCGTCTCCCGCGCCAAGCAGGACATCATCAACAAGGGCGGCACGGACTTCACGGTCCTGCCGGTGGCCATCCACGGCGACGCGGCCTTCGCGGGCCAGGGCGTGGTGGCCGAGACCCTGAACATGTCGCAGCTGCGCGGCTACCGCACCGGCGGCACGGTCCACATCGTCATCAACAACCAGGTCGGCTTCACGGCCGCCCCGGAGTCCTCGCGTTCGTCCATGTACGCGACGGACGTGGCGAGGATGATCGAGGCTCCGATCTTCCACGTGAACGGCGACGACCCGGAGGCCGTGGTCCGCGTGGCGCGGCTGGCCTTCGAGTTCCGCCAGGCGTTCAACAAGGACGTGGTGATCGACCTCATCTGCTACCGCCGCCGCGGTCACAACGAGTCGGACAACCCGGCCTTCACCCAGCCGCTGATGTACGACCTGATCGACAAGAAGCGCTCGGTGCGCAAGCTCTACACCGAGTCGCTGATCGGCCGGGGCGACATCACCCTGGAAGAGGCCGAGCAGGCGCTCCAGGACTACCAGGGCCAGCTGGAGAAGGTCTTCACCGAGGTCCGCGAGGCCACCTCCCAGCCGGCCTCCGGGGACGTCCAGGCGCCGCAGGACGGCTTCCCGGTCGCGGTGTCCACGGCCGTCTCCGCCGAGGTCGTCAAGCGCATCGCCGAGTCCCAGGTCAACATCCCCGACCACATCACCGTCCACCCGCGGCTGCTGCCGCAGCTCCAGCGCCGGGCGGCGATGGTCGAGGACGGCACGATCGACTGGGGCATGGGCGAGACCCTCGCCATCGGCTCGCTGCTCCTGGAGGGCGTCCCGGTCCGGCTGTCCGGCCAGGACTCCCGCCGCGGCACCTTCGGCCAGCGGCACGCGGTGATCATCGACCGTGAGACGGGCGAGGACTTCACCCCGCTGCTCTACCTGTCCGAGGACCAGGCCCGGTACAACGTCTACGACTCCCTGCTGTCCGAGTACGCGGCGATGGGCTTCGAGTACGGCTACTCGCTGGCCCGCCCGGACGCGCTGGTGATGTGGGAGGCCCAGTTCGGCGACTTCACCAACGGCGCCCAGACGGTGGTGGACGAGTTCATCTCCTCCGCCGAGCAGAAGTGGGGCCAGACCTCCGGCGTCACCCTGCTCCTGCCGCACGGCTACGAGGGCCAGGGCCCGGACCACTCCTCCGCCCGCCCGGAGCGGTTCCTCCAGCTCTGCGCGCAGAACAACATGACGGTCGCGATGCCGACCCTGCCGTCGAGCTACTTCCACCTCCTGCGGTGGCAGGTGCACAACCCGCACCACAAGCCGCTGGTCGTCTTCACCCCGAAGTCGATGCTGCGCCTGAAGGCCGCGGCGTCGAAGGCGGAGGAGTTCACCACGGGCCAGTTCCGTCCGGTCATCGGCGACACGTCGGTGGACCCGGCGGCGGTCAAGAAGGTCGTCTTCACCGCGGGCAAGGTCTACTACGACCTGGACGCCGAGCGCCGCAAGCGGGGCGTGACGGACGCTGCGGCTGCCGAGACGGCGATTATCCGCCTCGAGCGGCTGTACCCCCTGCCGGGTGCCGAGCTCCAGGCCGAGATCGCCAAGTACCCGAACGCGGAGAAGTACCTGTGGGCCCAGGAGGAGCCGGCGAACCAGGGTGCGTGGCCGTTCATCGCCCTGAACCTCATCGACCACCTGGACCTGGCGGTCGGCGCGGACATCCCGGCCGGCGAGCGCCTGCGCCGCATCTCCCGTCCGCACAGCTCCTCCCCGGCCGTCGGTTCCGCGAAGCGGCACCAGGCGGAGCAGGAGCAGCTCGTGCGCGAGGTGTTCGAGGCGTAATCGCTCCCGCGAGCCGTACCTGACCGGGCCGCACCCCCTCAACGGGGGTGCGGCCCGGTCGTTTCGGCGCACCTATCCTTGAACACATGTACTTCACAGACCGTGGCATCGAAGAGCTGGAGAAGCGGCGGGGCGAGGAGGAGGTCACCTTCGAGTGGCTGGCCGAGCAGCTGCGGACCTTCGTCGACCTGAATCCGGACTTCGAGGTGCCGGTCGAGCGGCTGGCGACCTGGCTGGCCCGGCTGGACGACGAGGACGACGAGTAGGGACCGACGTCCGTTCGGTGCGGGGCACCCCCTTGAGGGTGCCCCGTTCGCTTTTCAGGGGACCTGCCCCCGCCTCACCGGAACGAGTGTCTTGACTTCCCATGAACGCGATATATCGTGGATAGCAGGCGACGCGATATGGCGTGTCGCGTCCCGTCCGGGGAGGTCTGCACCATGTCCGAATGGTCCGTCGGTGAGCCCAGGAAGCTCACCTTCGACGAGCCGGTGACCGCACTCAACGTCCGCATCGTGCACGGAACGGTGAACGTCGTGGGTACCGACGAGGGCCCGGCCCGCCTGGAGGTCTCGGAGATCGAGGGGCCGCCCCTGGTCGTCACCCAGCAGGGCGGGACGCTGACGGTGGCCTACGAGGACCTGCCCTGGAAGGGCTTCCTCAAGTGGCTGGACAGCAAGGGCTGGCGGCGCAGCGCCGTGGTCTCCGTGGCCGTTCCGGCGAGCGCGCGCGTGGAGCTGGGAGTCGTCGGTGCCGGCGCGACGGTCTCGGGGATCGACGGACGCGCGGAGGTCAAGGGCGTCTCCGGGGACACCACCCTGGTGGGCCTGACGGGCCCGGTGCGCGCCGACACCGTGTCGGGGAACGTGGAGGCGCAGGCCCTCTCCGGTGATCTGCGGTTCAACTCGGTCTCGGGCGACCTGACGGTGGTCGACGGCGCCGGTCCCTCGGTCAAAGCGGACTCGGTGAGCGGATCGATGATCGTCGACCTCGACCCGACGGGCGGCCCCACCGACGTCAGCCTGACCAGCGTCTCCGGCGAGATCGCCATCCGGCTCCCCCACCCGGCGGACGCTCAGGTGGACGCGAACACCGCGAGCGGGACGGTGTCCAACGCCTTCGAGGACCTCAAGGTCAGCGGCCAGTGGGGCGCCAAGCGGATCACCGGCCGCCTCGGAGCGGGCAACGGCCGGCTGAAGGCGACCACCGTCTCCGGCTCCATCGCGCTGCTGCGGCGCCCGCCGACGGAGGACGGACCGTGGGAGGCGGAGCCGCGGGACGCCCGCCCGGCCGGGGATTCCAGCGGCGGTACCGGCAATGGCACGACCGACAAGAAGGTGCTCTGACATGCCTCCCGTCTTCGCCCACGGCCGCCTGCGCCTCTACCTGCTCAAGCTGCTCGACGAGGCCCCACGCCACGGCTACGAGGTGATCCGGCTGCTGGAGGAGCGCTTCCAGGGCCTGTACGCCCCCTCGGCGGGCACGGTGTATCCGCGGCTGGCCAAGCTGGAGGCCGAGGGCCTGGTGACGCACACCACCGAGGGCGGCCGCAAGGTGTACGCGATCACGGACGCGGGCCGCGCCGAACTGGCCGACCGCAGTGGTGAACTGGCCGATCTGGAGCTGGAGATCCGCGAGTCCGTCGCCGAACTCGCCGCGGAGATCCGCGCCGATGTGCGCGGCGCCGCGGGCGATCTGCGGCGCGAGATGCGCGTGGCGGCGTCCCAGGCCCGGGAGGGCGCCGGGGAACACGGAGAGCACGGGGAGCACGTCAAGGCCGACGACAAGGAGGCCTGGCAGGCCGCCAAGGAGGAGATGCGGCGCGTCAAGCAGGAGTGGAAGGAGCAGGCGCGGCGCGCGAAGGAGGAGAGCCGCAGGGCGCGCGACGAGGCCCAGCGGGCCCGGCGGCAGGCCAAGGAGGCGCAGGAGCGGGCGCGGACCCAGGCTCAGGAGGAGTTGCAGCGCATCGCCAAGCGGGTCCAGGAGCAGGTGCAGGACCACTTCAACCGGGGCGACTGGCCCACGGGGGTGCGTGAGGGCCTGACCGAACTGGCCAAGGAGTTCGGCGACTTCGGCAAGGACTACGTCGGCCGCACGGCCCGCCCCGAGTACTCCACGACCCCGGAGGACTTCCCGGCCGACTACGAACCGGCCTGGGCGCACGAGGACCTCACCGGCGACCCGGCCCGAGACCTGGACCGCCTGCTGGACCGCTTCCGCGACGACATCCGCGACACGGCCCGGGACAACGGCATCACCGCCGACCAGCTCCGTGAGACCCGCCGCCATCTGTCCACGGCAGCGGCCCATATCGCCTCGCTCCTGCACCGCCCGAAGGTCTGACGGCCGCCCGCCGGCCCACTCGGGCGGCCGCCCCTCGACTCAACCGGCCGCCCGTGCCTGTCCCCCGTCGTACAGCACGCGGGTCACCGACTCGTAGGTCACGCCGTGGTCGGCGAGGGCCTCGGCGGGCACGCCCGGGCGGACGGTCAGGGCGAGGAGGATGTGCTCGTCGCCGATGTGCCGGTCGTGGTGGGCCACCGCCGAGCGCAGGGCCTTCTCGAGCGTGTCCTTGGTGCTCCGGCCGAAGGTGCGGCGGCCCGGCCAGGCACCCTTGCCCTGCCGGTCGCCGGACATCGCCCCGACGCCATGTGCCTCCTCCACCCGGGAGACGATCTCGGAGACGTCGATGCCCAGGTCCGCGAGGGCGTCGGTGTCGGCCCGGGACAGGCCCGCACGCCGCCGCGCGTCGCGCAGCGCCTGCCGCACCGGCTCCCCGCGCTCGTCGAGCCCCAGTGCCGCCAGCGCGAAGGACCCACGGCTGCCCTCGCGGTCGAGCAGGGCGAGCAGCAGGTGCTCGGCGTCCACGGACTGCGCTCCCGCGTCCTCGGCGTACTCCACCGCACCCCGCACTACGGCCCGGGCGTCCTTCGTGAACCGTTCGAACATCACTGCCTCCCGTACTTCTTGTGCACGGCCTGCCTGCTCACTCCGAGCTCGGCGGCGATCTCCTGCCACGACCAGCCCTGGTTGCGCGCACTGCGCACCTGTACCGCCTCCAGCTGCTCGAGCAGCCGGCGCAGCGCGGCGACGGCCCGCAGTCCGACTCGGGGATCGCGGTCGCCGGCGCGCTCGGCGAGATCCGTTGCTTCGGTCACGCTGTCAACCTACATTGACACTGCGGGCTCGTCAACCATGGTTGACATGTCTGGCGGGGGCGGAGACATCCGAGGGGCCGGAGACGCCCGAGGCGCGGGCAGACGAACGGCGGGCCCGGAAGACGCCCGGGCCCGCCGTTCGGAGAACAGGTGGCGAGAGTCAGGAGTTGGTGAGCACGACCTTGCCGAAGTGGCCGCCCGACTCCAGCCGCTCGAAGCCCTCGCGGGCCCGGTCGAGCGGCAGCACCTCGTCGATGACGGGACGGACCCCGGTGGCAGCGCAGAAGGACAGCAGGTCCTCCAGTTCGTCCTTGGTGCCCATGGTCGAGCCGACGACCTTCAGCTCCAGGAAGAAGATGCGCGTCAGCTCGGCGTGGGACGGCCGGTCGCCACTCGTGGCCCCGGAGATGACGATCGTGCCGCCGGGCCGCAGCGACTTGACCGAATGCGACCAGGTGGCCGCGCCGACGGTCTCTATCACCGCGTCCACCCGCTGCGGCAGCCGCGCCCCCGGCTCCAGCGCCTCCACGGCGCCCAGCTCCACCGCGCGCCTGCGCTTGGCCTCGTCCCGGCTGGTGGCGAACACCCGCAGCCCGGCCGCCTCGCCGAGCACGATCGCGGCCGTGGCGACACCGCCGCCGGCTCCCTGGACGAGTACGGAGTCGCCGGGACGCACGCCTGCGTTGGTGAAGAGCATGCGGTACGCCGTGAGCCAGGCCGTGGGCAGGCAGGCGGCCTCCTCGAAGGAGAGCTCCTTGGGCTTGGGCAGGACGTTCCAGGTCGGCACGGCCACCTGTTCGGCGAAGGTGCCCTGGTAGCGCTCGGTGAGGATGGACCGGGGTTCCCCGGGCCCGACCCCGTACCCGCTCTGTCCGATCACGGAGTGCAGGACGACCTCGTTGCCGTCCTCGTCGACGCCGGCGGCGTCGCAGCCGAGGATCATGGGCAGCTTGTCCTCGGACAGCCCCACCCCCCTCAGCGACCAGAGGTCGTGGTGGTTCAGCGAGGCGGCCCTGACGTTGACCGTGCTCCAGCCGGGTCGGGCCTCGGGGGCGGGGCGCTCCCCCGACTCCAGGCCGCTCAGCGGCTGGTCGCGGTCGATTCGGGCGGCGTAGACAGCGAACATGACCTTGACCATAGGGGTGCGCCCCGGCCGGCGGAACCACGCGCCTCTGTGACGCTCACCCTCTTGCCAGGCAGGAGCACACCGGACAGGAAGGCGAAAAAAGAAACGGCCCCGTCCTCGGGGGACGGGGCCGTTCGGGTCGGCTCAGCGACGCGCCACGCCTTCGGCACGGGCCGCGGCGGCCACGGCCGCGGTCACGGCCGGGGCCACCCGCTCGTCGAACGGCGAGGGGATCACGTAGTCGGCGGCGAGGTCGTCCCCGACGACCCCGGCCAGCGCCTCGGCCGCCGCGATCTTCATTCCCTCGGTGATCCGGGACGCCCGCACCTGGAGCGCGCCCGCGAAGATGCCGGGGAAGGCCAGAACGTTGTTGATCTGGTTGGGGAAGTCCGAGCGCCCGGTCGCCACGACCGCCGCGTACTTGTGCGCGACCTCGGGGTGCACCTCGGGGTTCGGGTTGGCCATGGCGAACACGAACGCGCCCTCGGCCATCGACGCCACGGCCTTCTCCGGCACCGTGCCGCCGGAGACGCCGATGAAGACGTCGGCGCCGGCCAGCGCGCCCTCCAGGGAACCGCTGATGCCGGCCTTGTTGGTGAACTCGGCCACCTCGCGCTTGACCTGCGTCAGGTCCGTGCGGTCGGTGGACACCACGCCCTTGCGGTCGGCGACCGCGACATCGCCGATACCGGCCTCGATCAGCATCTTGGCGATGGCCACACCGGCCGCGCCCGCGCCCGAGATGACGGCCCGCAGGTCCCCGATCGCCCGCCCGCTCAGCCGGGCCGCGTTGCGCAGCGCCGCGAGGGTCACGACCGCCGTGCCGTGCTGGTCGTCGTGGAAGACCGGGATGTCCAGACGCTCCTGGAGCCTGCGCTCGATCTCGAAGCACCGGGGGGCCGAGATGTCCTCCAGGTTCACGCCGCCGAAGGACGGCGCGAGGCGCACCACGGTCTCGACGATCTCGTCGACGTCGGTGCAGTTCAGCGCGATCGGCACCGCGTCCACGCCGCCGAACTGCTTGAACAGGATCGCCTTGCCCTCCATCACCGGGAGGGAGGCTTCGGGGCCGATGTCACCGAGCCCCAGTACGGCCGTGCCGTCGGTCACGACGGCGACCACGGACGACTTCCACGTGTAGTCGTGGACCAGCTCCGGCTGCTCCGCGATGGCGGAGCACACGCGCGCGACGCCGGGCGTGTACGCCAGGGACAGGTCGTCCTTGTCGCGGACGGGCACGGTGGCCTGCACGGCCATCTTGCCGCCGCGGTGCAGCGCGAAGGCCGGATCGAAGGAATCGAGCGGCTCAGCCCCGCCGTCCTGATCCGTACCGCTGTCGCTGCGAGGATTGACGATCTCCGCTGCCACTTCGTTTTACCCCTTAAAGTGTTCATGGTTTGAGGGTTGCCGCTCCTGGTGAGGAGCGGGCGGGACCGCGCACGGACCGTGAGTGATGCCTTCGGTCCCCTACGCGACGGGCGCGCCGCACACGCGCTCTGAGCCCCGGATGAGGGGTGTAAAGAACCTTCTTACCGGACGACCGGCGTCAACGACGAGTCCATAACGTCAAGGTCACATGACGGAGGCGCGGCACTTGGCCCAATATGGGGACAACTCGTCGTCGATTGCCCGACAAAGCCGCAACTGCACTCAAACATCATGTCCCGGCGGACCGCATCCTGAGACGGGACGAAGATCTTCCGGCCGAAAGAAGGCATTCCCGCAGATGGTCCGGCTTCGCCGAAGCCGCTCCGCGTGGTTCGGGGGTCACCCGTTATCCGATTTTGACATGGCGACTCCCCTGATTGGCCCAGCCCCAATGGCAAGATGCGGTCAATCACACGAGGTCGCAACACCCGAAGGTGTGTGTCCTCGTCGCCCCGTCGGCAGCTCCATCCATCAGCCGGAGGAACCACAATGACCGCACGCTCCACCCGTCGTACGACCGCCGCGCACTCCCGGCTAGCTGCGGTCGGTGCGATCGTGGTCACCGGCGCCCTGATCCTCACCGGCTGCGGTGACCAGACCAAGGACAAGAAGGAGCCGTCGGGCAGCGGCTCGGCGAAGACGGCCCCGCTGGCCGACAAGCTCCCGGCCCAGATCCGCGAAAAGGGCACCATCAAGGTCGGCTCCGACATCGCGTACGCGCCGGTCGAGTTCAAGGACAAGTCCGGCAACGTCGTCGGCCTCGACCCCGACGTCGCGGCCGCCCTGGGCAAGCAGCTCGGGGTGACCTTCGAGTTCGAGAACGGCACCTTCGACGCCCTGCTCACCGGTCTGCGGTCCAGCCGCTACGACATCGCGATGTCGGCCATGACGGACAACAAGAGCCGTCAGGAGGGCATCGACCCGAGCACGGGCAAGAAGGTCGGCGAGGGCGTCGACTTCGTCGACTACCTGACGGCCGGTGTCTCGATCTACACCCGCAAGGGCGACACCAAGGGCATCAACAGCTGGTCCGACCTGTGCGGCAAGAAGATCGCCCTGGAGCGCGGCACCGTCTCGGAGGACCTCGCGAAGGCCGAGGCGAAGAAGTGCCCGGCCAGCAAGAAGCTCACCATCGAGCCGTTCGACGACGACCAGCAGGCCCAGACCCGTCTGCGCTCGGGCGGCGCGGACGCGGTCTCCTCCGACTTCCCGGTCGCCGCGTACGCGGTGAAGACCTCCGGCGGCGGCAACGACTTCGAGGTCGTCGGTCCGCAGGTCCAGGCGGCCCCGTACGGCATCGCCGTCAGCAAGTCGAACACCCAGCTGCGCGACGCGCTCCAGGCCGCGGTGAACGCGATCATCCAGAACGGCGAGTACGAGAAGATCCTGGAGAAGTGGGGCGCCCAGGACGGTGCCGTGAAGGAATCCGTCATCAACGGCGGCAAGTGACCGCGCCGAGCAGCCGCTGAGAGGCGACACCCGTGACTGCTGACATCGACAAGACGGCGGGGACCAAGGACACGCCCCCGGCCGGACCGCAGGCCATCAAGGCCATTCCGGTCCGGCACTACGGGCGGTACCTCACCGCCGCCGTCGCGATCGCGATTCTGGTCGCGATCATCTACGCGTTCGGCCAGGGCAAGATCAACTGGCACGCGGTTCCGGACTACTTCTTCGACGACCGGATTATCACCGGCGTCGGCAAGACCCTCCTGCTGACGGTCCTGTCGATGGTGATCGGCATCGTCGGCGGCATCATCCTGGCGGTGATGCGCCTGTCGAAGAACCCGGTGACCTCGTCCATCGCCTGGTTCTACATCTGGTTCTTCCGCGGCACCCCGGTCCTGGTCCAGCTGTTCCTGTGGTTCAACCTGGGCCTGGTCTTCGAGTACATCAACCTGATGCCGTTCTACAAGGACTACTGGTCGAACTTCATGACGCCGCTCCTGACGGCGCTGCTCGGCCTGGGTCTGAACGAGGCGGCGTACATGGCGGAGATCTGCCGCGCCGGTCTGCTCGCCGTCGACGAGGGCCAGACGGAGGCCGCCCACGCGCTGGGCATGAGCCACTCCAAGACCCTGCGCCGGATCGTCATCCCTCAGGCCATGCGGGTGATCGTGCCGCCGACCGGCAACGAGGTCATCAACATGCTGAAGACGACCTCGCTCGTGGCGGCCGTCCAGTTCTCGGAGTTGTTCCGCTACGCCCAGGACATCGGCCAGGTCTCCGGTGCCCCGGTGGAGATGTACTTCCTCGCCGCCGCCTGGTACCTGATCATGACCTCGGTGCTGAGCGTCGGCCAGTACTACATCGAGCGGTACTACGCCCGCGGCTCCAGCCGCAGCCTGCCGCCGACGCCGTGGCAGAAGGTCAGGGCGCACCTGACGTCCTTCTCCAGCAGGAAGGTCACGGCATGACCGACAAGCTCACCAAGCAGGACACCACCGTGCGCGACGCCGGCGTCGCGATGGTGAAGGCCGAGGGTGTCCACAAGTCCTTCGGCCAGGTGGAGGTGCTCAAGGGCATCGACCTGGAGGTCAGGCCCGGCGAGGTGTTCTGCCTCATCGGCCCCTCCGGCTCCGGCAAGTCGACGTTCCTGCGCTGCATCAACCATCTGGAGAAGGTCAACGCGGGCCGGCTGTACGTCGACGGCGAGCTCGTCGGCTACCGCCAGCAGGGCGACAAGCTGTACGAGCTGCGCGACCGCGAGGTCGCCTTGAAGCGCCGGGACATCGGCATGGTCTTCCAGCGCTTCAACCTGTTCCCGCACATGACCGCCCTGGAGAACGTCATCGAGGCGCCGGTCCAGGTCAAGGGCGTGAACAAGAGCGAGGCCAGGGACCGGGCCGTGCAGCTGCTGGAGCGCGTGGGCCTGGCCGACCGGGCGGGGCACTACCCCTCGCAGCTCTCCGGCGGCCAGCAGCAGCGGGTGGCGATCGCCCGCGCCCTGGCCATGGACCCCAAGCTGATGCTGTTCGACGAGCCGACCTCGGCGCTCGACCCGGAGCTGGTCGGTGACGTCCTCGACGTCATGCGCGACCTCGCCGAGTCCGGCATGACGATGGTCGTCGTCACCCACGAGATGGGCTTCGCCCGCGAGGTGGGCGACAGCCTGGTCTTCATGGACGAGGGCGTGGTGGTGGAATCCGGCCATCCGCGCGAGGTCCTGACGAACCCGCAGCACGAGCGCACGCAGTCGTTCCTGTCGAAGGTGCTGTAGCAGGGCAGGCACGAGAACGGACGAGGGGCGGTACGGGACGGATCCCGTACCGCCCCTCCCGCGTGCGGTGCGCGGGAGCCCTACTTGAGGGCGAGCAGCAGCGTGTCCGACGGCGAGCACCACACCGGGCGGGCCTCCGTGAAGCCCTGGTCGCGCAGTACGCGCGCGTGCCAGGCGGCGGACGGCATGTGCCCGTCGGCGTGCTCGCCGTAGATCTCGAAGCGGCGGGCCGTCGGTTCGGCCAGGACCGGGTCCTTGGCGGCCAGCTGCCACCACTCGGCCCAGTCCAGGGCGCCGGCCCGCTTGGCCTGTTCCATGCGCGCGTGCCGCTGGGCGCGTTCGGCCGCGTTGATCCTGGGGGTGGTCTCGTCGATCATGTGGTCCGCGTTCATGAAGACACCACCGTCGCGGACGAGTTCCGCGACCCGGCCGTAGAGGGCGGCGAGAGGTTCGCTGTGCAGCCAGTGCAGGGCCGTGGCGGTCAGGACGGCGTCGTAGGAGTCGTAGGGCAGCTTCGCCGGCCAGTCGGGGTCCTTGAGGTCCGCGGTCACGAAGGAGACCCGCTCGTCGCCGTCGAAGGAGCCGCGCGCGATGGCGAGCAGCGCCGGGTCGAGGTCGACGCCGGTACTGGTGGCCCCGGGGAAGCGAGCGAGCAGCCGGGCGGTGATGCTGCCGGTGCCGCAGGCGAGGTCCAGGACGCGCGGGGCGGTGCCGACGAGCGCCTCGACCATGTCGAGCATGATGCGGAAGCGTTCCTCGCGGTCGGGCATGTACCACTCCTGCTGGCGGTCCCAGCTCTCCTGCCAGGCGGCCCAGTCGGCCCCCTCCGCGGTGATGCCCGTCCTCATGTCCGTCATCGCAGCCCTCCCTGCCCACGTCACGTAATACCCTTGAAGGCCAGCCGGCTGTTACCCGACCGCTCCCTCGACCATAGAGCGCCTCCGTAAGGACTACAAGTGGAACTGGCCTATTACTCGGATTACGCCGTACGGCTCGTCAACAGCGAGGAACCGGCCCGGGGCAAGGACACTCTGACCTCGGTCGACGCGATCCGGGACCTGTTCGGCGCCAACTCCTCGGCGGCCCGCCGCGCCACCGACGCCGATGTCACGCGCTTCCGCTCGGTGCGGGGCCGGCTGCGTTCGGTCTTCGAGGCGGCCGACCAGGGCGACGAGACGCTCGCGGTGGCCCTGCTGAACTCCCTGCTGCTGGAGTTCCCGGTGAGCCCGCAGATCTCGGGACACGACCACCGCGACGACGACGGCCGCCCGCTGTGGCACATGCACCTGGCGGACCACCCGTCCAACGCGACCGCCGGCTACGCGGCGATAGCGGCGATGGGGCTGGCCTTCCACCTCACGGAGTACGGCGTCGACCGCCTCGGCCTGTGCGAGGCCGCGCCGTGCCGCAACGCCTACCTGGACACCTCCACCAACCGCTCGCGCCGCTACTGCTCCGACCGCTGCGCGACCCGCGCGAACGTCGCCGCCTACCGGGCCCGCAAGCGCCTGGAGGCCGACCGGTCGGTGAACACGGGCCGGGCGGCCGACAGCGCCCAGCGCACCAGCGCCAGCGGCGAGCGCTGAGCGCGTCTGCGCGGCCGGTAGCGGAACCGTACCCTGCCCAGGACCAGATCCTCGGGCACGGCCCCGTAGTCGGTGCTGTCCCCGCCCGCGTACGCGTTGTCGCCCAGCACCCACCAACCGCTGTCGCGCCGCTCCGAGGCGCGTTTGACGACCAGCAGGTCCTGCTGGAACGGATGCCGCAGGACCACCACGTCACCGGGCCGGATCCGGGCGCCGTACTGCACCACGAGCCGGTCCCCGTGGTGCAGCGTGGGCACCATGGACGGCCCGGTCACCTCGGCCAGCCCGAAGGGCAGTACGGCGCCCCTGCGCTCGGTCTCCTGCGACAGCTCCGGCATCCCCGGCACCTCCCCGGTCACGTTCCTCCACCAGTCTCAGTCTCACCCCGGACTTTTGTCCTAAGCCCTAGGGGGCACTCGCGAAAACACACCTGGCAGGGAGTAATGTCCCACCTGAGAAGACGATCACGAGGAAGGATGGCTCCATGCTTTCCCGCCTGTTTGCCCCCAAGGTCAAGGTCAGCGCGCACTGCGACCTTCCCTGCGGTGTGTACGACCCGGCCCAGGCCCGCATCGAGGCGGAGTCGGTGAAGGCCGTCCAGGAGAAGATGGCCGCGAACGACGACCCGCACTTCCAGACGCGTGCCACCGTCATCAAGGAGCAGCGCGCCGAACTGGCCAAGCACCACGTCTCCGTGCTGTGGAGCGACTACTTCAAGCCCCCGCACTTCGAGAAGTACCCGGAGCTCCACCAGCTGGTCAACGACACGCTGAAGGCCCTCTCCGCCGCCAAGGCCTCGACCGACCCGGCCACGGGCCAGAAGGCGCTGGACTACATCGCCCAGATCGACAAGATCTTCTGGGAGACCAAGAAGGCCTGACCTTCGATCACGTTTTCCGACCCGCGGTCTCCTCGACCGCTCGGTCACCCGGCCCGCACCCGGCCCGCAGACCGCCGAACACGGCGTCCATGCGGCCCGGGTGCGGTCTTTTTCTCCCGCCCATGTGGCCGGCGGCCGACGTGGCATGCCGGCGGAGTGACGCCCGAGGACCTGGTGCGGCTGCGGCGGACCCGGGACCGTATGGACGGTGAGTACGCCGAGCCGCTGGACGTGGCCGCGCTCGCACGGACCGCGCCGTGATCCCGGCCTGCGTGGTCCGGACCTTCACCCGCCCCGGGCGAGCGGGACCGCCGCCCGCGCCCTAGTGGCGTCGCGAGCCGGTGAACCTTCCGGTCGCAGCACTGGCGTGAGGGCATGGACCTCAAACTGCGCCAGTGCTTCATCGCCGTCGACGACCACGACAAGGCGCTCACCTTCTACCGCGACGTGCTGGGGCTGGAAGTCCGCAACGACGTCGGTTTCGAGGGGATGCGGTGGGTCACCGTGGGGTCGCCGCTGCAACCGGACGTGGAGATCGTCCTGGAGCCGCCCGCGGCGAACCCGGACGCCTCCCCCGCCGACCGGGAGGCCATGGCCCGGCTGCTGGCCAAGGGCATGATGCTGCGCGGGGTCATCTTCACCACCGCCGACTGCGACGCCCTCTTCGCCCGCGTCCAGGAGTACGGTGCCGATGTCGTCCAGGAGCCGACGGACCAGCCGTACGGGGTGCGCGACTGCGCCTTCCACGATCCGGCCGGGAACATGCTGCGCTTCCTGGAGCGGTCGCAGGACGAGCGGTCCTGAGCCCGGCGGGTCCGCGGGGTCAGGATCTGTCCCGGCCGGTGACGGGTTCGCGCCACATCGGCCACATCCGGGGGCCGTCCGGGATGTCGAGGGTGCGGTCGGCGTAGGTGAAGCCCAGGCGTTCGTAGAGCTTCGTGCTGCGCTCGCTGCTGGCCTCCAGATAGGCGGGCAGGCCCTCGCGGTCGCAGCGGTCGAGGACGTGCTGGACGAGTGCGCTGCCCAGGCCCTCCCCCTGGCGGGCCGGTGCGACGCCGATCATCCACAGGTACTCGTGGGCGCGGTCCGCCGGGTGCGACTCGGCCATCAGGCGGGCGATCTCCTCGACCCGCGCGTTCGCCGGGTCGACGCTCTCACGCAGCCGCACGGCGTCGTCGGCCTCGTCCCCGCCGTCCGGACCGTCGCCGTCGGCCGCCGGCATCGACAGCCACAGCGCGCACGCCGTGCCGTCCTCGGTCACGTCGATCCGGCCCTCGGCGAGCACGATGTCGGTGAAGGCGGCCATCAGCCGGTGGTGGGTCGTCCGGCGGTACTCCCGCTCCGGGAAGACCCAGCCGCTGACCGGGTCGTCCTGGAAGGCCTCGTCCAGCAGCCGCACGACCAGTTCCCGGTCGTCTTCCCCCGCTGCCCGGATCCCCACGCCCATCTTCCGCCCTCTCAGGTCAAGTGCCGCTCGGAATACGGGAGTTGAGCCTAAGCGAAAGAGGCGGTCCCCGCACGCCGTGGGGCAGTGCGGGGCCCGCCGCGCCGGAGCCGCCGGCGGCCGTACGGGGTCAGGAGCCGTTCGGACCCGACGGCTCCGGGGTCTTCCCCCGGCCGGGTCAGCTGGTGCGTCTGGTCACGAACTCGGCCAGGGCCAGCAGGCCGCCCGCGTTCGCCGGATCCGGTACGGCGCGGGCCAGGTCGTCCACGGCCCGGGCCATCCGGTCGGCCGCCTGGGCCTGCGCCCAGTCCCAGCCGCCGGCCCGCTCCACCACCAGCGTCATACGCTCCTCCTCCCCCTGCTGGTGGGGCCGGGCGTACATCTCGGCCAGTTCGGCCGCGGCCGGGGTGCCGGAGGTCAGCGCGGCGACCACCGGCAGGGACTTCTTGCGGGCGGCGAGGTCGGCTCCGGCCGGTTTCCCGGTGCGGGCCGGATCGCCCCATATGCCGATCACGTCGTCGATCAGCTGGAAGGCGAGCCCCGCCTGCCGGCCGAACGCGTCCAGCGCCCCGACCTCCTCCTCACCCGCTCCCGCGTACAGGGCCCCCACGGCGCAGGCACAGCCGAGCAGCGCGCCCGTCTTGGCCTCGGCCATGGCGAGCACCTCGGCCAGCGTGACCTCGCCGGGGGCGCGCCGTTCCAGGGCGGTGTCCACCCGCTGGCCCTCGCACAGTTCGACGACGCAGGCCGCGAGCCGGGCGGCGGCGGCCGGTGACGCCGGGTGCGGGTTCTCGGCGAGCAGCCCCAGGGCCAGCGCCTGGAGCGCGTCTCCGGCGAGGATCGCGTCGTTCTCGCCGAACACCGTCCACGCCGTGGGCCGGTGCCGTCGGGTGGCGTCCCGGTCCATCACGTCGTCGTGCAGCAACGTGAAGTTGTGCACCAGTTCCACCGCCGTCGCGGCCCGCGCCGCCACCGCCCGCGCGGGCGGCCCGCCGAGCGCGGTGGCCGCCGTGAGGACCAGCGCCGGACGGATGGCCTTGCCCCCGTTGCCGGCGGCCGGGGCGCCGTCCGCGTGCTCCCAGCCGAAGTGGTAGCGCGCGATGCGGCGCATCGCGGCGGGCAGGGAGGCGACGGCCGCCCGCAGTTCGGGATCGACCGACGCCCGGGACCGTTCGAGGATCACTGCCGCGTCGTGCCCGTCGTGCCCGCCGAAAGCCGCGGGTCCGCCCGTGCCACCGCCGGCGGCGGGCCGGGGAAGGGTCTCGGCGGAGCCGGGTCCCGTCGGCCACTTGGCCCCGGCGGG
This sequence comes from Streptomyces sp. NPDC047453, assembly GCF_040643155.1. Classification (NCBI taxonomy): domain Bacteria; kingdom Bacillati; phylum Actinomycetota; class Actinomycetes; order Kitasatosporales; family Streptomycetaceae; genus Streptomyces; species Streptomyces sp. NPDC047453. Next base: position 112,574 of record NZ_JBEYTS010000014.1, on the reverse strand, counting down.
GCGGGGCACGCCGGTCGGGCGCCGCGTCGTCTCCGTCATGAACTCAACCATCCGATCCACATCCGATCCCCCGCGAAGAGACCGCGGACGGCGGCGCTTCCGCAGCCGGAACTGGGCGCGTACCCCCCGGGTGTACCCGGCCCGGCGGGCCGGGACACCGGGAGCCGGCGCGCGTGCTCAGCGCCAACGGCCGACCTCGATGTTCTCCAGGACGCCCAGCGCGTCCGGCACCAGCACCGCCGCCGAGTAGTAGGCCGTCACCAGGTACTTGATGACCGCCTGCTCGTTGATGCCCATGAACCGCACGGACAGGCTCGGCTCGATCTCGTCGGGGATGCCCTTCGCGCGCAGCCCGATGACACCCTGGTCGTCCTCGCCGGTCCGCAGGGCGATGATCGAGCTGGTCCGCGCCTCGGTGACCGGGATCTTGTTGCACGGGAAGATCGGCACACCGCGCCAGGTGGGAATGCGGTTGCCGCCCATGTCGATGGTCTCCGGGACCAGGCCCCGCTTGTTCAGCTCGCGGCCGAACGCGGCGATCGCGCGCGGATGGGCGAGGAACAGCTTGGTGCCGCGCCGCCGGCTGAGCAGCTCGTCCATGTCGTCGGGGCTCGGCACGCCGTCGTGCGGGTGGATCCGCTGGTCGTACTCGCAGTTGTGGAGCAGGCCGAAGTCGCGGTTGTTGATCAGCTCGTGCTCCTGGCGCTCCTTCAACGCCTCGACGGTCAGCCGGAGTTGCTGCTCCGTCTGGTTCATCGGCTGGTTGTAGAGGTCGGCCACGCGCGAGTGCATGCGCAGAACGGTCTGCGCGATGCTCAGTTCGTACTCGCGGGGGCTGGCCTCGTAGTCGACGAAGGTGTGCGGGATGTCCGGCTCACCGCTGTGTCCGGCGGCGAGTTCGACCGCCTTCTCCCCGTACTTGTTGGCGCCCTGCTCGGGGATCGAGACCTGCTGCCGGAGGTGGGTGCGCAGCGATTCGGCGCGGTCGGCGACCTGTTCGAAGTCGTGGCGGGACAGCACGAGGACGGTGCACGCGGTGTCCGCGCGGGCCGTGTACTCCCAGATGGCGTCCGGGTCGAGGAGCGACTGCTCACCGAAGTACGCGCCGTTGGCGAGGACGCCGAGGACCTGGTCGTCGCCGTAGGGGCCGGTGCCGACCTTCTGGACCCTGCCGTGCGCCAGCAGGTACACCTCCTCGGTCTGGTTGCCGAAGGAGGCGATCACCTGGCCCGCCTCGATCTCGCGCTGGCGGCAGCGCCGGGCGAGCTCCGAGAGCACGTCGTCGTCCTCGTAGCCCCGCAGCGCCGGCAGTTCGCCGAGTTCGGCCGGGATGACCTCGACGCGGTCGCCGGTCTTCACGAAGGTGATGCGGCCGTCGCCGACGGCGTAGGTGAGCCGCCGGTTCACCCGGTACGTGCCGCCCTGCACGTCGACCCAGGGCAGCATGCGCAGCAGCCAGCGGGAGCTGATCTCCTGCATCTGGGGAACGGACTTGGTGGTGGTGGCCAGGTTCCGCGCGGCCGCGGTGCCGAGGCTCTGCTGCGGCCGGTCCTGCTCCGTGCGGACCTCTTCGCCTACCGACATAGAGAATTGCCTTCCCGCTCATGCCCGGCGCGCTCGGCGCCGTGCATCGATTTGCGTGCGTCAGCCTTCCATCACGGAGCGTGGTCGTGCTATTACCCGAAAGAGCGGGAATGGATCACCGTCGCCCCGGGCAGAAATGGCGGATCCCCCTTCCGTGACCAGCGGATTCGCGGCATCTCGGCGGCCGTGCCACCGTCCGGTCCTGGCGGGGACAATGGCCGGGTGACCAGCTCCGCCGCCCCCGGCCTCGCCGCGCTGTCCCCCCGGCTGCCCTCGCCCCTCCAGGAGGTCGCCGACGACCGCTTCTCCCGTCACGGCCTGCGGCTGCTCCTCAAGCGCGACGACCTGATCCACCCGGAGCTGACCGGCAACAAGTGGCGCAAACTCGCCCCGAACCTGCGGGCCGCGGCCGGCCGGACGGTCGTGACCTTCGGCGGCGCCTACTCCAACCACCTGCGTGCGACGGCCGCCGCGGGCCGTCTGCTGGGCCTGCCGACGGTCGGCGTGGTCCGCGGCCAGGAGCTGGCCGGGCGCCCGCTGAACCCCTCCCTGGCGCGTTGCGTGGCCGACGGGATGCGGCTGCACTTCGCCGACCGGTCGGCGTACCGCCGCAAGGCCGAGCCCGAGACGCTGGCGGCCCTGCTGCGCGCCGCGGGTGCCGAGGAAGCCCATGTGGTCCCCGAGGGCGGCAGCAACGCCCTGGCGGTACGCGGCTGCCGGGCCCTGGGCGAGGAGCTGGGCGAGCAGGCGGACGTCGTCGCCCTGGCCTGCGGCACCGGCGGCACCCTGGCCGGCCTGGCCGCCGGGCTCGCACCCGGCCGGCGTGCCCTGGGCATACCGGCCCTCAGGGGCGGCTTCCTGGCGGCGGACATCGAGGCCCTCCAGGAGCGGGCCTTCGGCGCCCGGCGCGGCACGTGGTCGCTCGACGAGCGCTTCCACTGCGGCGGCTACGCCCGTGTCCCGGCCGAACTCGACGCCTTCGCCGAGGACTTCACCGCCCGGCACGGCGTCCCCGTCGAGCGCCTCTACGTCGCCAAGCTGCTGTACGGCCTGGTCACCCTGGCCGGCGAGGGCGCCTTCCCGCGCGGGACGACGATCGCCGCGGTCGTCACGGGCAGGCCCTTCCCGATGCCCGCCTGAGCCGCCCGTCGACCGGACGCCGCTGCCCGGCCGTCACACTCGCACCCGTCCGAACCACCCCGCCATGACGCCGCACCCGGCACCCGCCTGAGCCTCACGCCCCGACCCGGCACCCGGACGCCACGACGCGGCCTCCGGGAGGCACCGCCCGGTCCCTCACCACACCACCCGGCCCGGCATCCGGACGCCCCCACGCGGCCCCTCGGAGGCCCCGCCCGCTCCTCACGCCGCTTCCCGGTAGGCGGCCGCCTCCTCCAGGTCCAGCCTGCGCAGCAGGGTGCGCAGCATCTCGTCGTCGATGTAGCGGCCGTCCCGCAGGCGTACGAAGACCGCGCGTTCGGCGCTGATCGCGTCCCTGGACAGCCGGCGGTAGGTGTCGTCGACCGACTCGCCGGTGACCGGGTTGACCTGGCCGAGCCGCTCCCAGACGGAGTTGCGGCGGCGCTCCAGGACCGCGCGGAGCCGGTCGGCGAGCGGCGGGGGCAGGGCGTTGCGCTCGTCGGCCAGGAGTTCGTCCAGACGCCGCTCGGCGGCCAGGGACGCCTGCGCCTGCGCGTTCGCCTCGGCCAGGGTCTCCGCCCGTACGTCGCGGCCGGGGAACTTGAGCACGCGGATCAGCGGCGGCAGCGTCAGTCCCTGCACCACCAGGGTCCCGATGACCGTCGTGAAGGTCAGGAAGAGCAGCAGGTTGCGCTTCGGGAAGGGTGCGCCGCCGTGGAGCGTGACCGGGATGGAGAAGGCGATGGCCAGGGACACCACGCCCCGCATCCCGGCCCACGCCGTGACCATCGCGCCCCTCCAGGTGGGGTTCTCCTCGCGCTCCCGTACGCGCCGGGACAGCAGCCGGGGCAGGAACGCCGCCGGGTACACCCACACGAACCGGGTGGCGACGACCACCAGGAAGGCGGCGACCGCGTACCAGGCGGCCTCGGGCCCGGAGTACGCACCGAGGCCCTTGAGGACGACCGGCAACTGAAGTCCGATGAGGGCGAACACCGACGACTCCAGGACGAACGCCACCATCCGCCACACCGCGTCCTCCTGGAGCCGGGTGGCGAAGTCGACCTCCCACGCGCGGTGGCCGAGGTAGAGGGCGACGGTGACGACGGCCAGGACGCCGGAGGCGTGCACCTGCTCGGCGACGCCGTAGGCGACGAACGGGATCAGCAGGGAGAGCGTGTTCTGCAGCAGCGCCTCCTTCAGGTGGGTGCGCAGCCAGTGCAGCGGCGCCATCAGCACCAGCCCGATCCCGACGCCGCCGATCGCGGCGACCAGGAACTCGCTCACGCCGCCCGCCCAGGTCGCGCCCTCGCCGACCGCTGCGGCCAGCGCCACCCGGTAGGCGGTGATCGCGGTGGCGTCGTTGAGCAGGGACTCGCCCTGGAGGATCGTGGTGATCCGCGAGGGCAGCCCGACCCTGCGGGCCACCGCCGTCGCCGCGACCGCGTCCGGCGGCGCCACCACCGCGCCCAGCACCAGCGCCGCGGTCAGCGGCAGTCCCGGCACCAGCAGGTACACGGCCCAGCCGACCACGAAGGTCGCGAACAGCACGTAGCCGACGGAGAGCAGCGCCACGGGCCGCAGTTGCGCACGCAGGTCGAGGTAGGAGCTGTCGATGGCGGAGGTGTACAGCAGCGGCGGCAGCAACAGGGGCAGGACCACGCCGGGGTCGAGGGCGTAGGCGGGGACGCCGGGGACGTAGGCGACCGCCAGTCCGACGGCGACCAGCAGCAGGGGCGCCGGCACGGGGGTGCGCCGGGCGGCCCCGGCCACCGCGGCGCTGCCCGCCACCAGGAACAGCAGCGGCACTACGTCCATGGTCCTCGCCCACCCATCGTTCGTCGCCCGTCCGCTTTCCGCGCGGTCACCCGCACGCCCGTCGTAATCTGGCAATCATGAAACAGTGCACGCACGCCGGCACGCTGCCGCATCCGGAGCCCGAGCCCGGGAGCGACACGTGTCTGGAGTGCCTGGCGGACGGCACGCATCCGGTGCAGCTGCGGCTGTGCCTGTCCTGTGGCCACGTCGGATGCTGCGACTCCTCGCCGGGACAGCATGCGACCAAGCACCACAAGGACACTGGACACCCGGTGATGCGGACCTTCGAGCCCGGCGAGGACTGGCGCTGGTGCTTCGTGGACCACGTGCTGGTGTGACCGGAATCGGGGACGGTTCGACCGTCTGACGTGTGGGTACGTCAATCCGGCGCCCGCCGTTCCCATTTGGGCCCGCAGAACCCCTAGCCACGGAGCGTATCCGTAGCTTTACTATGAGTGACAGCAAGGGGTTGGGGCTCCGGGACAGAAAGGCCGGGCGCGCGGTAGCGTCACCGCTGAACCATGTATCGCGTTGTCCCGGGGGATGCCCCCGGCCCTGAGAGAGCTTGTACCACCTTGGAGGTGAGGGTGTCCCAGATCGCAGGCGAGCCCGTGGCGAACCAGGACTTCGTGGAGGTCCGGCTGCCGGCTGCGGGTGCCTACCTGTCGGTGCTGCGGACGGCCACGGCCGGTCTCGCGGCCCGTTTGGACTTCACCCTCGACGAGATCGAGGACCTGCGCATCGCGGTGGACGAGGCCTGCGCGATCCTGCTCCAGCAGGCCGTGCCCGGCTCGGTGCTCAGTTGTGTCTTCCGGCTGGTCGACGACTCGCTCGAGGTCACCGTCTCGGCCCCGACGACGGACGGTCACGCGCCTTCGCGGGACACGTTCGCCTGGACCGTCCTGTCCGCTCTCGCGGGCAAGGTCTCCTCCGCCGTGGACGACGACAAGACCGTGTCGATCAGCCTCTACAAACAGCGCGGCGCGGGACCCGGGCCGGCGTGAGGAACGGGGACGGGCCGGTGCGGGACGAAGAGCGCGGCACACGGGAGATGCCGGCCGAGGGCGGGACTCCCGCACGCGCGGACGGGGCCGGAGCCCCGGGCGGGGCCGCCCGGGGCGGTCCGGCCGCGGCCCGGCGCGCGGCGGACGGTATCGACGGCATCCCGGAGCAGGCCAGGCCGCACCCGGAGGACGAGCCGCTGGTCGCCGGCCACGGCGGTCCTCCCCCTCACGGAGACTCCCCCTGTTCGAGCGAAGGCGAGAACGGCGAGGGCTCGGGGAAGGAGGCGAGGGCTCGGGGAAGGGCAGCGGGCGGGACGATGAGCGAGCACGAGCGAGACTCCGAGGCCGGGTCGCGGGCCGCACCGATCGTGCACAACGCGCGACACGACCCTCAGGACCGCAGTGGCGCGCGTGCCATGTTCGTCGAACTGCGCTCCCTGAAGGAGGGCAGCGCGCAGTACGCCGAGCTGCGCAACCAGCTGGTCCGCATGCACCTGCCGCTCGTCGAGCACCTCGCGCGCCGCTTCCGCAACCGCGGCGAGCCGCTGGACGACCTCACGCAGGTCGCCACCATCGGCCTGATCAAGTCGGTCGACCGCTTCGACCCTGACCGCGGCGTGGAGTTCTCCACGTACGCGACTCCGACGGTCGTCGGCGAGATCAAGCGGCACTTCCGGGACAAGGGCTGGGCGGTGCGTGTGCCGCGTCGGCTCCAGGAGCTGCGCCTGGCGCTGACCACCGCGACGGCCGAGCTGTCCCAGCTGCACGGCCGCTCCCCGACGGTGCACGAACTCGCCGAGAAGCTCGCCATCTCCGAGGAGGAGGTCCTGGAGGGCCTGGAGTCGGCCAACGCCTACTCCACGCTGTCCCTGGACGTGCCCGACACGGACGACGAGTCCCCGGCGGTCGCGGACACCCTGGGCGCCGAGGACGAGGCGCTGGAGGGCGTGGAGTACCGGGAGTCGCTGAAGCCGCTGCTGGAGGATCTCCCGCCGCGCGAGAAGCGGATCCTGCTGCTGCGCTTCTTCGGCAACATGACCCAGTCGCAGATCGCGCAGGAGGTCGGCATCTCACAGATGCACGTCTCCCGGCTGCTGGCCCGCACACTGGCCCAGCTGCGGGAGAAGCTGCTGGTGGAGGAGTAGCGGAAGGGCCGCGAGGACCGCGGGGACCGGAACGGCCGGGGCGGAGGCCGGCCGCGGGGCTATCGCTGCCCGGTCTCCCCGGCCCGGCCCGGGCCCTTGATGCCGAGGGCCTGCGTCGTCTCCGGGTTCACGAGCAGCACCAGCGACGCCACGGCCACCACGGCGAGCGCGATGCCGGCCGGGATGGCCAGGCCGTCGGCCCGCAGCAGGGTGTAGGCGACGGGCAGCGCCATGATCTGCGTGATGACCGCCGGTCCCCGGCTCCAGCTGCGGCGCAGCAGCAGTCCGCGGGCGGCGAGCAGCGGCAGCAGCGCGAGCACGATCACCGTGATGCCGCCGGTGACGCCGGTCTGCCGGTCGCCCTCATGGCCGCTGATGCCCGCAACGAGCATCCAAATCCCGCCGGCCACCAGCACGAGCCCTTCCAGGGCGGCCAGCGCCGCCGCGTACGTCAGCCGCCGCGGGCGCGGACCCGCTGTATCCGGGGCGTCCGTGCCGTCCGTGGTCCTGGGGGTGGGGTTGCGGTCACTGCTCACCCCAGCAGCGTAGCCCTCGCGGCACGGACCACCGTGTGCAGGCTCACGTCCCGATCTCTTACCCAGTCCCTACCTCGGGGTGGGGCGGGTACTGTCCGGTAGGTACGCTGCACCTCATGCGTGCACTACTCGTGGTCAATCCGGCGGCAACCACCACAAGCGCACGTACGCGCGACGTCCTGATCCACGCGCTCGCCAGCGAGATGAAGCTGGACGCGGTCACCACCCAGTACCGCGGCCACGCCCGCGACCTCGGCCGGCAGGCCGCGGACAGCGAGGACATCGACCTGGTGGTGGCCCTCGGCGGCGACGGCACGGTCAACGAGGTCGTCAACGGCCTGCTGCACCGCGGCCCGGACCCCGAGCGCCTGCCGCGCCTGGCGGTGGTGCCCGGCGGTTCCACCAACGTCTTCGCCCGCGCCCTGGGCCTGCCCAACGACGCCGTGGAGGCCACCGGCGCGATCCTGGACGCCCTGCGCCGGGGCGGCGAGCGCACGGTCGGCCTGGGACTGGCCTCGGGCACGCCCGGTACCGACGACGCGGCGGTGCCGGAGCGCTGGTTCACCTTCAACGCCGGGCTCGGCTTCGACGCCGGCGTGGTCGGCCGCGTGGAGCAGCAGCGCGAGCGCGGCAAGAAGTCCACGCACGCCCTGTACGTACGGCAGGTGGTCCGCCAGTTCCTCGGGGAGCAGAGCCGCCGGCACGGGACGATCACCCTGGAGCGGCCCGGGGAGGACCCGCTCACCGAACTGGTGGTGGCGATAGTGTCGAACACCTCGCCGTGGACGTATCTCGGCAATCGCCCGATGTACACGTCGCCTAAGGCCTCGTTCGATACCGGGCTCGACGTGCTCGGTCTCAGCCGTCTGTCCACCGCCGCGGTTGCCCGGTATGGCACCCAGTTGCTCACTTCGTCCCTCGACCGCGGCCCCCATGGCAGGCATGCGGCCTCCCTGCACGATCTGAGCCGCTTCACCTTGCATTCGAAGGTGCCGCTCCCCCTCCAGATGGACGGTGACCACCTGGGGCTGCGTAGAAGCGTGACGTTCACAGGCGTACGCCGTGCACTGCGTGTGATTGTGTGAGTAGAAGGGCCCAAAGTCCTTTCACTCGAACGTTTAGGCCAGGATCCACCCCATGGAAGTACGGCTGTGACCTAGTCGACACCGAGGAATCAAAAAAAACTTTCCGGAAGGGGTTGTATCCGCCGCCGAGGTTTGCGAGTCTCTACGTGGCGATCGGGACGGCCCACCACACGGGCCCCAGAGATCACCGGAACCCCTCTCCAAATCACAGGACCACGCCAGGGAACCTGGCAGTCGGCCCTTCCCTTGTTGAGGGATTCGTGAAAGCGTTCACATTCACAAGCAACCGCACGTCACACCAAGAGAGGTAGCAGCCATGGACTGGCGTCACAACGCCGTTTGCCGCGAGGAAGACCCCGAGCTGTTCTTCCCCATCGGCAACACCGGTCCTGCGCTGCTGCAGATCGAGGAAGCCAAGGCCGTCTGCCGTCGCTGCCCGGTTATGGAGCAGTGCCTGCAGTGGGCGCTCGAGTCCGGTCAGGACTCCGGCGTCTGGGGTGGTCTCAGCGAGGACGAGCGCCGCGCGATGAAGCGCCGCGCCGCCCGCAACCGGGCTCGTCAGGCCTCCGCCTGACCACAGCCACCCCGCTGACAGCCTGAGCTTGGCGGCGCGTACAGCGAGTACGCATCTCCCGCCCCCGAGCCGCAGCGCGCAGTACCCCCGATGCGCACACAAGCCGCAACGAGCGACTGGCCTCGGACCGATTTCGGTCCGAGGCTCTTTGCTGTGCGGGGTCCGATGCTGTTGCCGTGCGGGCTACTTGTGTGCTTGCACGGGAATGTCGAGGATCACCCGGGTGCCGCGCTCCGGGGCCGGCACCATGTCGAAGGTGCCGCCCAACTCCCCCTCGACCAGGGTCCGTACGATCTGGAGGCCGAGGTTGCCGGAGCTGTGCGGGTCGAAGCCGTCGGGCAGACCCACGCCGTCGTCCTGAACGGTGACGAGCAGTCGGGCCTCGCGCGAGGTGCCGCCGCGGACCGCGGAGACCTCCACCGTCCCCGTATCGCCCTCGCCGAAGCCGTGTTCCAGGGCGTTCTGCAGAACCTCGGTCAGCACCATCGACAGCGGGGTGGCGACCTCGGCGTCCAGGATCCCGAAGCGGCCGCTGCGCCGCCCGGTCACCTTGCCCGGCGAGATCTCGGCGACCATCGCCAGCACCCGGTCGGCGATCTCGTCGAACTCCACGCGCTCGTCCAGGTTCTGGGACAGCGTCTCGTGCACGATGGCGATCGACCCGACCCGGCGGACCGCCTCCTCCAGGGCCTCCCGGCCGCGTGCGGACTCGATGCGCCGGGCCTGGAGCCTGAGCAGGGCCGCCACCGTCTGGAGGTTGTTCTTGACCCGGTGGTGGATCTCCCGGATCGTCGCGTCCTTGGTGATCAACTCCCGCTCGCGTCGGCGCAGTTCGGTCACGTCCCGGAGCAGCACCAGCGAACCTATGCGGGTGCCCTTGGGCTTGAGCGGGATCGCCCGGAACTGGATCACCCCGTCGTGGGCCTCGATCTCGAACTCCCGGGGCGCCCAGCCACTGGCCAGCTTCACCAGCGCCTCGTCCACCGGGGCCCGGGAGGGGGCGAGTTCGGCGGTGGTTTCGCCCAGGTGGTGGCCGACGAGGTCGGCGGCGAGGCCGAGGCGGTGGTAGGCGGAGAGCGCGTTGGGCGAGGCGTACTGGACGATGCCGTCCGCGTCCAGCCGGATCAGGCCGTCGCCGACGCGCGGCGAGGCGTCCATGTCGACCTGCTGGTCCGGGAACGGGAAGGAACCGGCCGCGATCATCTGCGCCAGGTCCGAGGCGCTCTGCAGATACGTCAGCTCCAGCCGGCTCGGGGTGCGCACGGTCAGCAGGTTGGTGTTGCGCGCGATGACGCCGAGGACGCGCCCCTCCCGCCGCACCGGGATGGACTCGACGCGGACCGGGACCTCCTCGCGCCACTCGGGGTCGCCCTCCCGCACGATCCGGCCCTCGTCGAGCGCGGCGTCCAGCATCGGGCGGCGGCCGCGCGGGACGAGGTGGCCGACCATGTCGTTCTGGTAGGAGGTGGGTCCGGTGTTGGGCCGCATCTGGGCGACCGAGACGTACCGGGTGCCATCCAGGGTGGGGACCCACAGGACCAGGTCGGCGAAGGAGAGGTCGGAGAGCAGCTGCCACTCCGAGACCAGCATGTGCAGCCACTCGAGATCGGAGTCGTCGAGCGCGGTGTGCTGGCGTACGAGTTCGTTCATGGAGGGCACGTCTGCGAGCGTACCCGGGCGTTTGTACGGTCCTGAAATAAGCGGAGACGCCGGGCCCCGGAGACACCCGCGGGCCGCGGCGCCTGAGAGGGACCCTCAACCCTCCCGGCACCGCAGCCCGGAGCAGCATCGGCCGCGGGCGTGCGGTCCCGGTCGGCCGAAGGATGAGGAACCGAAGCAGTCAGGGCAGAGAGCTCCGGATCCTCGGTCCGCCTTCCTGTGCGGGGAAGACGGAGGCTCGTGCGTTCACCTGTCGTGCGCGGGCGGTGCCGCGCGCGTGCGCTCTTCTAGACGTCTCACAGCATTCTGGACTAGACCACTTGCCCTGTCCATGTGCGGGACGGCGGTTGTTGTGTTTTCTTCACCGAACGACCGGTCGGGACGGAGTCGGGCCGGCCTGCCGACCGGATCTCCCGGCACGCTCCCCGCAGCCTAGCCCGCCCAGCTCGGCGGCGGGGCCGGATGGCGCGGTGGATTTCCGTGAGCGCCTCGACTCCCCCGGCTCACGCCGTCGCACGCCGGTCGCGATCCCCCCGGGCTGCCGTCCCCACCGCCTCGGGCACGCGGGCGGAGGAGTACCGCACGGACGGGCCCGACTCTGTTAGATTGGGCTTGGATTGGTCTAAACCACACGACCCCCGTTGTCGGGTCCGTCCCCTCCAGATCCTCCTCAGATCGGCAGGCCCAGCGTGGAAGTTGTCATCGTTCCGGATGCCAGAGCGGGCGGCGAACTCATCGCCGAGGCGATGGCGCGGCTGCTCCGGCGCAAGCCCGACGCCCTGCTCGGCGTGGCCACGGGCTCCACTCCCCTGCCCGTGTACGAGGCGCTGGCGGCCAAGGTGCGCTCCGGCGCCGCGGACATCTCGCGGGCGCGGATCGCCCAGCTCGACGAGTACGTGGGGCTGCCCGCCGACCACCCCGAGTCCTACCGCTCGGTGCTGCGCCGGGAGGTGCTGGAGCCCCTCGGCATCGGGATGGACGCCTTCCTCGGGCCCGACGGCACCGCCGAGGACGTCCTGTCGGCCTGCGCGGCCTACGACCGGGCCCTGGCCGAGGCCGGCGGCGTCGACCTGCAACTGCTCGGGATCGGGACCGACGGGCACATCGGGTTCAACGAGCCGTGCTCGTCGCTCGCCTCGCGCACCCGGATCAAGACCCTGACCGAGCAGACCCGCGCCGACAACGCGCGCTTCTTCGACGGCGATGTCGACCAGGTGCCGCACCACGTCATCACGCAGGGCATCGGGACGATCCTGGAGGCGCGGCACCTGGTGCTGCTGGCCACGGGCGAGGGCAAGGCGGACGCGGTCGCGGCGACCGTCGAGGGCCCGCTGGCCGCCGTCTGCCCCGCCTCGGCCCTTCAGCTCCACCCGCACGCGACGGTCGTCGTCGACGAGGCCGCCGCGTCCAAGCTGAAGCTCGCCGACTACTTCCGCCACACGTACAACAACAAGCCGGACTGGCAGGGTATTTAGCCACTCGCGCGGCCCGATCCGCGGCGACGCCGGCCACCCCGCAGGGGGCGGCCGGCGTCGCCGCGTCGACAGCCGTAAGGCGTGGCGGGGGCGGCCTCACACGCATGGTGCCGCCACGGCGGCGGGCGTGGCGGGGTCACAACCGCGGCAGCGGGCAGTCCCGAGGCACGGCAGCGCCGGGCGACCGTCCCGCCGGCTGGGCGCCGAGCGGGCCGGCGCCGCCCCGCCCCCACCTCGCCACGGAAGCCCGAGCCGGCACGCCCGGGTCGGCCGGGGAGGAATCCCGGCGCGGGTCGGCCGGCACGCCGGGCTCCCGACCCTGCGAAAGGCCTCGCGGAACAGATCCCAGGCGGCCACTGCCCAGGTCAGCCGGAAGGGAACACCTCCCCGCTCCGGGCCCTGCGAAAGGCCTCGCGGAACGGGTCCCAGGCGGCGACCGCCTGGGACAGCCGGAAGGGCACATCCCCCCGCTCCCGGCTCTGCGGGCCACCTCACCGGCCCGGTCCCGGGCCACGACCGTCCACGTCGCCGAGGGAGAAGCACCTCCCCGCTCCCGGCCCCGCGAAAGGCCTCGCGAAACGGGTCGCAGGCGGCCACTGCCGGGTCGATAGGGGCAGATGCCACCCCCTCCGGGCGGTGGGCCCGGTCCCAGGCAGTAGCCGCCCGGTCGGCCGGGGCGAATGCCCCGCCCCGGGCCCCGGGGGGCCACCAGGCGGCGCCCACCCGGGCTCGCCGGGGCCAAAACCACCGCGCAACGCCTCCCGGGCCGGGCCCAGGCAGCGCCCGCTCGGGTCCGCCCCGAAGAACACCTCCCGGCTCCCGGACCTGCGGAAGGCGTCGCGGACCGGGTCCGCAGGGACCAGTACCGCCCCGCTCCTGGCCCACCGGGGCGCCGCTGTCTGCTGTGTGTCACCGGTGGTGCGCCGGGAGGTCACGGACCCGGGCGGTCGAGTGGCCGACAGCGGCGGTGTGGGCGCCGGCAGGCGGTTCACCCGCCCGTGATGGCCTCCGCCGCTGCTCGGCCGCAGACGCGGGCCGCGCCGTGGGTGGCGATGTGGAGGGCGCCTCGTGGGGGCGCCTGGGGGACGCCCATCTCGACGATCACCGTGTCGGGGCGGGCCGTGAGCAGGGTGTCCAGGGCGGCCGCCATCCAGGGGTGGCGGTGCTCGTCGCGGACGACGGCCACCACCCGCCGGGTGCCGGCCTCCTGAAGGGCCGCGCGGCCCGCGTCCTCGCCGGCGAAGCTGCCCGTCCGGGTGCCCGGCAGGAGGCGGCAGAGCTCGGCGGCCACGCCCCACGGAGTCTCGTCGCCGACGGCGATGTTGGCGACGGGGGTGAGGGCGGCGACGTAGGGCGGATCCGTGAGCGGGGTGAAGTCCTCCGCGGCGGTGACGCGCAGCGCGCGCCGGGCCGCCCGCAGCCCGACCACCGGGTCGGCGTCGCCGCGCGTCCCGGCCGGGCCCGCGGCCGCGGTGGTCCAGCGGGCTAGGGCGCGGACCCGGTCGGCCGCGTCCGCCAGCCGCTCCTCGGGCAGTTCGCCGGAGCGGACCGCGGCGACCAGGGCGTCGCGCAGACCGGTCACGGTCTCCTCGTCGGCCAGTCCGCCGCCCACGCAGATCGCGTCGGCCCCGGCGGCGATGGCCAGGACGCTGCCGCGCCGGAGGCCGTAGTTGTCCGCGATGGCCCGCATCTCCATGCCGTCGGTGACGATCAGGCCCTCGTAGCCGAGTTCGCCGCGCAGGAGGTCCGTCAGCACCCGGCGGGACAACGTTGCCGGAAGGTCGGGGTCCAGGGCCGGCACCAGGATGTGGGCACTCATCACGGCCTTGCTGTCGGCGGCGATCGCCGCGCGGAACGGGGCCAGTTCGCGCTCCTGGAGCACCTCGGCGCCCACGTCGATGCGGGGCATCGCGTGGTGGGAGTCCACGGCGGTGTCGCCGTGCCCGGGGAAGTGCTTGGTGCAGGCGGCGACCCCGGCGGACTGGAGGCCGGTGACGTAGGCGGCGGTGTGCCGGGCGACCAGGTCGGTGGCGGCCCCGAAGGACCGTACGCCGATGACCGGGTTGCCGGGGTTGGAGTTGACGTCCGCGGAGGGCGCCCAGTTGAAGTTCACTCCGCACACGGCCAGCCGCCTGCCGAGTTCGCGCGCGACGGCCTGGGTCAGTTCCACGTCGTCCACCGCGCCCAGCGCGTGGTTGCCGGGGAAGCTGGAGCCGGTGCGCACCTCCAGACGGGTGACGTCGCCGCCCTCCTCGTCGATGGCGACCAGAACGTCCTCGCGTTCGGCGCGCAACTGGGCGGTGAGGGCGGCCAACTGTTCGGGCGAGGCGATGTTCCGGCCGAACAGGCCGACCGAGGACAGGCCCTCGCCCAGGCGCCGGAGCAGCCAGTCGGGGGCCGTGGTCCCGGTGAAGCCGGGCTGGAGGACGGTCAGCGCGTCGCGGGTGAGTGTGTCGGTGCCGCTGGCGATTGTCGTCATCGGGTGGCGTTATCCCTTCACGGCGCCCGCGGTCAGGCCGCTGACAGCCTTGCGCTGGAGGTAGACGAAGAGGATCAGGATCGGGACGGCGAAGAGGGAGGAGGCCGCCATGGTCGCGCCCCAGTCGTCGCCGAACTGGGTCTGGAAGCTGGACAGCCACAGCGGCAGCGTCTTGGCCTCGATGTCCTTGTTCAGCACCAGGACGAGGGCGAACTCGTTCCAGGCGGTGATGAAGCCGAACAGCGAGGTGGCCATCAGGCCCGGGGCGAGCAGCGGCAGGATGACCCGGCGGAAGGCCGTCATACGGGAGCAGCCGTCCACCATGGCCGCCTCCTCCAGTTCCTTCGGCACGGCGGCGACGAAGCCGCGCAGCGTCAGGATGGTGAAGGGCAGGATCATCATCGTGTAGAAGAGCGTCAGGGGCACGAGGCTGTTCAGCATCGACGCGTCCCGCACGATCATGTAGATGGCGATGATCATGACTTCCCAGGGCGCCATCTGGGCCAGCATGAAGCCGATGACGAAGCCGCGCCGCCCCTTGAACCGCATCCGCGCCAGGGCGAAGGAGCCGGCCAACGCGATGATCAGCGAGAAGACGACGGCGAGGACCGTGACGGTCACCGAGTTGGTGACGTACGTCCAGAAGTGGTCGACCTGTGTCGCCGTCCTGAAGTGTTCGAAGGTGAAGTCGACGGGGAACCAGACCGGGTCCTCGGAGATGATGTCGCCGGTCGGCTTGAACGCCGTGGAGAACATCCAGTACACGGGGAAGACGAAGCCGATGAACAGGACGACGGCCATGGCGTTGGGCCACAGGCGGCCGAAGAGCGAGCGCTTCACAGCTCGTCCTCCTCTTGCTTGAGCACGATCCTGAGGTAGTAGGCGGTCAGCCCGAGCAGCATCAGGATGGTCAGGACGGCGATCGCCGCACCCATGCCGTAGTGCTGGTTGCCGATGCCCTCGATGTAGGCGTAGACGGGAAAGATCTCGGTGAGCCGGTCCGGGCCGCCGTTGTTGATGAGAAGGACCTGTGCGAACGCCTTGAAGACCCAGATGATCTCCAGGAAGGTCGTCGCGTAGAGGAAGGGCCGCAGGTACGGCAGGGTGACCGTGGTGAAGCTCCGCCAGGCACCGGCGCCGTCGAGGGATGCCGCCTCGTACAGCTCGGCGGGGATGGTGGTGGTCGCCGCGTACAGGTTGATCGCGACGAACGGGATGGACCCCCACACGATCAGCGCGGTGATGACGAAGAACGTCGACATCTGGCTGCTGGTCCAGCTGTAGTCGGCCATCGAGTGCCAGCCGAGCTTGTCCAGCACCCAGTTGACGACACCGAAACGCTGGGCGAACAGCCACTGGTAGACGGTGCTGGCCGCCACGATGGGCATGGCCCAGGCCAGCACCAGGCCGATCAGCAACGCGAACCGCATGCGCTTGCCGAGGCGGGCGAGCAGCAGGCCGATCAACGTGCCCAGGACCATGATCAGGGCGACGTTGACCGCCGTGAACAGGACCGAGCGGAGGGTGACTCGCCAGAAGTCCTCGCTGGTGAGGGTCTCCTTGTAGTTGTCGACGCCGTTCCACTCGGTGACGTGCTGGATCAGCTGCGTCATGTTGAGGTTCTGGAACGACAGCAGGAAGTCCTTCAGCAGCGGCCAGCCGAGCAGCAGCGCGGTGGCCGCGCAGGCGGGCAGCAGCAACAGATAGGGGGCCGCCCCGCCCCTGCGCGAGGCGGCTCGCGGTGTCGGACCGCCGGATGCCCGGCCGTCCGCCCTGCGGGCGTCCACCGGGCCTGAGGGCGGCCGTTCGGTCTGCACGGTCATGCTCGCGATCTCTCTTCTCGGCCGAGGGGCCCTAGGTACGTCGACCCGCGTACAGGTGCCGGGGCGGGGCCGTCCGTCGTACGGCTGCCCCGCCCCGGCTCACCCGGTGCTACTGCTTCTGCGCCAGGCGCTTGTTGAACTCGCCCTCGACCTGCTTGGCGGCCTCGGCCGGGGACTTCCCGTTCAGCACGGCGGTCATGTATGCCTTGACCGGGTTCGGATCGTTCTCCACCGCGGCCCACTCCGGGATCAGCGGCGTGGTGCCGCCGCCAGCGGCGGCCGGGGCGGCGGCCTCGGCGACGGCGTTGCCCTGGAGGTTGCTCTGCAGCGACTCCTTGTTGGGGATGACGCCGTTCTCCTTGGCGAGCTGACCCTCGTACTGGTCGGACAGGGCGATCTTCAGGAACTCCCGGGCGAGTTCCTGCTTCTTGCTGCCCGCGGCGACGGCGAGGTTGGAGCCGCCGAGGAAGACGCCCTCGGGCTTGTCGGCCGTGACGCCCGGGATGGTGAAGTAGCCGATCTCCTTCTCGATCTTCGGGTTGGCCTTGATCGCGATACCGGCCTCCCAGCCCATGCCGATGAAGGCGCCGACCTTGCCCTTGGCGAAGACCTCGCCCTGCTGCGGGTTGGCCTCGTCCTTGTCCTTGGGCGCCTTGGACAGGGCCTGGAACTTCTTGTAGGTCTCCATGGCGGCGGCGACCTTCGGGTCGGCCAGGTTGGAGACGTACTTGTCGCCGTCCTTCTTCACCAGCTCGCCGCCCTCGCCGACCACCAGGCCGACGAAGTGGTACCAGTTCTGGCCGGGCAGGTAGATCGGCTCGGCACCGGTCTTGTCACCGACCTTCTTGAGGTCGGCGTAGAACTCGTCGCGGGTCTTGGGCGTGTCCTTGATGCCGGCGTCGGCCCAGAGCTTCTTGTTGTAGAGGACGACACGGTTGGCGAAGTACCACGGCGCCGCGTACTGCTTGCCGTCGAAGACGGACGAGTTGTTGAGGGACGCGGTCCAGTCGCCGCCGATCGAGGACTTCAGGTCCGCGAGGTCGGCGAGGCCTCCGGTCTTGGCGTAGGCCGGGGTCTGGGTGTTGCCGACCTCGAAGACGTCCGGCGGGTTCTCCTCGGACAGGGCGGTGGTCAGCCTCTGCTGGATGCCGTCCCACTGCTGGATCTCGAACTTGACCTTCGCCTTGGTCTTGGCCTCGAAGGCCGCGGTGACGTCCTTCTGCCACTGGTCCGGGGACGAGCCGTCCATCACCCACACGGTGAGCGTCTGGCCGGCGTAGCCGTCCTTGCCGCTCTTGGCCTTGTCCCCGTCGTCGCCCTTGCCGCCCCCACACGCCGCGACGGAGACCATCATGCCCGCGATACCGATCGCGGCTACCAGCTTGCGCTTCACGCCACCCTCCTCAGGGATGCCACAAACCCCCCTGCCTCCCCGCGGTTGAGCGACATCCGAGCGTCGGCGCGTAACCGCCCGTGGGGCCGGGACCTGGACCAATGGTGTAGACCAGTACGGGGAGCTTGGCCCAGACCAATAGGGCTGTCAAGAGTGCGCCGACCCGCTCACGTGGTCCGTTATGCGACCGCGATATGCAGGGACCTTTCATTGTTCGTCCGGCAAAATGGACGCCCGCGTTCCACTGGACCAGTGGCGGTCGCACGCGGCCTGCCGGCCGCCCTGGCCAGGTGGACCACCCGCCCTGGCCGGGGCGATGGACTAGACCAGCCGGAGTCGCAACGGTATACAGAGGAGATCACGGAGCGTACGGGTGACCACCCGGCACGCGAAGCCGTGCCACGATGTGAGCCGGGGCCGACGGGACGTCGGCCGCTTCGGCACTGGAGCCGGGAAGGCGGAGCATGAGCACCGACGTCAGCAGTGCGGAGAACGAGGGTGGGGCGACCGTCCGTACCGCGCGCGTGCCCAAGTACTACCGCCTGAAGAAGCACCTGCTCGACATCACGCAGACGCTGCCGCCGGGCACTCCGGTCCCGCCGGAGCGGACCCTGGCGGCCGAGTTCGACACCTCGCGCACCACGGTGCGGCAGGCGCTCCAGGAACTCGTCGTCGAGGGCCGGCTGGAGCGCATCCAGGGCAAGGGCACCTTCGTCGCCAAGCCGAAGGTCTCCCAGGCACTGCAACTGACCTCCTACACCGAGGACATGCGCGCCCAGGGCCTGGAGCCGACCTCGCAGCTGCTGGACATCGGCTACGTGACCGCCGACGACCGCCTGGCCGAGTTGCTCGACATCACCGCCGGCGGGCGCGTGCTGCGCATCGAGCGGCTGCGCATGGCCAACGGCGAGCCGATGGCCATCGAGACCACTCACCTGTCGGCCAAGCGCTTCCCCGCGCTGCGGCGCAGCCTGGTGAAGTACACCTCCCTCTACACCGCCCTCGCCGAGGTCTACGACGTCCATCTCGCAGAGGCCGAGGAGACCATCGAGACCTCGCTGGCCACTCCGCGCGAGGCGGGCCTGCTCGGCACCGACGTGGGCCTGCCGATGCTGCTGCTCTCCCGGCACTCCCTGGACCGCGAGGGCCGGCCGGTGGAGTGGGTGCGGTCGGTGTACCGCGGGGACCGCTACAAGTTCGTGGCGCGTCTCAAGCGGCCACAGGAGTAAGGGTCCTGTGATGGCGTAAGAATCTCGTGGCGGTCCGCGGCGTCATGCGCGCGAGGGATTCCGCACCTGTGACACCGTGACCTAGATTGCCTGCGCACTGCACGGACGCTCGCCGGTGATCAGCTAGGGGACGGAGTCGCCACATGTCGAATGCCCCGGAAGCCACCAGAGCGGTGGTGACACCCTTACGGGTCGTCATCGCCCTCTGCCTCGTCGCCCCCTTCGTGGCGCTGCTGTGGGTGGGGTCGTACGCGAAGACGGATCCGGTGTTCACAGGGATCCCGTTCTTCTACTGGTACCAGATGCTGTGGGTGGTCCTCTCCGCGGCCCTGACGATGACCGCATACCGGCTGTGGCTGCGTGATCAGCGCGCCGCCCGGGCCTCGCGGGCCGCGCGGACCGCCCCTGCCGCCACGCCCGAGGACGGGGGTGCGGTCAAGTGAAGGACGGTGTCAACGGCGTCGCGCTCGGCGTCTGCGTCTTCTTCTTCCTGCTCGTCACCGTCATGGGCTTCCTGGCCTCGCGCTGGCGCCGTGCCGAGAACGAGCACAGCCTGGACGAATGGGGCCTGGGCGGCCGGTCGTTCGGCACCTGGGTGACCTGGTTCCTGCTCGGCGGCGACCTGTACACCGCCTACACCTTCGTGGCCGTGCCGGCCGCCGTCTACGCCACGGGCGCGGCCGGCTTCTTCGCGGTGCCGTACACGATCCTGGTCTACCCGCTGATCTTCACGTTCCTGCCGCGGCTGTGGTCGGTGTCCCACCGGCACGGATACGTGACCACCTCGGACTTCGTCCGCGGCCGGTTCGGCTCCAAGAGCCTGTCGCTGGCGGTGGCGCTCACCGGCATCCTCGCGACCATGCCGTACATCGCGCTCCAACTGGTCGGCATCCAGGCCGTGCTTGACGTGATGGGCGTCGGTGGCGGCGACAGCACCCACTGGTTCGTGAAGGACCTGCCGCTGCTGATCGCCTTCGGTGTGCTGGCGGCCTACACCTACTCGTCGGGACTGCGCGCGCCCGCGCTGATCGCGTTCGTGAAGGACACCCTGATCTACATCGTGATCGCGGTGGCCATCATCTACATCCCGATCAAGCTGGGCGGCTTCGGCGAGGTGTTCGCCAAGGCGGACCAGAAGTTCAGCGAGTCGGGGACGGGCGGCCTGGTGCCGGCGGCGGCCGGCCAGTGGACGTACGCCACGCTGGCCCTGGGCTCCGCGCTCGCGCTGTTCATGTACCCGCACTCGATCACCGCGACCCTGTCCTCGCGCAGCCGCGAGGTGATCCGCCGCAACACCACGATCCTGCCGCTGTACTCGCTGATGCTGGGCCTGCTCGCCCTGCTGGGCTTCATGGCGATCGCGGCGGGCGTGCAGGTGAAGAACGGCCAGCTGGCCATTCCGCAGCTGTTCGAGAACATGTTCCCGGACTGGTTCGCGGGCGTGGCGTTCGCGGCGATCGCCATCGGCGCGCTGGTGCCGGCGGCCATCATGTCGATCGCCGCCGCGAACCTGTTCACCCGCAACATCTACAAGGACTTCCTCCGCCCGCACGCGACGCCGAAGGAGGAGACCCGGGTCTCCAAGATCGTGTCGCTGCTGGTCAAGGTGGGCGCGCTGGTCTTCGTCCTGACCATGGACAAGACGGTCGCCATCAACTTCCAGCTGCTCGGCGGCATCTGGATCCTGCAGACCTTCCCGGCCCTGGTCGGCGGCCTGTTCACCCGCTGGTTCCACCGCTGGGCGCTGCTGGCGGGCTGGGCGGTCGGCATGGTCTACGGCACGGTCGCCGCCTACGGGGTCGCCTCGCCGACGCAGAAGCACTTCGGCGGTTCGGCGAAGGAGATCCCGGGCATCGGCGAGATCGGCTACATCGGCCTGACGGCGTTCGTGCTCAACGCGGTCGTCGCGGTGGTCCTGACGTTCGTGCTGAGGGCGGTCAAGGCGCCTCAGGGCGTGGACGAGACCCGGCCGGAGGACTACACGGCGGACGCCGGCGACCCGGGCGTCGAGGTGGAGCTCCCGCCGACCACGGCGGCGGCGCCGCACTGACACCCGGGAGGGGCATCCCACGGGCCGCCGGAGAAATCCGGCGGCCCGCTGCCGTGCCCGTGCGGCACACTCGGGCCATGGACATCGCGATCCGGCCGGTGGAACCCGGCGAGTACGGCACCCTCGGTGAGATCACCGCCCAGGCCTACCTCCGGGACGGGCTCCTCGACTTCGGCGAGAGCGACGAGTATCTCGGCGAGCTGCGGGACGTGGCCAAGCGGGCGGCCGCGGCCGAGGTGCTGGTGGCGGTGGCGGACGGGACGGTGCTCGGCGGCGTGACCTTCGTCCCCGGCACTGGCCCCATGGCCGACCTCGCCGGTCCCGGGGAGACCGAGATACGGATGCTCGCGGTCGCCCACACGGCGCGCGGCCGAGGCGTCGGCGAGGCCCTCGTACGGGCCTGCCTGGACCGGGCACGGGCCGTGCAGGGCTGTGTCCGCGTGGTGCTGTCCACCCAGGGCACCATGCACACCGCCCACCGCATCTACGAGCGTCTGGGCTTCGTCCGCACGCCGGGCCGGGACTGGAACCCCCTCCCGCACCTGGACGACATCATGCTGCTCACCTACGAGTTGACATTCTGACACGTTCCGGAGTCGACGCGGCACAACATATGGGGGTGCCCGACTCACTCAGCACAAGATGTATGCTCGTGCTCACTGTCGCCGCAGGGGAATCCGGTGCGAATCCGGAACTGTCCCGCAACGGTGTACTCGTGCACGTATGCCCCCATGGGCCGCCACGAGCGTCAGTCCGAGGACCTGCCGACAGTGCGCCCGGCCGTCCGGTCCGGGTGCCCTGACGTCCGGGCCTCGTGGAATGGGCCGGTGGACGCGGCGCCGCGTGCGCTCGTGTGCCGCCCCCTGCCCTCGGCGAGGCCCCGTGCCGAGCGAGGGAGAGCTCCACGTGACCATCGCGCCAGCAGACCCGGTTTCAGTCACAGCTCCGGAAACCGACGGTCCAGGTGCCGTACTGCTGCGGACCCTGACCGAGCTGACCGCCGACCTCCCCGACGCCGACCCCGGCCGGGTCGCCGCCGCCGCGCTGCGCGGCCGGTCGGCGCGGGCCGACGAGGCCGAGTTGCGCGAGCTGGCCACGGAGGCGGCCGCCGGGCTCATCTCCGAGGACCCCGCCTACTCCCGGCTCGCGGCCAGGCTGCTGACCCTCGCCGTCCGCGCCGAGGCCGCCTCCCAGGGCGTCGCCTCCTTCACCGACTCGGTCGCCGTGGGGCATCGCGAGGGCCTCATCGCCGACCGGACGGCCGAGTTCGTACGCGCCCATGCCGACCGCCTGGACGCGCTGATCGACCGGGCCGCCGACGACCGCTTCGGCTACTTCGGCCTGCGCACCCTGCACAGCCGGTACCTGCTGCGGCACCCGATCACCCGCAAGGTGATCGAGACGCCGCAGCACTTCATGCTGCGGGTCGCGGCGGGTCTCGCGCAGGACGCCACCGCGCGGTCGGTCGACGAGGTCGAGGCGCTCTACGGGCTGATGAGCCGCCTCGACTACCTGCCCTCCTCCCCCACGCTCTTCAACTCCGGGACGCGTCACCCCCAGATGTCGTCCTGCTACCTGCTCGACTCCCCCAGGGACGAGCTGGACTCGATCTACGAGCGCTACCTCCAGGTCGCCCGTCTGTCCAAGCACGCCGGCGGCATCGGCATCGCCTACTCCCGCATCCGCTCCCGCGGTTCGCTGATCCGCGGCACCAACGGGCACTCCAACGGCATCGTGCCGTTCCTGAAGACCCTGGACGCCTCGGTGGCCGCCGTGAACCAGGGCGGCCGGCGCAAGGGCGCCGCCGCGGTCTACCTGGAGACCTGGCACTCGGACATCGAGGAGTTCCTGGAGCTGCGCGACAACACCGGCGAGGACGCCCGCCGGACGCACAACCTCAACCTCGCGCACTGGGTCCCGGACGAGTTCATGCGCCGGGTGAACGCCGACGGGCAGTGGTCGCTGTTCTCCCCCGCGGACGTGCCGGAGCTGGCCGACCTGTGGGGCGAGGAGTTCGACGCCGCGTACCGCACCGCGGAGGCGCGGGGCCTGGCGAGGAAGACCATGCCGGCCCGCGACCTGTACGGCCGCATGATGCGCACCCTCGCGCAGACCGGCAACGGCTGGATGACCTTCAAGGACGCCGCCAACCGCACCGCCAACCAGACGGCACAGCCCGGCCACGTCGTCCACTCCTCCAACCTCTGCACGGAGATCCTGGAGGTCACCGACGACGGCGAGACGGCGGTGTGCAACCTGGGTTCGGTCAACCTCGGCGCGTTCGTGGCCGGCGGGGACATCGACTGGGAGCGGCTGGACGAGACCGTCCGCACCGCCGTCACCTTCCTCGACCGCGTGGTGGACATCAACTTCTACCCGACCGAGCAGGCGGGCCGCTCCAACGCCCGCTGGCGGCCGGTGGGCCTGGGCGCCATGGGCCTTCAGGACGTCTTCTTCAAGCTGCGGCTGCCCTTCGACTCCCCGGAGGCGAAGGCCCTGTCCACCCGTATCGCCGAGCGGATCATGCTCGCCGCGTACGAGGCGTCGGCCGACCTCGCCGAGCGCGAGGGCCCGCTGCCCGCATGGGAGAAGACCCGTACGGCCCGGGGCGTGCTGCACCCCGACCACTACGACGTCGAGCTGACCTGGCCGGAACGCTG
Source organism: Streptomyces sp. NPDC047453 (assembly GCF_040643155.1). Classification (NCBI taxonomy): domain Bacteria; kingdom Bacillati; phylum Actinomycetota; class Actinomycetes; order Kitasatosporales; family Streptomycetaceae; genus Streptomyces; species Streptomyces sp. NPDC047453. The sequence goes on along the minus strand of NZ_JBEYTS010000014.1, from coordinate 88,920 downwards.
GGCGGCCCTGCGCGAGCGGATCGCCGCCGTCGGCATGCGCAACTCGCTGCTGCTCGCCATCGCCCCGACCGCCACCATCGCCTCGATCGCGGGCGTGTACGAGTGCATCGAGCCGCAGGTCTCCAACCTCTTCAAGCGCGAGACACTCTCCGGGGAGTTCCTTCAGGTCAACTCGTACCTGGTGAACGATCTGAAGGCGCTCGGCGTCTGGGACGCCCGGACCCGCGAGGCGCTGCGCGAGGCGAACGGCTCGGTGCAGGACTTCGCCTGGATCCCCGAGGACGTGCGGACGCTGTACCGCACGGCGTGGGAGATCCCGCAGCGCGGCCTGATCGACATGGCCGCGGCCCGCACCGCGTTCCTGGACCAGTCCCAGTCCCTGAACCTGTTCATGGAGACGCCGACCATCGGCAAGCTCTCCTCGATGTACGCCTACGCCTGGAAGCAGGGCCTGAAGACGACGTACTACCTGCGCTCCCGCCCCGCGACCCGGATCGCGCGGGCCGCCCGCGCCACTGTCCCCGTCCAGGCGACGCCGGACCCCGAGGCGGTCGCCTGCTCCCTGGAAAACCCCGAGTCCTGCGAGGCCTGCCAGTAATGACCAGCGAGACCAAGAACCTGCTCGACCCCGGCTTCGAGCTGACGCTCCGTCCGATGCGCTACCCGGACTTCTACGAGCGCTACCGGGACGCCATCAAGAACACCTGGACCGTGGAGGAGGTCGACCTCCACTCGGACGTCGCCGATCTCGCCAAGCTGAGCCCCGCCGAGCAGCACCTGATCGGACGGCTGGTGGCCTTCTTCGCCACCGGTGACTCGATCGTGGCGAACAACCTGGTGCTCACGCTCTACAAGCACATCAACTCCCCTGAGGCGCGCCTGTACCTGAGCAGGCAGCTGTTCGAGGAGGCCGTGCACGTCCAGTTCTATCTGACGCTGCTGGACACCTACCTCCCCGACCCGGAGGACCGCGCCGCGGCCTTCGCCGCGGTGGAGAACATCCCCTCCATCCGGGAGAAGGCCGAGTTCTGCTTCAAGTGGATGGACTCGGTGGAGAAGCTGGACCAGTTGGAGACGAAGGCGGACCGTCGGCGCTTCCTGCTCAACCTCGTCTGCTTCGCCGCGTGCATCGAGGGCCTGTTCTTCTACGGTGCCTTCGCCTACGTCTACTGGTTCCGCAGCCGCGGCCTGCTGCACGGTCTTGCCACCGGCACCAACTGGGTGTTCCGCGACGAGACGATGCACATGTCCTTCGCCTTCGACGTGGTCGACACCGTGCGCAAGGAGGAGCCGGACCTCTTCGACGACGACCTCCAGCGGCAGGTCACCGACATGCTGCGGGAGGCCGTCGAGGCCGAGCTCCAGTTCGCGCGCGACCTGTGCGGTGACGGCCTGCCGGGGATGAACACCGACTCGATGCGGCAGTACCTGGAGTGCGTCGCCGACCAGCGCCTGACGCGCCTCGGCTTCGCTCCGGTGTACGGCTCCGAGAACCCCTTCTCCTTCATGGAGCTCCAGGGCGTTCAGGAGCTGACCAACTTCTTCGAGCGGCGCCCGTCGGCGTACCAGGTGGCGGTGGAGGGAACCGTCGACCTGGACGAGGACTTCTGAGCCTCGTCGCCGCTCTCGCGGCCCTCCTGGTCCTCGTGGGCCTGACGGATCCGGCGGTCGGCACGTCGGTCGTGGACGATGCCGACCACCGACGGCAGGACCATGAGGACCAGGAGTCCGAGGACGACGAGCATCGAGATCAGGCCTTGCGTCTGTGTCGTAGTCATGGACACCAATGTCGCGCTGAACGCTCCTTACCGTGAGTGGCAGGACTGCCGTACACCTTCAAAATCCTGCCACCGCGGGGGCACACTGGAGCCATGCTGAAAAACGTGGCCACCGTGCTGCTGGACGGAGTGCACCCCTTCGAACTCGGCGTGGTCTGCGAGGTGTTCGGACTCGACCGCAGCGACGAGGGGCTGCCGGTCTACGACTTCGCGGTCGTCTCCGCGGAGGGCCCGGCGCTGAGCACGCATGTCCCCGGCCTCACGGTCTCGACACCGCACGGCCTGGACCGGCTGGAGGAGGCCGACCTGATCACGGTGCCGGCCGCGGACGCCATCACCTCGCGCGGCTACCCGCCCGAACTGCTGGACGCGCTGCGCCGGGCGGTGGACAGGGGCGCGCGAGTGCTCAGCGTCTGCTCGGGCGTCTTCGTGCTGGGCGCCGCCGGCCTGCTGGACGGGCGGCGCTGCGCGGCGCACTGGAGGCACGCGGACACACTGGCCCGGCGCTTCCCGCGGGCGATGGTCGAGCCGGACGTGCTGTACGTGGACGCGGACCCGGTGATCACCTCGGCCGGCACCGCCTCCGGCATCGACGCCTGTCTGCACATCGTGCGCAAGGAGCAGGGCCCGGAGGTCGCCAACAAGATCGCCCGGCGGATGGTGGTGCCCCCGCACCGCGACGGCGGGCAGGCCCAGTACGTCGAGCGGCCACTGCCGAAGTCCTCCTGCGACACGGTCGGCCAGGTGCTGGTCTGGATGGAGGAGCACCTGGACCAGGAGGTCACCGTCGAACAGCTCGCCGCCCGCGCCCATATGTCGCCGCGGACCTTCGCCCGCCGCTTCCAGCAGGAGACGGGTACCACTCCGTACCGCTGGCTGCTGCGCCAACGCGTGCTGCTGGCACAGCGGTTGCTGGAGGCGACGGACGAGACCATGGACACGATCGCGGACCGCACGGGGTTCGGCACCGCGGCGGCGCTGCGGCACCAGTTCGTCCGCGCACTGGGCACCACCCCGAACTCCTACCGGCGCGCGTTCCGGGGCCCGCAGGCCGCCTGAACGCGCGCCGCGCCGCTCACTTCACCTGAGCACCGGCCGCACCAGCATCTTCTGCGGCCGCAGGGTGATACCGACCCGGGGCGTGCCGTCCGACCCGGGAACCTCCTCGAAACGGAACTTCGTCGCCACCGCGGCGGTGAACAGACTCAGAAGCGCCATCGAAAAGTGGTCGCTGGGGCACTTGCGGTTACCCACACCGAACGGGCTCATGGCATATTTCGGTACGTCCTTGGCCCGTTCGGGAAGCCAGCGGTCCGGGTCGAACTCCAGGTTGTCCGGATACGAGCGCCGATCACGCTGGACGGCGTAAGGGCTGTAGATGATGTCCGCTCCGGCCGGAATGCGATAGCCACCGAGTTCGGTCCCGGTCACCGCCCGCCGCGTCAATACCCATACGGCGGGCCGCAAACGCATCGTCTCCACGACGACATTGTTGGTGTGCGTGAGCCTGCGGACGTCGTCGAATCCGACGGGGCGGCCGCCGGTCACGGATTCGACCTCCGCGCGGATCCGGTCGCCGTGTTCCGGGTGTATCGCGAGCACCCGGAGCAGCCACATGATCGTGGCTCCCACCGTTTCGCTGCCCGGAGTGAGTATCGCGACCACCTGGTCGTGGATCTCCTGCTCCCCGATGGGCTCGCCATTGTCGTCCTTCGCCGTCAGCAATGCCGTCAGCAAATCGTCCGGATGCCGGCCGGAGGCCCGGCGCTCTGCGATGATCTCGTCGACAAGGAGATGCAGATCGGCCAGCGCGCGGTTGAATTCGCGGTTGGCCGGCAGCGGCAGCCGGTACAGCGGCCCGAGCGGCACCACCATCCGCTGGTACATCCCGCGGAAGACGGTGGCCAGCGCGTCGCACAGCCGGTCGGCGCACTCGTCCATGTACTGGCCGCGCAGCAGGCAGCGGGCGGCGATGCGCACGGCGATCCGGAAGGCCTCCGAGGCGCAGTCGATCGTCTCCCCGGGCCGCCATCGCTCGGTCAGCGCGTGCGCCTCCTCCTCCATGACCGGCCCGTAGGCGGGGATGGCGTCGAGCCGGAAGGCGGGCTGGATGGTACGGCGCTGGCGCCGGTGCAGCGCGCCGTTGGAGGTGGCCACCCCCTCCTTGCCGACCAGGCCCTCCAGGGACTCCCACAGCGGGCCGGAGATGATGAACTCGGGGCTGAGGGCCACCTCGCCCGTGAGAGCGGGCGTGGTGACCGCGTACACCGTCTTCGGGCCGAGCCGGAGCCGGACGACGTCGCCGTGGTCGCGCAGTTGGGACATGAAGGCCAGCGGATCGCGGACCAGTCTCAGACCGTGGCCGAGAAGCGGCACCCCGCCCCCGGCCACCGGTGGCTCGTGCGATCCCGGGGCGTTGTGCCGGGTTTCCGACCGCACTGATTCGGCGGTCATTTCCCACCCGCCCCTTCGTCGTCGACGTACGGGGGTGTGGCCGGGTCCTCCCAGCTGTCGACCATGTACCGGCCGGACTCGTGGTGGAACCAGTAGACGGAACTGAACCAGTTCCGCATATTGCCGAGGCAGGCCCTTACGGCGACGCTGAGCTCCTTACCCCGTACCGTGCCGTCCGCGAGGCCGTCGGCGAATCGCAGTCCCTCCTGTTCCGCGAGCAGGAATTCGGATACGCACCCCTCGATGCGCCCGCGCATTTCCGCGATCGCCTCCTCCAGGCTCAGCCCGTCGTGTTTGACGAGACTGATCCCGAGATTGTGCACCTCGTCGCCCGCTATTTCCTTGGGCAGTGAGCACAGATCGTTGTACCAGGCGGCGAATTCCTGACTGACCAGCGCCGGACGCCGGTACGCGGGATTCTTCCGGACGGCGTCCGGGAGTTCACAGCCGGCGCTCGACTCCAGCAGGTCGGTCCAGATCCAGTGGGCGAAGGTGAAACGGCGCAGCGCGAGGTATTCCTCGACCGTGGGCACAACGTCTCCGACGCGGTTCTGGAATTCCCGGTCGTAGGCGTCGATCACCGCGTGGAAGTGCCGCGCGAAGCGGGCGTTCCACCGCGCCGACCGGAACGAGTAGAAGCGCAGCACACTGTCCGCGAACCCCGCGACCAGGGCGTCCTGGTGGTGCAGGTGGTCCTGGGGGGAATCCAGGGCCGTGTGCAGCGCGTGGCACAGCCGCTCCCAGGCGGCGGGCCGGCCGTGGACGACGTCGCGGTCCTGGCGGTCGTCCCAGAGGAAGAACCACGCGCTGAAGTCCGCTATCGCCTGGAGCACCTCGTCGGGGGCGCCGATGAAGTACCCCGCCATGAGGTCCGTGTAGCACAGGCTGTCGACGTGTTCCTCCACCTTGTCCGCGGGCATGAGCCGCTTTTCCAGCAGCCAGCCGCGTGTCTTCTCCTGGAGTTGGGGCCAATACCCGTGCACCTGCCTGGGAAACTCGGCCTCGATCACCGGAAGTGCGAGCGATGGTGGGACTGCGACCGCTGTCGTCGTCGGTGTGGTGCTGTATGGGAAAGCTGGCACGAACAAACCCCTCTCAGCCGCCGGTGGCGCACGCCCTTCCGCCGTGCCGGGCGCACGCCGTCGCGTATCCCCGCACCCCCATTCAGCACCACAACTGACCGTCCTGGGAATGGATTTGCTCCATTCATCACCCCGGGATGCCGAGAATCTCCCCTTGTGTGACTGATTACGAATCACCAGAAGCGCACAGAGGATCGAGTGGGTGAGGACACAAGTACGGCGCCCGACCGGACGTTCCGGTCGGGCGCCGTGTGCACGGGCCATGCGCGCCCCAACGGGCGGCAGAGGCTCAGTCGTTGGCGACCACGGGGTAGCGCGGCTCGCTCTCGGCCATCTGCCGCAGCGCGTCCTTGCGCTCACGCTTGGAGAGCCGGTCGATGTAGAGGTAGCCGTAGAGGTGGTCCGTCTCGTGCTGGAGGCACCGCGCGAAGTAGCCGGTTCCCCGCACCTTGATCGGGTTGCCCTGCTCGTCCTGCCCGGTCACCTCGGCGTAGTCGGGGCGGGCGAGCGGAGCGTAGGCGGTGGGCACGGACAGGCAGCCCTCGTTGCTGTCGTCCAGCCGGCGCCGCTCGGCGGGCAGCTCGACCAGCCGGGGGTTGCAGACGACCCCGGCGTGCCGGGCGCCCTCGTCGTCCGGGCAGTCGTAGACGAAGACCTTCAGGTCCACGCCGATCTGGTTGGCGGCCAGGCCCACGCCCTCGGCGGTGTGCTGGCTGGCGAACATGTCGGCGACCAGCTGCTGGAGCTCCTCGCCGAAGTCGGTGACGTCCCTGCACTCCTTGTGCAGCACGGGGTTCCCGACGACCGTGATGGGCCGGGAGGTGCCGCGCTCACGCCAGGCCGTCTCGCGCTCCTCGCAGTCCTCCGTGTCGACGACGTACCCCTCGTCGTCGACGGGGAGCACGCCCGCGTGCTGCTGATCGGTGTCCTGCTGCGCCATGACCGACGTACGCCTTCCTGACAAGAACGAGGAGTGAATTCTGATACAGAGTACGGGGCCCGCGCCCCCGACCCGGCCCAGGAGTGTCCGATATGCGACTGTGCCGGGAGGACTCGGCCGGCCACGGCGGACCCGCCCGGGGCCCTGAGCGGACCGGCGTCCTCAACAGACCTCTTCCAGGTCCCGCCAGTCCCGCGAGTCCGGGCTGTCGGCCACCCACCCGTCCAGCAGCCCGCGGACCAGCGACGCCGGAGCGGCCACTCCGCACTCCCGTTCCGGCACCCACAGCTGCCCGTCGGTGCGGTGCCCGAGCGGTCCCGGGTGCCCCGGCTCACTGTGGTCGTGCGGGTCGAGGTGCACGCCGTCGCCCTCGTCGGACGGCATCCGCGACTCCGAGCACATCCGGCACAGCAGCCGTACGGACGACGACCAGTCCTCGGCGGCGAAGCCGGCGTCGGCGGCGAGCTGCTCCAGCGCGTCCCGGTCGGCCTCGGTGGCGGCCTCGAGCAGGACCACCCAGGTGGGCACCGGCGAGGGCGCCCACAGCTCGATCTCGTCGAACACGGGGTAGGTGTGGCCGACCGCGGTGGTCCGCTCCCCGTGGGGCACGCCGTCGTGCAGCACGACCTCGCCCCAGCGCCGCCCCGAGGAGGGCAGCGGGATGGACAGCACCTCGATCCGGGCCGGGTCCAGGCGCCGGCCCCAGACCACCTCGGCCTCGCCCTCCGGCGACAGCCGCACGGCCGCGCTGCCCAGCTCCATGCCCATCGGCTCCCCGGCGGCGGCCGCGCTTCCGGGCACCTTCAGTCCGTACGCCTGCCAGGCCCGCCGGGCCAGTGGCCAGTCCTGGAGGGCGGTGGCGGCGATGCCGACGTTCCACCAGTCCGGCGCCCCGGTCTCCTTCTCCAGCAGGGCCACGGCGCGCAGGCCCGCCGCCCTCGCCTGCTCCCAGTCGTGCCGGAACTTGTGCAGCAGGGCGAGGTTGAACCAGGACTCGGCCAGCCAGGGCTCCAGATCGGCGGCGCGTGTCAGCAGCGCGCCCGCGTCCTCGTACCGGCCGTCGCCGATCAGCGTGAACGCCCGGTCGGTGGCCTGCCGCCAGGAGGCGGAGGGCCGGTGCCGTCCCTTGCCGAAGATCCTCACGATTCCCGCCTGCCAGTTCCGTCGAGTGGGTCGGCTTCTGCCCCCGGACACCCTCTCATTCGCATCCAACCACGTACGACTGGAGGGACGCTCATTACCCATGGGTTACCCCTCGGCGGGAAGGGTCAGGCGGTCCCGCGACAGCACCCGGCCCAGTGACTCCACCACCTCGGGGGCGTACGCGCCGGCCCCCGCCAGCCGCAGTTCCTCCAGGGCCGTGAGCGGGCCGCCGGGCCCGGCGTCGCGGGCCTTCTCCTCGTAGGCGTTGACCGCCCGCACGATCCGCGCGGGCAGCGGCTGCTCCGGGCAGGGGTCGGCCTGCCGCTCCACCACCACCGCGACCCGGGCGTCGACCCCGGTCTGCCGCACCACGGCCCCGCCGAGCAGCGCGATCCGCCGCTGCTCCTCGGCGGGCAGCCCCGCGGTGGCCCCGGCGGGCACCGGGTCGACCAGGCTGAGCTGCCCGATGTCGTGCATCAGGGCCGCGTGCTCCAGGACGGTCAGCTCCGGTTCGGTCAGGCCCAGGTCCCGGCCCACGGCCCGGCTGAGCGCGGCCACCCGCCGGGCGTGCCCGGCCGGGGTGTACCCGGCGACCTCGGTGGCCCGGGCCAGGGAGGCGATGGTCTGCCGATAGGTCCTCCGCACGGCCGCGTACCGTCTGAGGGACAGCTGGGTGAGCAGCAGCGGCAGCGAGAACACGGGCAGCGCCCACAGTCCGGCCACGGCGACGGCGAGGGCCATGACCGCGCCGGTCGCGCACACCGCCGAACCGATCCCGAGCAGGCTTCGCAGTTCCTCCCGCAGCAGCGGGCCGAACGGCCACCGGGTGCGGCAGTGCGCCTGCACGGCGGCGAGCACGGCGCCGCACAGCGCGGTGAGCACCAGGAGAGCGAGCAGCAGCAGGGCGTACGCCGGACCGACCCACCCCCGGAACGCCCCTTTGCCGTAAAGGGGTTGGAAGCAGACGGCGGCGAAGGCGACGGTGAGGATCCGCCGCACCAGGTGGTCGAGCGTCCGCCCGCGCCCGCGCGCGATGTGCGGCACTCCGCCCAGGAGGCAGGCGGCGAGCACCACGGCGACGACCTGGAAGGCGCCGTGGTGGCTGGGCAGGCCGGCGTCCTCGCCCAGCAGGGCGTACGACAGCGCCCCGGCTGCGCCGAGCGGCGCGGCCTCCCGGGCCTCGGACCCGGTCCACCGGGTCAGCTCGCCGACGAGGACCAGCAGCCCGAAGGCGAGGGCGGCCCCGCGCTCCTCGAGGCCGGTCCACAGGGTGACGGCGAGGGACAGCAGGGCGACCAGGACCGCCGAGCCGCGGACGAGGAGCAGCAGGAGGGACCGGCTCATCGACGGGCTTCCGGCCGGCCGCCCGCGGACCGCCCCGGCGCGCCGCCGGGGCCACCGCCCTCGGGGGCGTGCCGCGCCGCCGGAACGACGGGCGCGTCCTCCGCGCCGCCGAGAGCCGCCGCCGTCGGGCCCGTGGTGCCGGGGACGGCACGGAACGGTGCCGGCGGGGCGACGGGCGTACCGTCCTGCGCGGTCACGGCCGGGTGCCAGCCGTACCGGTCCAGGGCCCGGACCAGCGCCGTGACCATCCGCGGGTCGAACTGGCTGCCCGCGCAGCGCTCCAGCTCCGCCAGCGCGGCGGGCACCGGCCGGGCCCGCCGGTAGGACCGGGTGGACGTCATCGCGTCGAAGGCGTCCGCGACGGCCACCACACGTGCGCTCTCCGGGATCTGACCACCTGCCAGTCCGTACGGGTAGCCGCCTCCGTCGAGCCGCTCGTGGTGGTGCAGGATCGCCGAGCGCGCCTCGCCCAGGAAGGAGATCCCGCGCACCATCTCGTGCCCGTACTCGGGGTGCAGCTCGATCACGCGCCGCTCCTCGGGGGTCAGCGGCCCGTCCTTGCGCAGCAGCCGGGTGGGGACGCCCAGCTTGCCCACGTCGTGCAGGATGCCCGCGAACCGCAGCACCTCGACCCGCTCGTCGTCCATGCCGAGCTCGCGCGCGATCAGCATGGAGGCCTGCCCCACCCGCTCGCTGTGCCCGCGCGTGTAGCCGTCCTTGATGTCGACGGCCTGCACCAGCGCGCGGATGGTGGCCCGGTGCGCGGACCGCTCCCGGTGGTACTGGGCGTACACCCAGCCGGACACGCACATCGGCAGCAGCACGAGCAGCGCGGCGACCGGACCGTAGGGGCTGAGCCACAGCACGGCCATCATCAGCCCCGCGAGCCCGTGCACCGCGATGGGCGCCGGCGACCGGGCGAACAGCTCCTGCCAGGCGCGCCGTACCGGCACGTGCTCGGCGAGCGCGAGAACCCCGCCGTCCAGCGCCGTCAGCACCAGGCAGAAGGCGAGCACGGCGGCGCCCGCGGGGAGGAGGACATAGGGGAAGTCGCACCCGCCGACGGCGTCCCGGCCGCCCAGCGCCCCGTGCACCCGGGCGGCCGCCCACACCGCGAGGGCGAGCTGCGCGGCCCGCCAGATCCGGCGCAGCCCCTCGGGCCGCCGTCCGGCGCGGGCGAGCAGGACACCGGGCAGCGGGACGAGCGCGGCGGCGGGCGGCGGCAGCAGGAAGACCGCCGCGAGCAGTACGGGGTAGAAGGGTCCGGCGAAGCCGAGCCGGGCGAACTGCCTGCACCCGGCGTACAGCGCGGTGAGCAGGGCGACCGCCCACCAGGGGGTGGGCGTCACCGGCAGCGGCAGCAGACAGGCCAGGGCGCCGAGGACGGTACAGGCGACGTACGCACGGGCCCGCGGTGGAACCGCCTCCATGCCGCCCCTCCCCCGTCATGCCTGTCCAGGGTGGGAGCGTAGGGCGCACAGCCGGGAGTCCACGGGCCGAAGACCCGGGGATTAGCACGTTCGGGTGAAGAGCCTCCGGGTGGGTGCCCGAAGCGGGTCCGCACGCATGTCCGAGGCGCGTCCGACGTCTGTGCGAGCGCCGGGTGCGGGCGGTGGGTGCGAGGGGTGTCCGGCGGGGCGCCGCGCGGGCGTCCGCGCGCGGCGGCTCAGGACTCCTGCGGAGTCACCGGTGCCGCGGTCACGTCGTGCTCGGGGACGGCCTGGCCGGAGCGGATCAGATCGAGCCGCCCCATGACCTTGGCGCGCAGGTCGGCGGGGACGTCGTCATGCCCGCAGCACCGCTTGACCAGTTTCTTCACGGCCTGCTCAAGGCCGTACTTCTCGAGGCACGGCGAGCACTCCTCGAAGTGGTGCTCGAACTTGGTGCGATCGACGTCCGGCATCTCACTGTCGAGGAACTCGTAGAGGTGGTCGAGTACCTCACTGCAGTCCGTCTCGTGCGGGTCTCCGCAGCTCATGAGCCCGAGCCTTTCGCTTCGTTCGACTCTCCGGCGCCGGCCGGGACCAGTCCGCGCTCGCGGGCGTAGTCCTCGAGCATGCCGCGGAGTTGACGGCGGCCCCGGTGCAGCCGGGACATCACCGTCCCGATGGGTGTCCCCATGATGTCCGCGATCTCCTTGTACGCAAAGCCTTCTACGTCCGCGAGGTAGACGGCGATGCGGAATTCCTCGGGGATCGCCTGGAGCGCTTCCTTCACGTCCGAGTCGGGCAGGTGGTCGAGCGCCTGCGACTCGGCGGAGCGCAGACCGGTCGACATGTGCGACTCGGCACGGGCGAGCTGCCAGTCCTCGATCTCCTCGGCGGCACTGCGCTGCGGCTCGCGCTGCTTCTTGCGGTAGGAGTTGATGAAGGTGTTGGTGAGGATCCGGTACAGCCACGCCTTGAGGTTGGTGCCCTCGCGGAACTGGTGGAAGGACGCGTACGCCTTGGCGTACGTCTCCTGCACCAGGTCCTCGGCGTCGGCCGGGTTGCGCGTCATGCGCAGGGCGGCCGAGTACATCTGGTCGAGGAATTCCAGCGCGTCCCGCTCGAAGCGCGCGCTGCGTGCGGCCGTCGACTCCGCGGATGCGCCCACGCCCGTGCCCCGGCCCTCGGGCTGCTCCGCCTGGCCGTTGTCGGTCCCTGCGTCGGTACCGGGAACCGGACCCACCTCCTCAAGCGACGTCGTGGCACCGAATGCGGTTCCACTCGAATCGGAGGATAGACGACGACGCGTGCCTGCCGCCGCTCGAACAGGAGCGGTCCTCGCCGCGTGCAGCACCGTCCAGTCCAGGTCAGTGCGGCTGCTGCGGCTCGGGCAAACGGTCGAACCCATGCGGCGGACTTCCTCTCGTGTGACGTCGGCGCCGCTGAGCGGCACTACTGACCGGCTCAACAGCGGCGGTCCGCCAGGCATTCCCGGGGGTCACGGGAGTGACGCGATCCACTGGGCGACGCTCTCGGTGATGATCTCCAGGACCTGGTCCTGCGTGATCCCCGCCCGCTTCGGCACGACGAAGCCGTGATCGCCGTACGGCACCTCGACGAGCCGGTAGGGACCCTCCGGGAACTCCCCGGGCCTGCCGAACGGGTCGTTGCCGCCCTGGACGACGAGCGTGGGCACCCCCGCGCCGAGCAGCTCGTCGGCGCGGGACTTCTCGGGCCTGCTCGGCGGGTGCAGCGGGAAGCTGAGGGCGAGCACGGCGTGCGCGCCCAGCTCGGCCGCCGTACGGCAGGCGACACGTGCCCCGGCGCTCCGGCCGCCGGCGACCACCGGCAGCCCCGGCCCGGTGACGGCGGGCCACAGGCCGCGCCAGCCGGCGTCCAGCGTCCGCGGCGCGGGCGCCACCTTCTTGCCGGCCACCCGCCAGGGCTGCTCGACCAGTGCGACGGTGACCCCGTGCCCGGGGAGTGTGCGCGCCAGGGCCTGGAGGTCGCGGGCCTCGACGCCGCCGCCGGCTCCGTGGCTCACGGCGAGCACCAGACGTGACCCGTGGGCCCGGTGCCAGGTGATCCGGGCCGCGCCCGCCTCCGTCTCGACGATCTCGCTCACGTCGCTCATGTCGTTCCCGTCGGCTGCGTCACTCACGTCGCTCAGGTCGCTCATGTCGCTCACGTCGCTCACGTCAGAAGAGTGTGCCCTCTTCCGGTGCCGCGAGCTCCTCGAGCAGCTCCGGTCCGTTGTTGCGGACGTTGCTGACGGCCGTGGACACCGCGTAGGCGCGCATCAGGCCGGGAGGCGGTGGGGTGAGCAGCGCGCGCAGGTCGTCCGGGCCGGTGCGGGCCGGATCCAGCCAGGCGTCCCAGCGGTCCGGGGTCAGCATCAGCGGCATCCGGGGGTGGATGTCGGCCAGCGAGCTCGGTCCCTCGGCCGGGGCCACCGCCAGCGGGGTCTGCTCGGCGTCCGTGGTGATCACCGAGCAGGTCGCCCACCAGGCCCGCGGGTGGTCGTCGGGCAGTGTCCGGTCCCGCCAGAACTCGTAGAGCCCGGCCATCGCGAAGACCGATCCGTCCGCCGGGGTCACGAAGTAGGGCTGCTTGCGCGGCCGCTTGCGCCTGCCCTCGACCTCCAGATCCCGCTCCTGGGTGCCCGTGACCCACTCGTAGTAGCCGTCGGCGGGCACGACACAGCGCCGGGCGGCGAAGGCGCGGCGGTACGACGGCTTCTCGTGCACGGTCTCCGCGCGCGCGTTGATCATCCGGGCGGCGCCCTCGGGGGACTTCGACCAGGACGGGACGAGCCCCCACCTCAGCTTCCGCAGCTGGCGAACCGGGCTGCGGTCGTCGGCGTCCTTCAAAGGACGGTCCAGGACGACGTGGACCTCCTTGGTCGGGGCCACGTTGTAGTCGGGCTCCAGGGTCTCCTCCGGGTCCCACTTCTCGACCTCGAAGACTCCGGCGAGATCCTCGGGGCCGCGACTCGCTGCATACCGTCCGCACATACGTGCAACACTGCCAGACCGCGCACACGGACAGGGAGCCACTCGGAAACATGGACAGCCTCGCCGCCACCGCGCTGCCCGATCTCTGGGACCGGCTCGTCGGCACCCAGCCCGACCCCGACCTGTGGGTGGTGCTCATCACCGCGGCCGCCGCGCTCGCGGTGGTCGTCCCGCACGGCCTGTGGCGTGTCTCGCGCAACGCGATCACCATCGCGCACGAGGGCGGGCACGGGCTGGTGGCGCTGCTCACCGGACGGACGCTGACCGGTATACGCCTGCACTCCGACACCAGCGGCCTGACCGTCAGCCGGGGCAAGCCGCACGGCGTCGGCATGATCCTCACGGCGGCGGCCGGCTACACCGCTCCCCCGCTGCTGGGCCTGGGCGGCGCGGCCCTGCTCGCCACCGGTCGCATCACGCTGCTGCTGTGGGTGGCCACGGCGCTGCTGGTGGCGATGCTGGTGATGATCCGCAACGCCTACGGGGCGCTCACCGTGCTCCTCACCGGCGGCACGTTCCTGCTGGTGTCCTGGCTGACCGGGCCCCAGGTGCAGGCCGCGTTCGCGTACGTGGTGGTGTGGTTCCTGCTGCTCGGCGGGGTGCGCCCGGCCTTCGAGCTCCAGGCCAAGCGGGCGCGCGGGGGCGCCGGGGACTCGGACGCGGACCAGTTGTCGCGGCTGACGCACGTCCCGGCGGCGCTGTGGCTGTTCCTGTTCCACGCGGTGTCGCTGTGCTCGCTGATCGGCGGCGGGCGGTGGCTGCTGGCGGGGTGAGGCGGTCCCTCCGGCCTCCCTCGTCGCCGGGCGGGCGGGAAGGCGGCGACGGGCTCCGAGGGGGCGTGCGAGCGTGCCGGTGTGCGGCTCCGCAGTGGGGCGCGACCAGCGACTACGCGGCCGTACCCGAACCACGGCCGCCCATTAAGGTGGGGACCATGGCCCCGAACCCCGCGCACACCGCCCTCTGGCCCGCCCCGCACGCGAGCGGAGCCGTCGACGCGACGGTCCACGTGCCGGGGTCGAAGTCCGTCACCAACCGTGCCCTGGTGCTCGCCGCCCTCGCCTCCGAGCCGGGCTGGCTGCGCCGCCCGCTGCGCTCCCGCGACACGCTGCTGATGGCCGGCGCGCTGCGGGCCATGGGCGTCGGCATCGACGAGGGCGTGGGGCCGGACGGCACCGGGGAGGCCTGGCGGGTGATCCCCGCGGGGCTGCACGGCCCGGCCACGGTCGACGTCGGCAACGCCGGCACGGTGATGCGCTTCCTGCCGCCGGTCGCCGCGCTGGCCGACGGCCCCATCCGCTTCGACGGCGACCCGCGGTCGTACGAGCGCCCGCTGGACGGCGTCATCGACGCACTGCGCGTCCTCGGCGCCCGGATCGACGACGACGGCCGCGGCGCGCTGCCGATGACCGTGCACGGCAGCGGCGCGCTGGATGGCGGGCCTGTCGAGATCGACGCCTCCTCCTCGTCCCAGTTCGTCAGCGCCCTGCTGCTGTCCGGACCGCGCTTCAACCAGGGCGTGGAGGTCCGGCACACCGGGTCTTCGCTGCCGTCGCTGCCGCACATCCGGATGACGGTCGACATGCTGCGGGCGGTCGGCGCCCAGGTGGACACCCCCGAGTCGGGCGGCGAGCCGAACGTCTGGCGGGTCACCCCGGGCGCCCTGCTCGGCCGGGACCTGGTCGTGGAACCCGACCTGTCCAACGCCCAGCCCTTCCTCGCGGCGGCGCTGGTGACCGGCGGCAAGGTCGTCATCCCCGACTGGCCGGCCCGGACGACCCAGCCGGGTGACCGGCTGCGGAAGATCTTCACCGAGATGGGTGGTTCCTGCGAACTCACCGACTACGGCCTGGTGTTCACCGGTTCGGGTGCCGTGCACGGCATCGACGTGGACCTCGGCGAGGTCGGCGAGCTGACCCCGGGCATCGCGGCCGTCGCCGCGCTCGCGGACTCGCCCTCGACTCTGCGGGGCGTGGCCCATCTGCGGCTGCACGAGACCGACCGCCTGGCCGCGCTGACCAAGGAGATCAACGAGCTCGGCGGTGACGTGACCGAGACGGCCGACGGCCTGCGCATCCGCCCGCGCCGCCTGCACGGCGGGGTCTTCCACACCTATGACGACCACCGCATGGCGACGGCCGGCGCGATCATCGGCCTGGCGGTCGAGGGCGTGCAGATCGAGAACGTGGCGACGACGGCGAAGACACTGCCGGACTTCCCCGATCTGTGGACCGGGATGCTCGGGGCGTAGGGACGCGGGGATCACGCCATGCGCCGCTACGGCAAGCACACCGACGAGGACGACATCCGCAGCCGCCCCAACCGAAGGGGCAACCGGCCGCGCACGAACATCCGCCCCAAGCACGAGGACGCCGCCGAGGGCATGGTCCTCACCGTCGACCGGGGACGGCTGACGTGCCTCGTCGACGACCGCGCGATCGTCGCGATGAAGGCCCGCGAACTCGGCCGCAAGGCCGCCGTCGTGGGCGACCGGGTGGCCCTGGTCGGTGACCTCTCCGGAAAGAAGGACACCCTCGCGCGCATCGTCCGCATCGAGGAGCGGGCCTCGGTCCTGCGCCGCACCGCGGACGACGACGACCCCTATGAGCGCGTGGTCGTCGCGAACGCCGACCAACTGGCCATCGTCACCGCGCTGGCCGACCCCGAGCCGCGCCCCCGGCTGATCGACCGCTGCCTGGTGGCGGCGTACGACGGCGGTCTGGAGCCGCTGCTGGTCCTGACGAAGTCGGACCTGGCCCCGCCGGACAAACTCCTGGGGCTGTACGGGGATCTGGACATCCCCTACGTCGTCACCAGCCGCGCGGAGCTGGACGCCGGCGCCGCCGCGGACCGGGTGCGCGAACATCTCGACGGGAAGGTCACGGCGTTCGTCGGCCACTCCGGCGTGGGCAAGACGACACTCGTCAACGCGCTGGTGCCGACGGAGCGGCGGCGGGTGACGGGACATGTGAACGCGGTGACCGGCCGGGGCCGGCACACCACCACCTCCGCGCTCGCGCTGCCGCTGGCGGGCGCGGACGGCTGGGTCGTGGACACCCCGGGCGTACGGTCGTTCGGGCTCGCGCACATCGATCCGTCCCGGGTCATCCACGCCTTCCCCGACCTGGAACCGGGCACCGAGGGCTGCCCGCGTGCGTGCAGCCACGACGAGCCGGACTGCGCGCTGGACGCGTGGGTCGCCGAGGGGCACGCGGACCCGGCCCGGCTGTACTCGCTGCGCCGCCTGCTGGCCACGCGGGAGCGCAAGGAAGGCGACTGACCTCCGCGTTGTTTGGGTGCGGTGCGGTCCGGCAAGTGCATAATCGCACGGAGCCGGATCATGACCTGCCCCAAGCACGACCAAGCGGTCACGGCATGCGGACCCACGGGAGGACAGCACATGGCGTGGCTGCTGGTCATCGTTGCCGGGTTGCTCGAGACCGGCTTCGCCGTGTGCCTGAAACTGTCGCACGGCTTCACGCGGCTCTGGCCGACCATCGCCTTCTGCTGCTTCGCCCTGGGCAGTTTCGGTCTGCTCACCCTGTCCCTGAAGAAGCTCGACGTGGGTCCCGCGTACGCGGTGTGGACCGGCATCGGCGCGGCGGGCACCGCGATCTACGGCATGGTCTTCCTCGGCGACCTGGTCTCCACGCTGAAGATCGTCTCGATCAGCCTGGTCATCATCGGGGTGATCGGGCTCCAGCTGTCCGGCTCCACGCACTGACGCGACGGCGCGGAGAGCGGACGGGTCAGGCCGGTTGGCGCGGGAGCGCGCCGCGTACCAGTTCGGCGACCCCGCCCTGGCCCGGCGGCGCCGCCACGCACGACAGGGCGAGACGGATCACCAGCTCGCAGGCGCGGGCCAGTTCGGCGGTGTCCGCCCTGGGTGTGCCGGGGGCGGAGAGCAGGGTCACGGCACGGTCGCGGACGATCGCCACGAAGTCGCCGGGCGACGGCAGCGGGCCGTCGGCCCGGCGCTGGGCCGGAACCGCGCTGGAGGACGGCACCGCCGACAGCGTCGGCGAGGGCAGCCGTCCGCTCCAGCAGCCGGTGAGCATCGCCTTCACCAGCGCGTTGTCCCGGGCGGCGGAGACGGTCCACTCGGCGGCGGCGGTGAGCCGCTCGCGCGGGTCGGCGGGGGCGGTCAGGGCCCGTTCGACCCCGGCGAGATAGCCGTCCGCCTCTCGCCTGACCAGGGCCCGCGCGAACCCCTCCTTGCTGCCGAACTCGTTGTACAGCGTCTGCCGGGAGACCCCGGCCGCCGCGGCCACGTCGACCATCCGTACCGCGGACCACGGCCGCCGTGTCAGCGCCGTGTAGGCGGCGTCCAGCAGGGATTCCCGCGCTGCAGGCATCATCGCCTCCCTGGGGCGAGCGGCTCTGCGCCCAGATTTGACGCCCCCGAACGCACTGTCAAGGGTCCGTGACAGCGTGCGCACCACTGCGGGCGCCGCACCCGCGTCGCGCGGCACTTCCGCACACCGGGCCACCCGGCCCCCCGTAGCCCCGTGTCGCCCCGGACGGATACGGTTCTCGCATGCCGGACTACCTCGACGACCTGCGCCTGGCCCACGTCCTCGCGGACGCCGCCGACGCCGCGACCATGGACCGTTTCAAGGCCCTCGACCTCAAGGTCGAGACGAAGCCGGACATGACCCCGGTCAGCGAAGCGGACAAGGCGGCGGAAGAACTCATCCGCGGCCAGTTGCAACGCGCCCGTCCCCGCGACGCGGTCCTCGGCGAGGAGTACGGCATCGAGGGCACCGGCCCCCGCCGCTGGGTCGTCGACCCGATCGACGGCACCAAGAACTACGTGCGCGGCGTCCCGGTCTGGGCCACTCTCATCTCCCTGATGGAGGCCGGCGCGGGCGGCTACCAGCCCGTCGTGGGCGTCGTCTCCGCCCCCGCCCTGGGCCGCCGCTGGTGGGCCGCCAAGGGCCACGGCGCCTTCACGGGCCGCAGCCTGGCGCAGGCGAGCAGGCTCCAGGTGTCCCGCGTGGCGGAACTCGCCGACGCCTCCTTCTCGTACTCCTCGCTCGGCGGCTGGGAGGAGCGGGGCCGGCTGGACGGCTTCCTGGACCTGACCCGCGCGGTCTGGCGCACCCGCGCCTACGGCGACTTCTGGCCGTACATGATGGTCGCCGAGGGCTCGATCGACTTCTGCGCCGAGCCGGAGCTGTCCCTGTGGGACATGGCCGCGAACGCGATCATCGTGACCGAGGCCGGCGGCACCTTCACCGGCCTCGACGGCCGCCCCGGTCCGCACAGCGGCAACGCCGCCGCGTCCAACGGGCTGCTGCACGACGAGATGCTCGGGTATCTCAACCAGCGCTGACGCTCGACAGGGGCCGCGTGCGCGCGCCCCCGGCCGACCGCGCACGCCCCCTTGTTGGCCCCCGCTTTGCCTGAGACTCTGGGAGTTCCCTCACTTGTGAACTTGTGCAGTGATCCACAGGCGCCTTCGGCGCCGGGCACGCATCAGCCGGATTCCCCGAGGAGGTGGCTCCATCCCATGCTCGTCCGCGACGCCATGAGCACGGTGGTCCTCACCATCGGTCCCGCACACACCCTCCGACAGGCGGCGGCCCTGATGTCCGCGCGCCACGTCGGCGCCGCCGTCGTCCACGACCCGGACGCAGGCGGCATCGGCATCCTCACCGAACGCGACGTCCTCAACTCCGTGGGCCTGGGCCAGAACCCGGACACGGAGCGTGTACACGCGCACACCACCACCGACGTCGTGTTCGCCGCGCCGTCCTGGACCCTGGAGGAGGCGGCCCGGGCCATGACCCGCGGCGGCTTCCGGCACCTCATCGTCCTGGACCACGACGAGCCCGCGGGCATCGTCTCGGTCCGCGACATCATCCGCTGCTGGGCGCCGGTCCGGCAGCACGTGGCGGCCGCGGGTGCGGGCACGGCCTGAACTCACGCCGGCGGGCCGGACCCCCGAAGGGATCCGGCCCGCCGTCCACGACAAGCGGTCCAGTGCTGGAGATCAGCCGCGCAGGACCTGGACCGCGGCCTCCAGCCGCTTGCCGAAGTCGCCGTCCGCCTGACGGAAGTTGCCGATCGCGCGCTCGGCGATGTCCTCGCGCGAGACCTGCGAGATGGCGCCCGCCAGGTTGCCGATCAGGCGCTCCTTCTCCTCGTCCGACATCAGGCGGTAGAGGTTGCCGGCCTGGACGAAGTCGTTGTCCTCGGCGTGGACCGCCGCCTCGTGGTCACCGGTGACGCCGGAGACCGGCACGGGCTGCCACAGCGGCCGGTCCGTCTGGAACGGCCCGCCGAAGCTGTTCGGCTCGTAGTTCTTCGCGCCCTTGTGGCGGCCGTCGTACAGGTAGCCGTCACGTGAGTTGGTGCGCGCCTCGGTGGCGTGCGGACGGTTCACCGGCAGGTGGTCGGCGTTGATGCCGACGCGGTAGCGGTGGGCGTCGCCGTACGCGAAGAGGCGGCCCTGGAGCATTTTGTCCGGGGAGGGACCGATGCCCGGCACGAAGTGGGCGGGGCTGAAGATCGACTGCTCGACCTCGGCGAAGATGTTCTCCGGGTTGCGGTTGAGCTCCAGCTTGCCGATCTCGATCGGCGGGTAGTCCTCGTGCGGCCACACCTTGGTGAGGTCGAACGGGTTGAAGCGGTAGGCCGCCGCGTCGGCCGCCGGCATGATCTGCACCTGCACGGTCCAGGTCGGGTACTCGCCGCGCTCGATGGCCTCGCGCAGGTCGCGCTGGTGGGAGTCGGGGTCCTCACCGGCGAGCCTTGCGGCCTCCTCGGCGGTGAGGTTCTTGATCCCCTGGTCGGTCTTGAAGTGGTACTTGACCCAGAAGACCTCGCCGGCCTCGTTGCTCCACTGGTAGGTGTGGGAGCCGTAGCCGTTCATGTGCCGGTACGACGCCGGGATGCCGCGGTCGCCGAACAGCCAGGTCACCTGGTGCGTCGACTCCGGAGACAGGCCCCAGAAGTCCCAGACGTTGTCCGCCTCCTGGCTGCCCGTGTAGGGGTCGCGCTTCTGGGTGTGGATGAAGTCGGGGAACTTGATGGCGTCCTTGATGAAGAACACCGGGGTGTTGTTGCCGACGAGGTCGTAGTTGCCCTCTTCGGTGTAGAACTTCAGCGCCCAGCCGCGCGGGTCGCGGACCGCGTCGGCGGCGCCGAGGTTGCCCGCCACGGTCGAGAAGCGGAGGAAGGTCTCCGTCTGCTTGCCGACCTCGGAGAGGAACTTGGCACGCGTGTACTGGGTGACGTCGGCCGTGACCGTGAAGGTGCCGTAGGCGCCGGCGCCACGGGCGTGCACCACGCGCTCCGGGATGCGCTCGCGGTTGAAGTGGGCGAGCTTCTCCAGCAGGAGCTGGTCCTGGACGAGCACCGGGCCGCCGACGCCCGCCGTCTCGCTGTTCTGGTTGTCGGCAACCGGAGCACCGGCCTCCGTCGTGAGCGGCCCCTGGGTCACGTCGCCTCCTGGGTCATTTCCATCGTGCCTGTCTCTTGGCCAAAGCCAGTCTCGATCCTACAATGGACTTAGTCCAAGTCAAGTGGAGCTCCAAAGTCACACTGGTTCGGGAACTATTTCCCCTTGCTGTTAGGCTGGTCGGTATGAGTGACCTTCTGGAACGGCTGCGCGGACGCGGATGGCGGATGACCGCGCAGCGGCGCGTGGTGGCCGAGGTCCTCGACGGCGAACACGTGCATCTGACGGCCGACGAGGTCCATGCCAGGGCTGTCGCCAAGCTGCCCGAGATCTCCCGGGCGACCGTCTACAACACGCTGGGCGAGCTGGTCTCCCTCGGCGAGGTCCTGGAAGTCGCCACGGACAAGCGCGCCAAGCGGTACGACCCCAACGCGCACCAGCCGCACCACCACCTGGTCTGCGCCGGCTGCGGCGCGATCCGCGACGTCCATCCGAGCGGCAACCCACTGGCCGACCTGCCCGACTCGGAGCGCTTCGGCTTCACGGTCTCGGACGTGGAGGTCACGTACCGCGGCCTCTGCCCGAACTGCACGGCGGCCTGACCCGCCACACTCGCGAGAAGGACCCCCGGCACCTCGACGGTGCCGGGGGTCCTTCTTTCGTGATCCGCCCTCGGAAGCGCCTCCGGAAACACCGAGGGCCGGAATCCTTGATCGGATTCCGGCCCTCGGCCTTCAGTAGCGGGGACAGGATTTGAACCTGCGACCTCTGGGTTATGAGCCCAGCGAGCTACCGAGCTGCTCCACCCCGCGTCGATGAATGGAACATTACGTGACCGGCGGACCAAGAAGCAAATCGCTTACGGGGACGCCGGTGATCCTCGTCAGGCCGACAGCTCCTCGCGCAGCGCGTCCCGCAGGCGCGCGGCCCGCTGGGCGACCTCCGCCGGCCCCAGCGCCACGGCCCGGTCGGCCCACCCCTGCCCCTCGGCCAGCTCGCCGCGCCGCGCGTGCACCAGGGCGAGCCGCAGCGCCGCCCGCCCGTGCCCGGCGTCGGCCGCCCGCGCCCACCACGTGGCCGCCTCGGGCTCACTGCCCTCCCGGGCGAGCAGCAGCCCCAGGTTGAACGCGCCGTTGCGGGACCCGGACTCCGCCGCCCTGCGGTACCACCGCGCCGCCTCGACCACGTCCCCGCGAGCCGCGGCCAGCATCCCGACCCGCACCTGCGCGCGCCGGTGCCCCTGGTCGGCCGCCCGCTCGTACCACTCCTCGCACTCGGTCTTCTCCTGGATCGCCGGCTCCCCGAGCCCGTGCGCGGGCGCCGACGGGCGCCGGGCGTCGAGCACGGTGGCCAGCCGGTACGCGGCCTCCGCACTCCCGCCGCCGGCCGCGCACCGCAGGTGCCGCTCGGCCGCCCGCTCGTCGCCCGCCCGCAGCCGGGCGATCCCCACCTGCAACGCGGCCTCCGTGTGCCCGGCCGCCGCCGCCCGCTCGTACCACCGCAGGGCCTGGGCGTCCAGGTTCCGTCCGGCGTAGAGGATCCCCAGGTTGAACGCGGCGTCGACGCTCCCGGACTCCGCCGCCTTGGAGAACCACGGCTCGGCACCGCCGGTGTCGCCGCCCTGGAGCAGCAGGACGGCCAACGCGTTCGACGCCTCCCGGTGCCCCGCGTAGGCCGCGCGCCGGTACCACTGCTCGGCCTGCGCGGTACGGCCCTGCTCGGCGCAGAGCAGCCCGAGGTTGTACGCGCCGTTGACGTCGCCCGCGTCCATCGCCGCCCGGTACCACCGCTCGGCGGTCTGCGTCTCGCCGCGCTCGGCGTGCAGCGCGCCCAGCGCGTTCGCCGCGTTGCCGTCGCCGTCCTGCGCGGCCCTCAGCCACCACAGGGCGGCGTTCTCGGCGTCGCCGGCGTCCCGCAGCAGGAACCCGAGCGCGCAGGCGGCCCTGGCCTCGCCGTCCTTGGCCGAGGTCAGGTACCAGCGGCCGGCCTCCTTGAGGTCGCCGCGCCGCTCCAGGATGGCGCCCAGGTGCAGGGCGGCCCGCCGGTGCCCGCGCGCGGCGGCCTGGCGGTACCACTGCTCGGCCTCCGCCATCAGCCCGGCCCCGTCGCCGCCGGGCTTTCCCCCGGCCCGCCGGTCCAGAGCCCGCGCCAGCCGGTACTCCGCCTCCCGGTGCCCCCGCTCCGCGGCGACCCGCATCCAGCGCTCGGCCCCGGTGTCGCCGCGGTGCTCCAGCAGGTCGGCGAGGACGTAGGCGCCGAGGACGTGCCCCTGCTCGGCGGACTGGCGCAGCCAGTATTCGGCTGCGGGCTCGTCGCCGCGCTCGCGGTGGTGCCGCCCGAGCGCGTGCGCGGCCGCCGCGGAGCCGGCGACGGCGGCGATACGCCACCACCCGGCGGCCTCGTCGGCGTATCCGCGCTGGTGGAGCAGGACTCCCAGGTTGTTGGCCGCTGCGCGGTCACCGCCCGCGGTGGCGGAGCGCAGATGGGGTTCGGCTCCGTCGAGATCGCCGCGGCGCAGCAGCATGGCCCCGAGGACGCTCATGGCCTCGACGTCGCCCGCCTCGGCGGCGAGGCGACGGCGCGCCAGCTCGGCGGCCTCGTCGGCGGCCGCCACGGACTCGTCCCGGGTCTCGCCCCCGGTCTCCTCGGAGTCGGAAGCCTGCACAAATCGCCCCGTCTCGAACAGAGTTGCCTTGTCCCCCATAACGTCCATCGTCGCACCACCTGCAACCCGGGTACATCTGTAATACCCCAGCCAGTGAGGTCACTTCAGCGTTTTGTCGACATGCCCACAGAGAGACAAGTCAAACACAGATCGCCCAACTCCCCACGGCGGCACGGCCGCCGGGCCCGTCGGCACATGCGTTCGCCCACGGCGAAGGGCCCGGATCCGCAGTACGGATCCGGGCCCTTGGGCTCGACGGGGAGCGATCAGCCCCCGCTCGGGCTACCGCTCGGACTGCTGTCCGGAGTCGGACCGGCGCTCGCCCCAGGGCTCGCGCCGCCCTCGCCGGCGCCGTTCTTGCCGCTGCCGCCGGCCTTCTCCGCCTGCGCCTGCGCGTCCTCGGCCCGCTTCAGCGCGTCCTGAAGGTCCTTCTGCGCCTGGCCGTACGCCTGCCAGTCGCCGTTCTTCAGGGCGGTCTGACCGTCGTCGAAGGCCTTCTGGGCGTCCTTCAACGCCTCCTGGACCGTCGGGTTGTTCGATGGCGGCGGGTTGGTCTTGCCGCTGCCGGTGCCACCGCCGCCGGTCTCGGAGCCGGGTGGCTCAGTCGTCGAACCCTCCGTGCCGAAGACCTTGTTGAGCGCCTTGTCGAGCGTGTCCTCGAACGCGGTGTTCCCGCCATACGTCACCAGGACCTTGCGCAGCAGCGGGTACTTGAGGCCGCCGCCGCGCAGGTAGACCGGCTCCACGTAGAGCAGTCCGCCGTCGAGCGGCACCGTCAGCAGGTTGCCGTACTCGACCTCCGAGTCGCCGCCCTTCAGCAGCCGGATGGACTCGGCGATGGAGGGTTCGGAGTTGAACTGGCTCTGCACCCGCTTCGGGCCGTCGATCGTCTTGCCCGTGGGCAGCTTCAGGATGCTGATCTTGCCGTAGTCGCTCGTGTTCGCGTCGGCGTTGACCGTCATGAACGCGCTCAGGTTGTCACGGCCGTTCGGCGTCATCGTCGTCGTCAGCGAGAACGTCTGGGACGACTCACCGGGCATCTTGAGGCTCAGGTAGTACGGCGGCACCGCGTCGCCCGACTTGTTGGTCGGGTCGTTGGGGATCTGCCACACCTCGCTGCCGCTGAGGAAGGTCTGCGCGTCCGTGACGTGGTAGCGCGTGAGCAGCTCGCGCTGCACCTTGAACAGGTCCTGCGGATACCGGATGTGGGACATCAGCTCCGGAGAGATGTCCTTCTTCGGCTCGACCGTGCCCGGGAACGCCTTCATCCAGGTCTTCAGGACCGGGTCCTTGGTGTCCCACTGGTACAGCTTGACCTCGCCCGTGTAGGCGTCGACGGTCGCCTTGACCGAGTTGCGGATGTAGTTGACCTGGTTCTGCTGGGCCACCACCCGCTGGTTGTTGGCGGCGGTCAGCGAGTCCAGCGTCGTGTCCCCGAGGGTGGTGCGCGAGGAGTACGGATAGCCGTTGGTGGTCGTGTAGGCGTCGACGATCCACTGGACGCGCCCGTCGACCACCGCCGGGTACGAGACGCCGTCGATCGTCAGCCACGGGGCGACCGCCTCGACGCGCTGCTTGGGCGTGCGGTTGTACAGGATCCGCGAACCGTCGCCGATCGCGCCGGAGTAGAGGATCTGCGGCTCGCTGAACGCCATCGCGTACGCGGCCCGGTTCAGCGGGTTGGAGAGGCTGACACCGCTGTTCCCCTTGTAGCTGGTGGTCTTCTCACCGCTGTCGTCGGAGTAGTCGATCTCCTTCTGGGGACCGCCGACGATGGAGTAGGTGCTGGTCTTCTCGCCGTAGTAGATCCGCTGCTCGTACCGCGGGAGGTCGCCCGTGGACGGCAGGTTGTACTCGGTGAAGACCGGGCGGCCCTCGGAGTCGGCCTCGGTGCCCTTGGCCGCGACCACACCGTAGCCGTGGGTGTAGCGGAAGTGGTCGTTGATCCAGTTGTTCTTCGGGATCCCGGCGAGGTTCAGCTCGCGCAGGCCGATGACGGTGTCCTGGACCTTGCCGTCCTTGGTCTTGTACCGGTCGACGGCCAGGTTGGACGGGAACCCGTAGTAGTTGCGCACCTGCTGGAGCTGCTCGAACGTCGGCGAGACGATGTTCGGGTCCATCAGCCGGTAACTGGCCGTGTCGGCGGCGGCGTCCCGCAGCTTCGCCTTGTCCTGGGTGCTGCTCGTGCCCGCGTAGTCGGCGACCTTGGAGTCGTCGATGCCGTACGCCTCACGGGTCGCCTTGAGGTTCTTCTGGACGTACGGGGCTTCCTTGGCCTGCTCGTTCGGCTCGACCTGGAACTTCTGCACGATCGCCGGGTACAGGCCGCCGATGAGTATGGCCGAGAGCACCATCAGGCCGAAGCCGATGACCGGCAGCTGCCAGGTGCGCCGCCACAGGGTGGCGAAGAACAGCACCGCGCAGATGACGGCGATGCAGAACAGGATCGTCTTGGCCGGCAGATAGGCGTTGGCGTCGACGTACCTCAGGCCCGTCCAGTTGCCGGTCGCCTTGAAGTCGCTGGACTTCACCGCCAGTCCGTACCGGTCGAGCCAGTAGGCCACCGCCTTCAGCGTCACGAAGACGCCGAGAAGCACCGACAGGTGCCCGGTCGCCGCGGCCGTGGCACGCGCGCCGGGGCTGGTGACGCGCAGCCCGCCGTACAGGTAGTGGGTGAGCACCGCGGCGATCAGGGACAGGATCGTGGCGGCGAAGCCGAAGCCCAGCAGGAAGCGGTACCAGGGCAGGTCGAAGGCGTAGAACGAGACGTCCAGGTGGAACTGCGGATCCTGCTTGCCGAACGGCACGCCGTTGACCCACATCAGCCAGGTCCGCCACTCGCTCGCGGCGGAGGCACCGGCGATCAGCCCGACCAGCGCCGTGATGCCGCACAGCAGCCACTTCTTGTACGGCGCGATGCTCATCCGGTAGCGGTCGAGGTTCTGCTGCTCCATCGACATGGCGCTCAGCGGCGGCCGCAGCCGGTGCGCCAGCCAGACATTCAGTCCGACCGCGGCCGCCATCAGCAGGCCGAAGACGAAGAACAGTCCGATCTTGGTCCACAGTGTGGTCGTGAACACGGACGAGTAATGCACCGACCGGTACCACAGCCAGTCCGTCCAGAAGCCCGCGAACATGGCGAAGACCATGCCGAGGACGGCGAGGACGCCCAGTGTCATGAGCAGGGTCCTGGAACGCCGGGACGGACGGCCCACTCTCATCCGCGGCCCTGTCGGGCCTCCGCCGCGGTCCGGCATCTGGAAAGCCAAGGTGTGCACCTCGAAAGTCGCTGTTGGTTCGGTTTCGTTGCGTCAGGCCCCCGAGTCCGTGGACCGTACGGTGGGCCCCCGGAATCGTGGGCCCACACCTATGCAACTTACTCACCGTTTACTCGGTTCCCGATTCCGCCCAGGAACGAGGCAGGATTGTGACCATGTCCAACACTCCCATGGCAGCGAACCCGCTCACCCGGGCGGTACTCGAAATCGACGAGTACGCCTCCGGCCTCGGCTGGGACCAGCCCGCTCGCCTCTTCGCCCTCGTAGACACCGCGCGGCTGCGGACCCAGGAACCCGCCCTCGCGGCCCAGCTCGGCCTGGAGGACGAGCAGGAGACCTCCGGTCTCACCCCGGTCGAGCAGGACGAGGTCCCGGCCGACCGGCCCCTCGACGAGTTCCTCGCCACCATCGCCTGGCCAGATGCGGTGGCCGGCTGCGCGCTGACCGTGGAGCGCCTGATGCTGCCCCCGTCCGCCGAGGCGCAGGTCCCGCAGGGACTGGACGGGCCGAAGCTGGCGAAATGGGTGGCCGGCCACCCCGAGCGACAGGAGGTCCGCATGACGGTCGCGGTCCTGCGCGACGGCGCCCGCGAGTCGGCCCTGCGCCTGCGTGAGAAGGACTCCGCCACGGAGGTCCTCACGGGCGCCGACCTGGTGCCGGGTCTGGCCGAGGCCCTGGCCGCGACCTTCGAGGACTGAGCTCCGCCCGCCGCCCTTCGGTACCCGTCCGGTACACGGCCGGGGCGCTGCCCGTCAGCCCTTGGCCGTGCACTTCGGCAGATCGGCGGTCTTGCCGCCGCGGATCTCCTTCAGTGCGGTGAGCGCGTCGCCCATCGTGTGCACCTTGACGAGGGTGAGCCCCGAGGGGGTGTCCTTGGCGGCGGCCGCGCAGTTCTCGGCGGGGGTGAGGAAGAACCGGGCACCCTTGCTGCGCGCGCCGACGGTCTTCATCTCGATCCCGCCGATCGGGCCGACCTTGCCGTCATCGGCTATCGTCCCGGTGCCGGCCACGAACTTCCCGCCGGTCAGGCTGCCCGGTGTGAGCTTGTCGTAGATGCCGAGCGCGAACATCAGCCCCGCGCTCGGGCCACCGACGTCGGCGAGCTTGATGTCGATCGTGAACGGGAACGTGTGATCGGTCCCGGCGGAGATCCCGACGATGGCCCGCTTGGCCCCGGTGTCGGCGGACTGCGCGGTCGTGATGGTGACGTCCTTGGTGACGGTCGCCGTCCTGTGCTGCTTCGCGGCGGCGGCCTGCTCCTTGGCCGGCACGATCGTGAAGACCACGTTCTGCCCGGGCTCGTGCTTGGTGACCAGCTTGGAGACGTCGGAGGGCTGCTTGACCGGCGTGCCGTCGACGGCCTTGATGACGTCGCCCGCGTGCAGCCTGCCCTGCGCCGGGGTGTCCTTGACGACCGTGGAGACGATCACCCAGGACTGCACCGGGATGCGGAGTGCCTTCAGTGCGGCGACCTTGGCGCTCTCCTGGGAGAGGGTGAACTCCTCGGCGTTCTCCTGGGTCGACTGCTCCTCTGTCTTGCCGTCGGGGTAGAGCGTGTCGTGCGGGACGATCTTGCTGTCGTGCGCCAGCCAGCCGTAGACGGCCTCGACGAGGTTCATGCGGTAGTCGGCGCTGGTGACCCGGACGGTGGTCATGTTGAGATGGCCGTCCGCCGGGTAGGTCTTGCGGCCGGAGATCTGCAGCACCGGCTCGCCGCCGTGCTCGCCCAGGGTGTTGACCGTCGGCCCCGGTGACATCTCCGAATACGGCACGGGGAACAGGACTCCCGCACACAGGAGCGCGATCAGCATCAGGGTGGAGGCGAGCATCGTCGCGGTGCGGCGTGGCATGACTCGACAGTACGGGACGGTTCTGTCAGCGCACCGTCAGGGCGGAACGCTCATGTACCGGAGTGGGACCT
Organism: Streptomyces sp. NPDC047453; assembly: GCF_040643155.1. Lineage (NCBI taxonomy): Bacteria > Bacillati > Actinomycetota > Actinomycetes > Kitasatosporales > Streptomycetaceae > Streptomyces > Streptomyces sp. NPDC047453. Next base: position 60,472 of record NZ_JBEYTS010000014.1, on the reverse strand, counting down.
CTCCATGGCCTCACGGAAACGGGCGTAACCGTCCAGCTCGGGACCGTCGCTGCGCGCCCTGCGGGTCCGGTTCGCCCAGCTCCCCCACAGTCCGGCGCCTATCGCAGCCATAAACGGAATCAGCAACCAGGCGAGCGCCGCCATGCCGACCTCCCAACCCCAGATGAGCGACAGCAACTGACTGATCAGCAGATTAACCATCCGCACTGACAACGCTCACGGCAGGGGTTCGGTTACGCAACCGGAACTGCGGCGACGGGGCTCCGAGCCCCGGGCGACGGCGAGCTAGGCGCCGACCCATTCCTCGGTGCCGTCCGAGAACCTCTGGTGCTTCCAGATCGGCACCTCGTGCTTGAGGTCGTCGATCAGCTTCCGGCAGGCCTCGAAGGCCTCGCCCCGGTGCGGACACGACACCCCGACGACGACGGCGAGGTCCCCCACCTTCAGGTCCCCCACACGGTGCACGGCCGCCAGCGCCCGGACGGGGTACCCGGCCGCGACGTTCTCGGCGACCCGGCGCATCTCCGCCTCCGCGCTGGGATGGCAGGAGTATCCGAGCGCGTCGACACCCGAGCCCCCGTCGTGGTTCCGCACGGTCCCCACGAACAGCGCGGTCCCGCCGGCGGCGTCGTCCCCGAGCGCCTTGAACACCTCGTCCAGGGAAAGCGGGGTCTCCCTGACGCCGATCAGCTTGATGGGGTCCTCGGCGGCGTACTCGCCGGGATGATCGTTGGTGGCTGCCATGCGTCCATCGTGCCGCACACGCGGAAGGCCGGGGAATAGCGCGATCACCCGCACGCGCGCGTGCGGGTTCGGAGTGTCCTACAGGGGGTGCCTCGTACAGGGGCTCGTACAAGGGCTCGTACAAGGACTGCTCATGCGGGGACGGCCGCGTCCGAAAGGCCCCGCGGTCCGCCTCTCAGCGCCGGCGTGCCTTGCGGGCCCGCCGCACCACCGCCGCCGCGCCCAGCAGGGCCACCGTCGCCCCGGCCGCCCCCGCCGCCGTCGCGTCCTTGCGGCCCAGGCGCCGCCCGGCGACCGTGTGCCGCCCGGACACCTCCTCCAGCAGCGCCTCAAGGACCTCCTCGTTGGTCCACCGCGGCCGCCATCCGGCGTCGTGCAGCCGGCTGCCGCTCACCACCCACGGGTACATCGTGTAGGCCAGGTCCCCCGCCGGAGACGGCGTGAGCCCGATCCGGTGCAGCCGGGCCGCCGCCCCCAGCGCGACCGCCGACGGCAGCTCCATGCGGCGGATCCCGCTGAGCTCCTCGACCTCCTCCTGTTCCAGCCACCCGTCGCACCCGACGACCAGTTCCCCGTCGACCTTCTCCAGCACGGCGTACTCCAGCGCGCTGCACAGGTCCTCCACGTGGCAGAACTGCCACGCGGGCCGCGACCCGGCCACGACCAGCAGGCGCGGCGACTCGAAGTACCTGGTCAGAGCGGTGTCCGTGCCGCCGACCAGCACCGCGGGCCGGACCACGGAGACGTTCAGCCCGGGGTGCGCCCGCGGCGCGCGCCGCGCCAGCCGCTCGATCTCCAGCAGGTCGCCGACCCCGGTCGCCTCGGCGGTCGCCCGCAGCTCCGCTTCCTCCGACAGCGGCAGCTCGTTGTCCGGCAGCGCCCCGTAGACCATCGCGGAGGTGCACAGCACCACGCGGTGCACCCCGGCCGCCGCAGCCGCGGTCAGCACGGTCTGCGTCCCCCGGACGTTGTACGCCGTCCGGGCGGCCGAATCGGTCTCCAGGTCGAGGTCGAGCGCCAGGTGCACCACGACGTCCGCGCCGCGCAGCTTCTCCGCGATCACCGGATCCCGCACGTCGAGGATGTGCCACTGCGCCGCCGCGCACTCCCCGCGCCGCTCGTCGATGGCGATGACCTGCCTGACCTCGGCGGACTCGGCCAGCCGCTCGGTGAGCAGCGCGCCGATCCCGCGGGCGGCTCCGGTGACCGCGACGACGGGCCCGCGCGCGGCGGGAGTGCTCTCGTGGTTTCGCGCTGCGCGAACCTGTGGATCTGGGGAACTCACCGGGCGTCTCCAGCGGTTGTCTTCACATACGGGCGCGAATGACGCGTACGTACCAGGTGGCATCCATCCTGCCGCAGGCGTTCTGTCGGCGAAGCACCGAGGCCCGAACCGCTCGCGGTGTCTACGCTGGGTGGTGTTGTCGGGCAGCCGCGCCGCCGGAGAGAACCGGTGGCCTTACCAGCCGAGGAACCCCGTGAGTGACACCCCATTCGGATTCGGCCTTCCGCCGGAGGAGCCGGACGACGGCGACGAGGGCAAGAAGAAGGACCAGCAGAGCGGCGGTGAGCAGGGACCGGCCAACCCGTTCGGTTTCGGACTGCCCGGAGCCGGAGGCTTTGGCGGGCCCGGCGCCGACAATCCGCTCGCAGCCATGTTCGGTTCGCTGAACCCCACCGACCTGGGCGCGGCGTTCCAGCAGCTCGGCCAGATGCTCTCCTACGAGGGCGGGCCGGTGAACTGGGACATGGCCAAGCAGATCGCCCGCCAGACGGTCTCCCAGGGCACCTCCGACGGCACCAAGGACGCCAGCGTCGGCCCCGCCGAGCGCACCGCGGTCCAGGACGCCGTCCGGCTCGCCGACCTGTGGCTGGACGACGTGACGTCCCTGCCGTCCGGCGCCGGCTCCGCGGTGGCGTGGTCCCGCGCGGAGTGGGTCGAGGCCACCCTCCCGGCGTGGCAGGAGCTCGTCGACCCCGTCGCCGAGCGGGTCGGCACCGCCATGGGCGACGTGCTGCCGGAGGAGATGCAGGCCATGGCCGGCCCGCTGATCGGCATGATGCGTTCCATGGGCGGCGCCATGTTCGGCACGCAGATCGGCCAGGCCGTCGGCGTGCTGGCCGGCGAGGTCGTCGGCTCGACCGACATCGGTCTGCCGCTCGGCCCGGCCGGCAGGGCCGCGCTGCTGCCGTTGAACATCGAGGCGTTCGGCAAGGACCTGGGCGTGCCCAAGGAGGAGGTGCGGCTGTACCTCGCCCTGCGCGAGGCCGCCCACCAGCGCCTGTTCTCCCACGTGCCGTGGCTGCGCTCGCACCTGTTCGGCGCGGTCGACGGGTACGCGCGCGGGATCAAGGTCGACACCGCCAAGCTGGAGGACGTGGTCGGCCAGTTCGACCCGCAGAACCCCGAGCAGTTGCAGGACGCCCTCCAGCAGGGCATGTTCCAGCCGGAGGACACCCCGGAGCAGAAGGCCGCCCTGGCCCGCCTGGAGACCGCTCTGGCCCTCGTCGAGGGCTGGGTGGACGCCGTGGTGCACGCGGCGGCCAAGCCGCGCCTGTCGTCCGCCGACGCGCTGCGCGAGACGCTGCGCCGCCGCCGGGCCTCGGGCGGCCCGGCCGAGCAGACGTTCGCCACGCTGATCGGCCTGGAGCTGCGCCCGCGCCGGCTGCGCGACGCCTCCCGTCTGTGGGCCTCGCTCACCGACGCGCGCGGGGTGGAGGGCCGCGACGGCCTGTGGGCGCACCCGGACATGCTGCCCACCGCCGCCGACCTGGACGACCCGGACGGCTTCGTGCACCGCGAGCAGATGGACTTCTCCGAGCTGGACAGGATGCTCGGCGAGGCGGCGGGCGGTTCCGCGCCGAAGCCGGACCTGCACAAGAGGACCGAGAGCACCGAAGCCGACAAGGACTCCGAGAACGACAAGGGCGACAACGCCGAGTGAGCCTCCACGACGACGCGGTCCTCGTCCTGCGCGAGTACGGGGACCAGGAGGATCTGCGCCCGCTCTACCTGGAGCACCTGCGGACGCGTCCGAACGGCCTGTGGAAGGCCTGCGCGGACGGGCACATCACGGCGAGCGCCCTGGTGATCGACCCGGAGCGCGGCCGGGTGCTGCTGACCCTCCACAGGAAGCTACGCATGTGGCTCCAGATGGGCGGCCACTGCGAGCCGGAGGACGCCACGCTGGCGGACGCCGCCCTGCGCGAGGCGACCGAGGAGTCGGGCATCGAGGGGCTGGTCCTGCTGCCCGGCGGTCCCGTCCGCCTCGACCGCCACCACACGCCGTGCGCCTGGCATCTCGACGTCCAGTACGCCGCGCTCGCGCCGAGCGGGGCGGTCGCGGCCATCAGCGACGAGTCCCTGGACCTGCGCTGGTTCGCCTACGACGACGTGCCGGACGTGGCGGACAAGTCGGTCGTCCGCCTGCTGGAGGCGACGCGCGCCCGGGTCTGACCGTGCTCTGACCGTGCGAGGGGCGACCACCGTGGTGGTCGCCCCTGCCCGTGGCCTCGGCTCAGCCCCAGACGTTCCCCTGGTTCTGTCCCCGCGCCCCCTGCTGCCCCATGCCGAACTGCGCGGCGAGGCCCTGCCCGATCACCGCGTTCTGCGGCGGCAGCAGCTCGCTGGGCTGGACGAGCGCGTAGCCGCTGCCCATGAAGCTGAGCTCCCAGCCCTCGCCGGTGTTGCCGCGGCGACGCCACACACCAGTGGAGTGCGTCTGGGCCTGCATCTGTACGCGCAGTCCGGTGGACCAGGCGACGATCGCGTCGGCGTCGCAGTTGACGTACTTGTCCGGCGTCACCTGCATCAGCAGCGGCGCGCCGGAGGTCATCAGGGCGACCCTGCCGTGGCCGGTGATGTTCAGCTGGTACTTCCCCGAGCCGGAGATGCCGTACATGCTGTCGACGGCGACGGCCTCGTGGTACAGCGAGGAGTCCATCGCCAGCACATAGCTGCTGTCGACGGTCAGGCCGTCCTGTTCGACGTCCATGATGTGCACGTACTGGGCGAGGTTGGCGAGGTAGACCGTGCCCTGTCCGTGGCAGCGCATCAGGTCAAGGCCCTCGCCGGTGTACGCGCGCGTGCGTGCCTGGCTGCGGGTCTGGTACTCGGCGTCGAACTCGATCATGCCCTGGTAGGCGACCATCGTGCCCTTGCGGGCGAGGATGTCGTCGTGGCCCTCCAGGGTGACGCGGAGCATCTGCTTGTTCTGCACGCTCCAGCGCTCCTGCGTCTGGGCTTCGTTGAAGGCGAAAAGCGGGCTCTGCATGGTCTCCTGTCTCCCCCTCAGCCGCGCGTCCGCAGGCGGTCGGTGCTGTCCTCGCTGGGCTGTACGACGACGATGCCCTGACCGGAGAAGGCCATCTGGTAGGCCTCTCCGCTGCCCCGGCCGATCAGGGACTGCGCCCTGAAGCTGCGCTTGCCCTTCACCTTCAGGTTCGGCGACCAGGCGACGAGGGCGTCCGGGTCGACGTAGGTCTCGTTCTCGCCCTCGCCGCAGTCGACGACGATCGGCTCGCCCCGGGAGGTCAGCGCCACCCAGCCCTGTCCGGAGATCCTGGTGTTCCACAGGCCCTGCCCGGCGAACTTCGCCAGCCCCTTGACCCGCTCGACGCCCCAGGTCAGGCCGGCGTCGAAGGCCAGCAGGTTGGTGGCGTTGACGGAGATCGCGTCACCGCCGAGGTTGATGACGACGACGTTGGCTCCGTAGTCGGCGAGGTAGAGCAGTCCGTCGCCGGTGCACTTCATCAGAGGGGCGCCCTCGCCGGTGACCCAGTCACGCGCGATCTGGCGCACGGCCGAGGGGCTGGGCTCGTACTGGATGAAGCCCTCGTAGGCGACCATCGAGCCCACGCGCGCGAAGAGGTCGTTCCCGGTCTGCATGGCGACCTTCAGCATGTGGCTGCCGTGGTTCTCCATGCGGGCGGTGACGGGTGCGGGGGCGTAACCCGCGAGCGGCTGGTTCATGACGGGCTCCCTCAGACCTCATAGGGCTGGACGACGACGAAATTGCCGGGGGCTGCGCGGAACTGGAGGTTGACGCCCTCTCCGGTGTCGCCCGGGTAGGCGTTGCGGCGCATCCGCACCTGGCTGGAGACGATCACCTGGGCGGCGGCCGACCAGGCGACCACGGCGTTGGAGTCGACGAACGTCGTCGGCGTCACGGGCAGGACGACCGGTGTGCCGTGCGTCTTGACGACGATCGTGCCGGTGCCCTGGAACTGCATGGTGAACAGGGCGCCGCCGGGGATGCCGTGTCCCTCGACGCGGCGGACCTCGTACTCCAGGCTCTCGTCGAAGGCGAGCACGTTCTCGGCGGAGACGCAGATCGCGTCGCCCTGAAGCTCGACCGGGTGCAGATGGGTGGAGTTCTCGGCGAAGAACACCTGGCCCTGGCCGGTGCAGCGCATCAGCTGCATCTCCTGGCCCGTGACGTTGCCCGTGATCCGGCCCGCGAAGCCGGCGCCCTTGTAGGTGAAGTCGACCTTGCCCTGGTAGAGCACCATGCTGCCCTGCCGGGCCAGCACGGGCCGGCCGCCCTCCGTGCCGAGGTCGGCGCGGACCAGCTTGCTGTTCTGCAGGGTCCAGCGCCGGCCGGTGGGCGCCTCCTTGTACAGGTTCAGCGCGGTGGACACCCCGGCGGCCTGGGGAGCGGCCTGCGGCGCTCCGTACGGCGCGGGTTGGCCGGGGACCTGGCCGAAAGGCGGCTGGTGACCGTAGCCGGGAGGCGGGGGCGGGGCCTGCGGTGCCTGGTACTGGGCGGGCGGCGGGGGCGGGGTCTGGCCGTGTGCCTGGCCGTACGGCGGCTGCCCGTAGGGCGCGGGTGCCGGGGCGGGCGGCGGGACCGGGCCGCCGGGCGGGGTCAGGGGGGCGATGATCGTCGGCGCCGCGTGCACCGAGGGCGCGGGACCCGGCGCCGGGGGCGGGGGCGGCGGGGTGGCTCCCGGGGGCGGCGTGAAGCCGTGCGCGGCGGGTGGCGGCGCGGGGGCGGCCGGGGGTGGAGCAGGGCTGGCCGGAGGGGGCGCGGGAGCGGCAGGGGCCGGTGCGGCCGGCCCGGAGGGGACGGCGAACTCCGGGGGCGCGGTGGCCTGGGCGGGCGAGGCGAAGCCCGAAGCGGCACCGGGCTGCGGGTCCTGGCCCGCGGCGGGGCCCTCCTCCTCTTCCAGGACTTCGCCGCCGAAGTTCTTCAGCAGCGCCTCGAGGCCTCCGTCGAAGCCCTGGCCGACGGCCGCGAACCGCCACACGTCCTTGACGTAGAAGTCGCCCAGCATCACGGCCCGTTCGGTGGAGAACTCCGAGCCGTCGAACGCGTACCGGGCCACCTCCTCGCCGCCCGCCACGATGCGCAGGTACCCGGACTCGATCTGCGACATCTGCCCGGCACCGTCGACGGCGGCCGTGAACGACAGCTTCCGGATGTGCGGCGGGATCTTCTCCAGCGTGACCCGGAAGGACTCCGTGTCGCCTGCCTGAGCGCCCAGCAGCTGGATGGCCTCCTCGGGGGACTTCGGCTGGTTGAAGAAGACGAAGTAACGGTCGTCCGAGAGGCGTTCGTCGGCGTCCAGCCCGAAGCAGCTGATGTCGACGGTCAGTCCGGGTGCCGAGATCTGCACGCCTACGTACAGATCCGTCCCCGCGGTCAGGTCACTGATCCTGGCCTTGTGGCCGCGCTGGAATTCCCTGGGCATGCGTAACGACCGTCCCCCGTCCCGAGTGCGAGTGCGTCGCGCCAGGCTAACGGCAAACTCCGACACCGGACGAAGTCGGTACAGACCCGGTACACAAACACAGTCCGGCGTACCGGACGCCCCCGGCGGCCCGGTCACTCGCCGCGCGTTCCCTGCGGAGGATGCGGCAGCCGCGCGGCCGCGGCCACCCCCTCCAGGTAGCCCCGGGCCCGCTCGGTGCGCGGGTACGCCTCCAGCAGCCGCCAGAAGTCGGGGCCGTGTCCGGGGACGAGCAGATGGGCCAGCTCGTGCAGCAGCACGTAGTCGACGACGTACTCGGGCATCCCCTGAAGACGGTGGGACAGGCGGATGCTTCCCTCCACCGGGGTGCACGAGCCCCAGCGCGTGTTCTGGTTGGTGACCCAGCGGACCGAGGCGGGCCGGGCACGGCCGTCGAAGTACTGGGCGGACAGCCGCTCGGCGCGTTCGGCCAGCTCCGTGTCGCCGAGCGCCCGCCGGCTCTCCTGGGCGGCCAGCTTGTCGAGCATGACACTCACCCAGCGCCGCTCCTCCGCCTCGGACATCCGGGCGGGGATGAGCACGACGGTGCGACCGCCCTCGCGGTACGCGGAGACCGTCCGGCGGCGCCGGGCGCTCCTGCGGACCTCGATCTCGCTCGCCGCCTCGCCCTCCGGCGGCCGGCTGGTCTTGCCGCGCTGTGGCGTTCCGGCACGGTTCAGTGGGTCGGCGGACACGCCCCGACGTTACCGGGTGCGGGGACGAGAAGTCCCGGGCCCGGAACGGTTCCGTGCGGATCCCCCACCGAGGGTCCGATTCGTACGATGAGTACCCACCGCCTGTGGACAACTTCCGGCACCCGCTGTCCGGGCCGGGCATGCTGGCAGTCGTGGCAGTCGTCGGTGGCGGCTCGGACCGGCTCCACCGGCGCACGAGGACGTCCCGATGCCTTTCTTCACTTCCTTCGTTCCCTTCGCTCTGTTCGTTTCCTTCGTTTTCGATGCTTCTCCTTCTTCGGGCTACGGGGGCTCGCATGCATCCGATGGTGAAACCCGCGCTCAGGCGCGGCTGGCGTGATCTCGGCACCGTGCAGTTCGGGATGACTCCCGCGCACGCGATGACACTGGGCCTGTTGGACACCGCGACGGGCAGTTTCCTGGACCTGCTCAACGGCACGCGCGGACTGCCCCTGCTGCGGGAGGAGGCGCGCCGCATGGATCTGCCCGACGGCCATGTCGACCGTCTGGTGGAGCGGCTGGCCCAGGCCGGGCTCCTGGACGACGCCCGGGGCGGCGGCGCGGCGGCCGGCGCGCTGCGGGAGCGGAAGGAGGCCATGGACCGGCTGGGGCCCGATCTCGCCTCCCTCTCCCTGATCACGCGCGAACCCGGCGAGGCGGTGGAACGCCTCGCCGCCAGACGTGAGGCGCGTGTGCAGGTCAAAGGCGCGGGCCGGGTGGGCGCCGTCCTGGCCGCGCTGCTGTCCGGGGCGGGGGTCGGCGAGGTCGACGTGCGCGACGGCGGCTGTGTGGAGCCGTGGGACGTCGCCCCGGGCGGGATGTCCGCCGAGGCCGTCGGCGAACGCCGGGACACCGCGGCGCGGCGGGCCGTGCGGGCGGCGGCCCCGGACCGTCCGGCCCGCCGCACCCCCCGGACGCAGCCCGAGCGGGAGGAGCGGGGATTCGCCCTGGTGGTCCTCGCCCCGCGGGACGACATCGCCGTGCACGCGCCCGATCCGTCCGCGGCCGCCGCCCTGATCGAGTCCGGAACCCCTCATCTGTACGCCGGGGTGGTGGAGGGCACGGGCGTCGTGGGCCCGCTCGTCCTGCCCGGCGAGACCGGCTGCGCCGGCTGCCTGCACCGGGACCGCACGGACCGGGACGGGACGTGGCCGCGTCTGGTGGCGCAGTGGCGCTCGGGCAGGCCACGTCACGTACGTCCGTGTGATCTGGCTCTCGCCGCGACCGTGGCCGCCCTGTCGGCCGCGCACGCGCTCGCCTTCCTGGACGGGGAGTCGCCCTCCAGCGCGGGCGCCCGCTGGGAGGTGTCGCTGCCCGGCCTGAACTGGCGCGCGCGACCGGTGTGGCCGCATCCGTCCTGTTCGTGCGGCGCGGCCGGGAGAGCCGAGAGGGAGCGCGCCTCAAAGAACGGGGAGGCACGCGCGACAATGGCTGGGCAACGGCCGTCATCGACGCCCTGCCGTCGGGCAGACGCGGCGCGGCTTGCTGGGACTTGGAGGGCGCATGTCTGATCTTCCCCGGAAGGCGGTCACCCGGACCGCCAAGCTCGCCGCGCTCCCGCTCGGTTTCGCCGGGAGAGCGACCTGGGGACTCGGCAAACGGATCGTCGGCGAGTCCGCCGATCTCGTCGGCCGTGAGCTGCAGCAACGCACGGCCGAGCAGTTGTTCAAGGTGCTCGGCGAGCTCAAGGGCGGGGCGATGAAGTTCGGGCAGGCGCTGTCCGTCTTCGAGTCGGCGCTCCCCGAAGAGGTCGCCGGCCCCTACCGGGTGGCGCTGACCAAGCTCCAGGAGGCGGCGCCGCCGATGCCGACGCGCACGATGCACTCCGTACTGAAGGAGCGGCTCGGGGCGCACTGGCGCGAGCTGTTCGAGGAGTTCGAGGACAAGCCGTCCGCGGCGGCCTCGATCGGGCAGGTGCACCGGGCGGTATGGCACGACGGCCGCGAGGTCGCGGTCAAGGTGCAGTACCCCGGCGCCGGTGAGGCCCTCGTATCCGACCTGACCCAGTTGAGCCGTTTCGCCCGTCTGCTGGGGCCGCTGGTTCCCGGCGTGGACATCAAGCCGCTGATCGCCGAGCTCAAGGACCGCGTCTCCGAGGAGCTGGACTACGGACTGGAGGCGCAGGCCCAGCAGGCTCATGCCGAGGAGTTCGCCGACGACCCGGACGTCGTCGTCCCGGCGGTCGTCCACCAGCGCGACCAGGTCCTGGTCACCGAGTGGATGGACGGTGTTCCGCTGTCCGAGGTGATCGCGGACGGCACCCAGGCCCAACGCGACCGCGCCGGCCAGCTGCTGGCCCGCTTCCTGTTCTCCGGCCCGGCCCGCACCGGCCTGCTGCACGCCGACCCGCACCCCGGCAACTTCCGTCTTCTGCCCGGCGGACCGGAGGGCGAGGACGACTGGCGCCTGGGCGTCCTGGACTTCGGTACCGTCGACCGCCTTCCCGGCGGCCTGCCGACGCCCATCGGCTCAGCGCTGCGCATGGCGCTCGACGGAGAGGCGGAAGCGGTCTACGAGATGCTCTCCACGGAGGGCTTCGTGAAGGAGTCCATCGAGCTGGACCCGGACGCCGTCCTCGACTACCTCCTGCCGATCATCGAACCGGCCCAGGTGGAGGAGTTCACCTTCACCCGCGGCTGGATGCGCAGTCAGGCGGCCCGGATCGCCGATCCCCGCTCTCCCGCCTACCAACTGGGCAAGCAGCTCAATCTGCCCCCGTCGTACCTGCTCATCCACCGGGTCACGCTCAGCACCATCGGTGTGCTGTGCCAGCTGGGGGCCACGGTGCGGCTGCGGGAGGAGCTGGAGGAGTGGCTGCCGGGTTTCGCCGCCCGTCCGGAAGGCGAGGAGCCGGACGACGAGCAGTCGGCCGCCGAGGCGTGAGCACGCGGGGGGACTACCACCAGGCGGAGTCCAGGCGCCCCTCGATCGAGCGGAGGTTCTCGCGGGAGCAGGCGTCGCAGAAGTAGCGCCGGGCGCCGTTCTCCACGGAGCAGGTCCAGGTGGGCGGCCGGCCCTCGGCCAGGGTGCCGCAGCGCGCGCACACCAGGGCGGGACGCTCCGCGCTCTCGCCGTCGCGGTCCGTGCCGTCGCGGGTCATACCACGGTGCGCCGTGCCCGCGTGGGCCGCGCTCGCGTGGTTCGTGCCTCCGGGAAGACTCGTCACTCCGCGACCATACCGCCGGGCCGCTGATCGGCGGGAACAACGCACCGCGGGGGCCGGTCCGTCCGAACGGACCGGCCCCCGCGGGGAGAGTTCCGGCCTCCCGGGCCGGGAGGCCACCGCCAGGCGGTGGGGAACAGCGTTGTGGGTCAGTGCATCACTGCCATGGCGAGCGCGCGGCGGGCGCGCAGCGAGGCGCGCTCGGCGCGGCGCTGCATCCGGCGGGCGGCCGCCAGGCGTACGGCTTGGCGCTCCCTCTCCGCCTCGTGCAGCCGCTCGTGCATATGCGCACGAGCCAGCGCTTCTGGGATGAGTTGCATCTCTCGGTTCCTGTTCTGACGCGAGTCGTTCGCGCCGGTGGTGGTGACGTCTTCGGTCGCGGAGCCTGCGGGCTCGCTGGCGGACGGCTTCATCGGGGCCTGCTTCTGGGGGTCGTGCGTGAGGGGGCGGTCGATCGTTCCTGCGGTGTTCATGCCGTGACCGGGTTCTTACGCGGGCGGCCACGCGGCCGCTTCCGGGCGACGACGACACCTTGGACGAACAGCTCGCCGCCCCAGACGCCCCAGGGCTCACGCCGCTCCTTGGCGCCGGCGAGGCAGGCCTCGATCAGCGGGCAGGTGCGGCAGAGGGACTTGGCGTACTCCACGTCCGCCGGCGACTCGGCGAAGAAGACCTCCGGGTCGTAGGAGCGGCACGGGACGGGCACGCCGAGGTTCTCGATGGCGTCGTCGAGCGCGGTGAGCGCGGTGAGCGGGGTCAAGGCGGGGTCCTCCGTGAGACCAGGCTTGGGGATCGTGTCGGAAGGCGGTACGGACGGGACGTGCGCTTCGAGTTGCACGGTTCGTCTTCCTCGTCTGTTCGGGTCGGCCGGTCGGCCGGGTGTCGGCTGGCTACCGGGTTCTTGTCTTGTCCCGAGGCCCCTTCGCTTCGCTGTCCCCGTTCGGGGAAAACAGAAGGGCCGCGGATCCCGGATGGGGTTCCGCGGCCCTGAAGGCGCCGGCCTGATCGGCGATCAGGCTGGATCACTCCAGGGTTCTGGCCCACGGAAGGCCCACGTCAGGTGGTGCTGCTTCGTCTGCTCCCGGTTACCGGCACCGGCCGCCTGAACGGCATAGGCCTGTGCCTGTGCCGCTACTGCTTCCAGTGCCTCGGTCGGTCGCTCGTCACGCTCACGGACGGGAAGACCCGCGAGGGACACAAAGGACTCCGGACGCACGGCAGCGATGCCGGACAGACCGGTGCCCTGGTTGAAGGCGCCGAGCATGCACAGGGAGACGACCGAGCGATCGGTCATTTTGGCGGTGCTGATGGAGCTGGTCTTAAGAGTGATCACTGGGCTCGCCTCCTCTCGGCGTCTGAGGGACTGGGGTGAGCCAGTCCGTACGGATATGCAAGTAGAACACGGAATCAGGGCCTCAGGAAGGCCACCGTTCCCGTGACCAAGAACCTATGGGGACGGACGGCGGGTACGCAAACTATTTTTCCGACGAGTTCCCCTCAGTCCTCGATCAGTCCTCGACCGCTTCTCCCGCGGGCTCCCGGCCTGCGCAGATGGCGAGAACATCCGATCCGTACCGGCGCAGCTTGCGCATCCCCACTCCGGGGATGCGCGCCAGTTCGCGCTCGTCGTCCGGGACGCCCTCGGCGATCGCCATCAAGGTCTTGTCGGTGAAGACGCAGAAGGCGGGCTGCCCGCTGCGCCCCGCCTGGCCCGCCCGCCACTCGCGCAGCCGCTCGTACAGGCCCTCGTCCATGTCGGAGGGGCAGCCCTCGCAGCGCATCAGCTTCATCTCGCCGGCCTCGGTGAGCGTGCGGCCGCAGACCCGGCACCGGGCCGGGGTGCGCTGCGTGCGCCGCGGGGCGGGCGTTTCCCGCGTCCCCGCGACCGCGGTGAAGCCGCGCTCGATGCCCCCTGAGCCGCCGGGCGCGGTGCGGCCCGCGGCGCCGGCCGAGCCGGGGCGCAGCCCGTCGAGGAAGCGGCTGGGGCGGCGGCTGGGACGGCCGCCGGGCGAGCGGGACAGCGACCAGGAGACGTGCAGCCGCTCGCGGGCGCGGGTGACACCCACGTAGAGGAGGCGGCGCTCCTCCTCGATCTGTTCGTCGGTTCTGGCGTAGGTGATGGGGATCATGCCCTCGGCGACGCCGACCAGGAAGACGACGTCCCACTCCAGGCCCTTGGCCGAGTGCAGGGAGGCAAGGGTGACGCCCTGGACCGTCGGGGCGTGCTGGGCGTTCGCCCTCTCGTCGAGTTCCGTCACGAGGTCGCCGAGCGTCGCGCCCTGCCGGGCGGCGGCGAAGTCCTGGGCGAGGTTCACCAGGGCGGCCAGCGACTCCCAGCGTTCCCTGACCGCGCCGGAGCCGGCCGGCGGCTGTGGGGTCCAGCCCTCCCCCGACAGCACGGCACGCACCTGTGAGGGCAGGTCGGCGGCGTCGTCGAGGAGGGAGTCGTTGCCGCCGAAGCGCGCGGCGGCCCGCAGGGCGACGCCGGCCTTGCGCACCTCGGGCCGGTCGAAGAAGCGCTCGGCGCCGCGCAGCTGATAGGGCACGCCGACGTCGGCGAGGGCCTGCTCGTAGGTCTCGGACTGGGCGTTCGTCCGGAACAGGACGGCGATCTCGCTCGCCGGGACGCCGGAGGCGATGAGGTCGTGGATGCGGTGGGCGGCCCCCTCGGCCTCGGCGGGCTCGTCGGTGTACTCGGTGTAGGCGGGCTCGGGGCCGGGGGCGCGCTGGGAGACCAGTTCCAGCCGGTGGTCGGCGGCCCGGCCCCGGGCCTGGGCGAGCAGTCCGTTGGCGAGGTGGACGACCTGCGGGGTGGAGCGGTAGTCGCGGACCAGCTTGACGACGGTGGCGCCGGGGTGGCGGGTGCGGAAGTCGAGCAGGTGGTCGGGGGTCGCTCCGGTGAAGGAGTAGATCGTCTGGCTGGCGTCGCCGACGACGCACAGGCTGTCACGGTCTCCCAGCCACAGCTCCAGCAGGCGCTGCTGGAGCGGGGAGACGTCCTGGTACTCGTCCACCACGAAGTGCTGGTACTGGGCGCGGACCTGTTCGGCGACGTCGGCCCGGTCCTGGAGGACGGCGACGGTCAGCAGCAGGACGTCCTCGAAGTCGATCACCGAGCGGTCCCGCTTGAGGTCCTCGTACACCGAGTACAGCTGGGCGATCTCGGCAGGGTCGCGGGGGGCGGTGCGGCCGTCCTTCGCGGCCGCGAGGGCGTAGTCGGCCGGGACGGTCTGGGTGACCTTGGACCACTCGATCTCGGCGGTGACGTCCCGCAGCTCGCCCCGGTCCAGGCGGATGCGACAGGCGGCGGCCGCGTCCGCGACGAGCTGGATCTTGCGGTCGACGAGCCGGGGCATGGCGCCACCGATCGCTTTCGGCCAGAAGTACTGCAACTGCCGCAGGGCGGCGGAGTGGAAGGTGCGGGCCTGCACGCCGTGCGCGCCGAGCTGGCGCAGCCGGCCCCGCATCTCCCCCGCGGCACGGTTGGTGAAGGTGACGGCCAGCACGCTGGAGGGCTGGAGGACACCCGCGCGCACTCCGTAGGCGATGCGGTGGGTGATCGCCCGGGTCTTGCCCGTGCCGGCGCCCGCCAGGACGCACACCGGGCCCTGAAGAGAGGTGGCCACCTCGCGCTGCTCGGGGTCCAGCCCTTCGAGCACCGCGTCGGCGGAGTCCGGGACCCGGGGGAAGGGCGGGGAGTGCGTTGCTGCTGTCACACAGCCATGCTGCCAGGTCGCCGTGGGACGTATGAGCCGGTTGTCCACAGGCAGCCCCCGCGGTCGTACTAATGCCGCGCGTCCTCGTGCCGCGGCTCCTCGTGCCGCGCGTCACGCCCTGCCGGATACCCCCGGTGGGAATGCCGGAGCGATGGCGTACGTTCCTTCCCTGCGACGAATACGTCCCCGAGCCGCCGAAGGAGCGCGAGAGACATGCCGGGCACTGTGACGATGTACAGCACCACGTGGTGCGGCTACTGCCGCCGGCTGAAGAGCCAGATGGACCGCGAGGGCATCGCGTACACCGAGATCAACATCGAGCAGGACCCGGAGTCCGCGGACTTCGTCGAGAAGGCCAATGGCGGAAACCAGACGGTTCCCACCGTGCTCTTCCCGGACGGTTCGACTCTCACGAACCCGTCGCTGGCACAGGTCAAGGAGAAGGTCGGCGCCTGATCGCGGCGCACCGCACGGCAGACGCCGAAGGCGGCCTCCCCGGCATCCCCGGGAGGCCGCCTTCTCGTCGTCCGAGGGCCTCAGACGGCGCTCCTCGTCGGCAGCGGCTTGCCGTACCAGAGCTCGATGAGCCGGGCCGCGATGGAGATGCCGTAGGGCGGCAGGACCTCGCCGGACTCGAAGGCCGCGCGCAGTTCCTCGCGGGAGAACCAGCGGGCCTCGTGGATCTCGTCGCCGTCGACGGCGATCTCGGTCGAGGTGGCGTGTGCCATGAAGCCCAGCATGAGGCTGGAGGGGAACGGCCAGGGCTGGCTGGCGACGTACTCGACCTCGCCGACGGTGACGCCCACCTCCTCGTGGACCTCGCGGCGCACCGACTGCTCGATGGACTCCCCGGGCTCGACGAAGCCGGCGAGCGTGGAGAAGCGGCCCTCGGGCCAGTGCACCTGGCGGCCGAGCAGGATGCGGTCCTCGTCGTCGGTGACCGCCATGATCACGGCGGGGTCGGTGCGCGGGTAGTGCTCGGCGCCGCAGGCCGGGCAGCGGCGGATGTGTCCGGCCGCGGCGATCACGGTCCGCTCACCGCAGCGGGAGCAGAAGCGGTGCAGCCGCTGCCAGTTCTCCAGGGCCACCGCGTGCGCCAGCAGGCCGGCGTCCCGGGGTGACAGCAGCAGGCCGGCCTCGCGCAGGCCGGCCGGACGGGCGGACTGGTCCATGCGGCCGGGCAGGGAGTCCTTCTGCAGGGCGAAGTAGCTGACGCCCTCCGCGTCCGTGCCGAGGAAGTAGCGGTGCGCCTCGGTGAGGGGCGCCTCGAAGGAGGGCGTCGTGACCAGTTCGGTCCGGCCGTCGGGTGTCTCGTCGATCAGGGCCTGACCGCCGGATACCACGAAGCAGCGCGTCGAGGGGTGGCTCCACGCCGCGGCGAGCCAGGCCTCGTCGAGCCGGTGGTGGGCGGCCCGGTCGATGCCGCTGGGCGCGGTGAGCGAGATGGGTCGATCGGCGGTGTGGTCGGTCCAGGTGGTCACGGGTGCTTCCAACTCCCCCGGTGCAACGGTTGTTTCGGCGGCGGTTCAGCGGGACGTGCGACAGGAGGCGTCCGCGTCCGGCGGGGCCTGGGGGCACGGGACGGCCTTACCAGTGTGCGCCCGGCACGACACCGCCCGGGCCGGTGGGCGCCCGTCAGGGCGCATCGTGCCAGTGCTCCGCGAGGTCGCCCCACAGGTACGCGCTGGTCTCGACGCCCTTGAGCAGGAGGTCGAGCTCGACCTTCTCGTTCGGCGCGTGCCAGCCGTCGGAGGGGACGGAGATGCCCAGGAAGAGGACGGGCGCGCCGAGCACCTCCCGGAGGTCGGCGGCCGGGCCCGAGCCGCCCTCGCGGATGAAGCGGACGGGGGTCTCGAAGGCACGGCCCATGGCGCGGACCACGGACTGCAGGGCTGGGTGGTCCAGCGGCGTCAGGCACGGGCGCGTGGCCGCGCCGAACACGATCTCGTGCCGTATCCCCGCGGGCACCTGCTCGGCGGCCCAGGCGCGGACGGCCTTCTCGATTTGGTCGGGGTCCTGGCCGGCGACCATGCGGAACGACAGCTTGACCATCGCCGTGGAGGGGATGATCGTCTTGCTGCCGGGGCCCTGGTAGCCACCGCCGATGCCGTTGACCTCGGCGGTGGGGCGGGCCCAGATGCGCTCCAGGGTGGTGTACCCGGCCTCGCCGTGGGCGGCGTACGACTTGGCGGTGCGCAGCCACTGCTCCTCGGCGAACGGCAGCTCGGCGAAGAGCCGGCGCTCCCGGTCGGTGAGTTCCACGATGCCGTCGTAGAAGCCGGGGACGGCCACGCGCGCGTGCTCGTCGTGCAGGGCGGCGACGAGGTGGGCCGCGGCGGTCGCCGGGTTGGGCACGGCGCCGCCGAAGGAGCCGGAGTGGATGTCCTGGTCGGGTCCGTACAGCCGGATCTCGCACTCGGCGAGACCGCGCATTCCGGTGCACACCGTGGGGGTGTCCGCGGACCACATGCCGGTGTCGGAGACGATCACCGCGTCGGCGGCCAGGCGCTCCGCGTGCTCCTCGACGAGCGCCCGGAAGTGCGGGGAGCCGGACTCCTCCTCGCCCTCGATCAGCAGCTTCAGGTTCACCGCCGGGGCCGTGCGGCCGGTGGCGGCGAGGTGGGCGCGGACGCCGAGTGTGTGGAAGAACACCTGGCCCTTGTCGTCGGCCGCCCCGCGCGCGTAGAGGCGTCCTTCGCGGACGACGGGCTCGAAGGGCTCGCTGTCCCAGCCGTCCTCGCGGGCGGCGGGCTGGACGTCGTGGTGGCCGTAGACGAGGACCGTGGGGGCCTCGGGGTCGTCGGAGCGCCACTCGGCGAAGACGGCGGGGGCGCCCGGGGTCTGCCAGACCTCGGTGGTGGTGAAACCGGTCTGCTGGAGTTTGCCGGCGAGCCAGTCGGCACTGCGCCGTACATCGGGCGCGTGGTCGGGCTGGGCCGACACGGACGGGATGCGCAGCCATTCGGCGAGGTCGTCGAGGAAGGCGGTGCGGTGCTGCTCGATGTACGTACGGACGGCGCTGTCCGGGGTCTGGCTCATGGCTCCGAGCCTATCGGCCCGCCATGGCTTCCCGTTCGGGCGGTTCGTCACACCACCGCTGCTCGGGCTGCGGCTCCTCCGTCAGCAGCCGTTCCAGCTCGGCACGGCCCGGGAGGTCGTCGTGCCGTACCACCTCGCCGGTGCGTACGTAGACGAACGCGGCCGTGACACGGTCCAGGGGGATGCCCCGCTGCTCGGCCCAGCCCAGCCGGTACACGGCGAGCTGGAGCGGGTCCGCCGTGCGGGAGCGGAGCGTCTTCCAGTCCACGATCTCGTACGTCGCCCGCTCGCCGTCGCCCTCCTTGTAGACGGCGTCGATCCGGCCCCGGACGACACGGCCGGCGAGGGCGAGCTGGAAGGGCGCTTCGACGCGGTGGGGCGTGCGGTGGGCGTACGGGGTGCGCTCGAAGGCCTCCTTGAGGGCCTCGAGGTCGCGTTCGTCGGCGATCTCGGCGTCGCCACCAGGCAGTTCCCCGGGGTCCAGCATGGGCAGCGTCAGCTCTTCGAAGCGGGATTCCACCCAGGCGTGGAAGCGGGTGCCACGGCGTGCGGCCGGTTGCGGGGGGCGCGGCATGGGGCGCGCGAGTTCCCGCGCGAACCCGTCGGGGTCGGCGGCCAGGTGCAGCAACTGCGACGCGGTCAGGGTCGTCGGCAGGGGTACGTCGGTGACGGTCTGCCGGGCGCGCCGGAGTTCTCCCGTCAGCGCTTCGAGATCGCGGTCCCAGGAAGCGATCATGCGGGCCTCCTCCGGGGTGAGGGGGCTGGATCCGGGTGCATGGTCCGGGGCGCGGTCCGGGTTGAGGCGCTCCGAGCGCTCGCGTGCGGCTGGGGGCGCCGGATGGTGGTCGGGCGGGGGCGCCTGGTGCGGGACGGTCGGGCGGTCGCCGCTCCAGGAGTCCCAGTCGTCGGTGTCTCCCTCGAATGGGTTGTCGTCTTCGAAGGGGTCCTCCTCGCCGAAGGGCGGCTCGCCGTCGTACGGAGGCGCGTCGTCGTGCAGAGGTCCGTCGTCGCTCGGAAGTGCCTCGTCGTCTGGAGGTGCGTCGTCCTGCGGTGCCGCGGGCCAGTCGGGGTCGTCGTGGGACGCGGGGTCGTGCGTGGCCTCCGGGCGGCCGTTCGCGCCGGTGGCGAGGTCCTCCAGGTGGGCGAGGACGATCGCGGCGGCCTCACGGCGGCGGGCCAGGGCGGCCTCGTCCAGCGGCAGGGGCCACACCTGGTCGGCGGTGGCCCGGTGCAGGGCCGGGTTCTCCTCGTCCTCACCGGGCTCGTCCGCCCAGGCCTCGATCTCGCCGTGGCCGGCGGCGCAGTGGTCGTACAGGGCCTGAAGGAACGCGGACGGGCCGCGGCGCCGCTTCTGGCTCGGGCCCCACCAGTGGCCGGAGCCGAGGAGCAGGGAGCGGGGACGGGTGAAGGTGACGTAGCCGAGGCGGAGCTCCTCGGTGTGCTGGTGGTCCTTCATGGCCTCGTGGAAGGCCTTCATGCCACGCGCGTCCCAGCCGTCGATGTCGGGGAGGGTGTCGGCGTCGCCACGCAGGGCGTGCGGCAGCACCTTGCCCTGGCTGGTCCACTTCTCCCGGCCCTGCCCGCTGGGGAAGGTACCGGTGACCAGGCCGGGGACGGCGACGACGTCCCACTCCAGGCCCTTGGACCTGTGCGCGGTGAGCACCTTGACGGTGTTCTCGCCGCCGGGCAGCGCGTTGTCGAGGCCCTTCTCGTACTGGGCGGCGGTGCGCAGGAAACCGAGGAAGGCCAGCAGGCTCGCCTCGCTCTCGTTCGCGGCGAAGGAGGCGGCGATGTCCAGGAAGTTCGCCAGGGTCTCGCGGCGGCGGGCGGCCAGGGCGTGCGGGGAGGCCGACAGTTCCACCTCCAGACCGGTGACGGCCAGGACGCGGTGCAGGACGTCCAACAGCGGGTCGGACAGCGAACGCCTGAGGTCGCGCAGTTCGGCGGCGAGCCGGGCGAACCGCACGCGCGCGTCCGGGGAGAACGGCAGCCGGTCGTCGTCCCGGGCACCGTCCAGGGGCGTTTCGAGGAAGGTGTCGAGGGCGTCCGCGAGCGAGATCACCTCGGCCGGGTCGACGCCCTCGACGGCCTCGGCGAGTCGGCTGTCGGGGTCGTCGGCGGCGTCCACGCGCGCGTGGGCGACGAGCAGCCTCGCCCGGCGGCCCAGGAGCGCGAGGTCGCGCGGGCCGATGCGCCAGCGCGGGCCGGTGAGCAGCCGTACCAGCGCGGCGTTGGCGCCGGGGTCCTGAAGGACCTCGCAGACGGCGACGAGGTCGGCGACCTCGGGCAGGTGCAGCAGCCCGGACAGGCCGACCACCTCGACCGGGACGTCACGGGCGACCAGGGCACCCTGGATCTCGGCGAAGTCGCCCGCCGTACGGCACAGGACGGCGATCTCGCCGGGTGCCGTCCCGGTCCCCACGAGGTGGGCGATCGAGTCGGCGACCCAGTCGATCTCCTCGGCGTGGGTGGGCAGCAGGGCGCAGCGCACCAGGCCGTCACGTTCCGCGCCGGGGGCCGGGCGCAGGGCCTCCACGCCCGCGTGCATGGCGCGCAGGGGTTCGGCGAGGCCGTTGGCGAGGTCGAGGAGGCGGCCGCCGCTGCGGCGGTTCTCGCTGAGGGCCTGACGGGTGGCGGGGCGGCCGTCGGCGTGCGCGAAGTGCTCGGGGAAGTCGTCGAGGTTGGCGACGGAGGCGCCGCGCCAGCCGTAGATCGCCTGGCAGGGGTCGCCGACGGCGGTGACGGGGTGGCCGGTGCCGTCGCCGAAGAGACCGGCCAGCAGGATGCGCTGCGCTACGGAGGTGTCCTGGTACTCGTCGAGCAGGACCACCCGGAACTCCTCGCGCAGGACGCGACCGACCTCCGGCAGGCGGGCCAGCCGTGCGGCCAGGGCGATCTGGTCGCCGAAGTCGAGCAGGTCCCGCTCGCGTTTGGCGGCCCGGTAGCGGAGCACCAGCTCGGCCAGTTCCCGGCGGGCGGCGGCCGTCTCCGGGACCTTGCGCAGGTCGGCGTTGGTGAGCTTGGCGCCTTCCAGGGTGCGCAGCAGCCCGGTGTCCCAGGCGCTCAGGTCCTCCGGGCGTACGAGGTGTTCGGCGAGCTCGGCGTCGAGGGCCAGGAGGTCGCTCACCAGGTCCGGGAAGGAGCGGGCCAGCGCCGGGTAGGGGCCGGGTGCCTCGCGCAGCACGCGCGCGGCGAGCTGGTAGCGGGTGGCGTCGGCGAGCAGGCGGGCGGTGGGTTCGAGCCCGATGCGCAGTCCGTGATCCTTCAGGAGACGGCCGGCGAAGGCGTGGTAGGTGGAGATCAGCGGCTCACCCGGCGGGTTGTCGGGGTCGATGGCCTCGGGGTCGGTGACGCCGGCCCTGATCAGGGCCTTGCGGACGCGTTCGGCGAGCTCGCCGGCAGCCTTGTTGGTGAAGGTCAGCCCGAGGACCTGCTCGGGGGCCACCTGCCCGGTGCCGACCAGCCACACCACGCGGGCCGCCATCACGGTCGTCTTGCCGGAGCCGGCGCCGGCCACGATCACCTGCGGGGCCGGCGGCGCGATGATGCAGGCCGTCTGCTCCGGGGTGAACGGAATCCCGAGGAGCTCCTTGAGCTGCTCGGGATCGGTGATACTGGCGGGCACCTCACAGAGGCTAGCGGCGGGCACTGACAATCCGTGCCAGATGGCCGCCGGGGTCGAAAGACACGCAGGTCAGCACGGGTGGTGCCGTTCGTCACGCGGGTCACTCGACGATGTGGCGCCCCTCCGGCCGCGCGCTGCACGACGCCCGGAAGGCGCAGTGCGCGCAGTGCTGCCCGGCCGTCGGCGTGAACCGCTCGTCGAGAACCTTCCCGGCGGCGGTGGCCAGCAGCTCGCCGGCCCACTCGCCCTCCAGCGGCTCCTGGGTCTGCACCTTGGGCAGGCCGTCGCCGCCGTCCCGTTTGGCCGCGCCCTGGCGCAACTGGACCAGCTCGGCACCGCCCGGTTCGGGGCGTTCCCCGTCGAAGACTCCGTCGACGGCGCCCTCGCGGACGGCGAGCTGGTAGACGGCCAGCTGCGGATGGCGGGCCACCTCGGCCCCGGTGGGCGCCTGCTTGCCGGTCTTGAAGTCGACGACGTAGGCACGTCCCTCGCCATCGGCCTCCACGCGGTCCATGGAGCCGCGGATGCGCACCTGGTAGCCGCCCGCTTCCAGGGTCACGTCGAAGTCGTGCTCGCCGGCCACCGGGGTGCGGCCGGCGCGCTCCAGGACGTGCCAGTTCAGGAAGCGTTCCAGCGCCACGCGCGCGTGCTCCTTCTCCTGCGCCGACTTCCACGGCGCGTCGAAGGCGAGCGCGTTCCACACCGTCTCCAGGCGTTCCATGAGGACCGCGAGGTCGGCGGGGCTGCGCCCGGAGGCGACCTCGTCGGCGAGGACGTGCACCACGTTGCCGAAGCCCTGGGCGGCGGTCGCGGGGGCGTCGGCCTTGACCTCGCGGCTGAGGAACCACTGGAGGGCACAGGTGTTGGCGAGCTGGTCGAGGGCGCTGCCGGACAGCGCCACGGGCTGGTCGCGGTCGCGCAGCGGCACCTTGCTCTCGGTCGGGTCGGCCATGCCCCACCAGCGGTAGGGGTGGGCCGCGGGCACCAGCGGACGGCCCTCTTCGTCGGCGAGCGCGGCCAGCCGGGCCAGCCGGTGCGCGGCGGCCTGACGGAGGGTGGCGGAGGCGCGCGGGTCGACCGTCGTGGCACGCAGCTCGGCGACGAGTGCCGCCACCGACAGCGGGCGGCGCGGGCGGGAGGTGACGTCCCTGGGTTCGACACCGAGTTCGGTGAGGAAGCGGGAGGGCTGGTCGCCGTCGTCGGCGGGGGCCTTCACCGCGGTCACCACGAGGCGTTCACGCGCGCGCGTGGCGGCCACGTAGAACAGCCGCCGCTCCTCCGCGAGCAGCGCGCCGGGGGTGAGCGGGGCGGCGAGTCCGTCGCGGCCGATGCGGTCGGCCTCCAGCAGGGAGCCACGGCGCCGCAGGTCCGGCCACAGGCCTTCCTGGACGCCCGCGACGACGACCAGGCGCCACTGCAGGCCCTTGGAGCGGTGCGCCGTCATCAGCCGCACGGCGTCGGGGCGCACCGCGCGCCGGGTGAGCGTGTCGGCGGCGATGTCCTCGGCCTCGACCTCGGCCAGGAAGTTCAGAGCGCCCAGGCCGCCGGTGCGCTCCTCCGCGCGGGCGGCGGTCGCGAACAGCGCGCACACGGCGTCGAGGTCGCGGTCCGCGTTGCGGCCCGCCGCGCCGCCGCGCCGGGCCGCCCGTTCCAGGCGGGAGGGCCACGGTGTGCCGTCCCACAGGTCCCACAGCGCCTCCTCGGCGGTCCCTCCGCCCGCCAGACGCTCCCTTGCCTTCCTGAGCAGCGCGCCGAGGCGCTGGGCACCACGCGCGTACGTGGGGTCGTGCGCGACCAGGCGCTCGGGTTCCGCAAGCGCCCTCGCGAGCAACTCGTCCGAGGGCGGGGGCAGCGGGTTGCCCGCGGCGCGTTCCTCCTCGCGCAGGGCGCGGCCCAGGCGGCGCAGGTCGGCGGCGTCCATGCCGGCCAGCGGCGAGGCAAGGAGGGAGAGCGCGGTCTCGGTGTCCAGCCAGCAGGCGTCCGCCTCCGGATCCGCTTCGGGCCGCTCCGGGGCCTGCGCTGGGGCGGCCTGCTCTCCGGTGACGGCGGCCTCTTCTCCACTGCCAGCGGCCTGCTCCCCGCTGCCGGCAGCTTGCTCCCCTGTGACGGCAGCCTGCTCCCCGGTGCTTGCGGCCGGCCCGTCGGCGTCGGCGACCTGCTCCTCGGCAACCCCTTCCGCCGCTCCCCCTGCTCTCTCCGTTTTCTCCGAGCGCCGCACCGTCTCCGCGGTCGCCACCGCCCGCAGCGCCGTCAGCAGCGGCGCCACCGCCGGCTCGTGGCGCAGCGGCAGGTCGTCGCCGTCGACGTCCAGGGGCACTCCGGCTGCCGTCAGGGCGCGGCGGAGGCCCGGGATGGAGCGGGCGCCGGCGCGCACCAGGACGGCCATCTCGCCCCACGGGACGCCGTCCTCCAGGTGCGCCCGGCGCAGGATGTCGGCGATGTTGTCCACCTCGGTGCCCGCAGTCGGGTACGTGTGGGCCTCGACGCGGCCGCCGTCGCGCACCGGGGTGAGCTCGCGGTGGGCGCGGACCTTGTCGGCGGGCAGGCGGGTGAGCGGCATCCGGCGGGTCAGCAGCCGGGTCGCGGCCAGCAGGGCGGCGCCCGAACGCCGTGAGGTGCGCAGGACCCGCACGGGCGCCGCAGTGCCGTCCGCGCGCGGGAACGTCTGCGGGAACTGGAGGATGCCGTTCACGTCCGCGCCCCGGAACGCGTAGATCGACTGGTCGGGGTCGCCGAAGGCGAGCAGGGTGCGGCCGTCTCCGGCCAGCGCGCGCAGCAGCCGTGCCTGGGCGGGATCGGTGTCCTGGTACTCGTCGACGTAGACCGCGTCGTACCGCGCGGCGAGCTGTTCGGCGACCTCGGGGCGGCGGGCGAGGAGTACCGCGCGGTGGACCAGTTCGGCGTAGTCGAGGACGCCTCGCAGGTCGAGGACGTCGAGGTACTCGGCGAGGAAGGCGGCCGCGGCCTGCCAGTCGGGGCGGCCGATACGGCGGGCGAAGTCGGCCAGGGCGTCGGGTCCGAGGCCCAACTCGCGGCTGCGGGCGAGGACCGCGCGGACCTCGTCGGCGAAGCCGCGGGTGGTCAGGCAGGCGCGCAGCTCGTCCGGCCAGCGCACGTGCGCCAGGCCCAGCCGCTCCAGGTCGACCTGGCCTGCCAGCAGCGAGCGGACGGCCACGTCCTGCTCGGGTCCGGACAGCAGCCGCAGAGGCTCGACGAACAGTTCGCCGGCCTGGTGGGCGCGGACCAGGGCGTAGCAGAACGAGTGGAAGGTGGTCGCCTGCGGGACGTGGGCCGCGCCGGTGCGCAGCGCCATGCGGTCGCGCAGGTCGACGGCGGCCCTGCGGCTGAACGTGAGCACCAGGATCCGCTCGGGGTCCTGGCCGCGGGCGATCCGGGCGGCCACGGACTCGACCAGCGTGGTGGTCTTGCCGGTGCCCGGACCTGCGAGGACGAGCAGCGGACCGGTCCGGTGGTCAACCACGGAGCGCTGTGCGGCGTCCAGACGAGGGGGATCCGGTCTGGTCGGCGGGGTACGCACCAGTCGGTAGGCGCCAGGGTCCCCCTGCCGCACCCGGGGGTGCGGCAGGCGCCTGGTGGAGGAAGAGGAGCTCACGTGGTTCGCCGGTCCTGGTGGGTGTGCTGGGGTCTGTCACGGCCGGCGCGCAGCGCCGTCGTCGCGGGGACGGACGGCCCGGGGCGTGGGGCGGTGGCCGCTGGGGTGAGGGGGACACGCGGAGCCGACGCTACGCCGCGGCCGGGCGCGGAAGGAGGGCTTCGCCTTCTTCCCCTGCTTCTCCCGGTCCTCCCTCGACACCGCCGTCACGTGTGTCCCCCGAACCACGAACGTACGGCATGCCACGGACGTCCCTCGATTCCCTCGTACGGGCCATGGGCTCCCCACAGGCCCCTCGAATGGCGGAAGCTGTCAGGTGTGACCCTGCGCACGTTCGCCGCCGTCCCACCGGGCCCGTCTCATGTCGAGGCGGGGCAGGTGGCCCTCGGCCGCCCTGCTCGCCTCCTTCAGGGGTGTGCCCTCCGTGCGGTAGTGGGCGAGAGCACGCAGTTCGTGGCCCGGGAGCAGGACCCCGTCGGCGCGGACGACCCGCCACCACGGGACGGCGCCGCCGTACAGGGCCATCACGCGGCCCACCTGGCGGGGACCTCCCCGCTCCAGCCACTCGGCGACGTCGCCGTACGTCATGACGCACCCGGGCGGGATCATCTCGGCGACTTCCAGGATCCGCTCGGCGTACTCGGGCAGCGCGTCGGGGTGCTCGGGGCGGCCGTCGTCCGAAGTGCTCACTTCGCTCATCCGTCCCATCCTGCCCCACCCCACCGACAGCGGACCGTGCCGCGTTCGGGGCGCGGCCCTCGCTCCCGGGCGGCGCCTCGGGCAGACTGTGCGGCCCCGCATATGCACCCTGATGCCCCTGTGTGCCGGTGGGACATGCCACCATCGTGCGGGCGGTGACCGGTGATACGAGACCAAGAAGAGACCATGAAGCAGCAGGGCGTGCACCCCGATGACGCGGAGGGCACTTCTGGAGTTTCGTCGCGCCCCGGCACGGACGCTCGGAGGGCGGGGGGCACGGGCTCTCCGAAGGCCGGTGACACGGACGCTCCGAAGGCGGGCAGGAAGCCCGCGGAGGAGGACGTCGTGACGCACGCCGACGAACTCGAGGGCGACGAGCCGCTGCTCCCCGCGCGCGTGCACCGTCCCTCCGACCTGATGCGGCTGCTGGTGGGCGTGCTCGCCATCGTCGTACTGCTGGCGATCGCCGGGTTCGCGCACGGCACCACCTCGGGCCTCGAACAGGACATCAACAAGGGCACCGGCCAGGCCCCCGACCTGCTCATCAAGATCGCCGGGCTGGCGTCCAGCATCGCGATCCTGCTGGTCCCGGTCGCCTTCGCGATCGAGCGGCTGATCAAACGGGACGGGCTGCGGATCGCCGACGGCGTGCTCGCGGCCGTCCTGGCGCACGGGGTGACGCTCGCCACCGACCTGTGGGTCGCCAAGGGCGCCCCGCACTCGATCCAGGACGCGCTCACCCAGCCCTCCCCCGGCAACGTCCACGCGCTCACCGATCCGGTGCACGGCTACCTCGCCCCCGTCATCGCGTACATGACGGCGGTCGGCATGTCCCGTCGACCACGCTGGCGCGCGGTGCTGTGGATCGTGCTGCTGCTCGACGCCTTCTCGATGCTGGTCACCGGGTACACCACGCCGTTCTCGATCATCCTGACGGTGCTGATCGGCTGGACCATCGCCTACGGAACCCTGTACGCGGTCGGCTCACCGAACGTCCGCCCCACGGGACGGACCCTGGTGGCGGGCCTGCGGACCGTCGGCTTCCACCCGGTCAGCGCGGCCCGCGAGGAGGCGGCCGAGACGGCGGACAGCGGCGACCGCGGCCGGCGCTACTTCGTCACCCTGGAGGACGGACCACCGCTGGACGTCACGGTCGTCGACCGCGAGCAGCAGGCACAGGGCTTCTTCTACCGTGTGTGGCGCAACCTCACGCTGCGCGGTTTCGCCACCCGCCGCAGCCTGCAGTCGCTGCGCCAGGCCCTGGAGCAGGAGGCCCTCCTCGCCTACGCGGCCATCGCGGCCGGTGCCAACGCGCCCAAGCTGATCGCGACCTCCGAGCTCGGCCCCGACGCCGTGATGCTCGTCTACGAGCACACCGGCGGACGCACGCTCGACTCGCTGGCGGACGAAGAGATCACCGACGAACTGCTGCACCACACCTGGCAGCAGGTGCGGGCCTTGCAGTCACGGCGCATCGCACACCGCAGGCTGGCCGGTGACGCGATCCTGGTGGACCGTTCCCGCAAGGTGATCCTCACCGACCTGCGCGGCGGCGAGATCGCGGCCGGTGATCTGCTGCTGCGCATGGACATCGCCCAACTGCTGACGACGCTCGGCCTGCGGGTGGGCGCGGAGCGCTCCGTGGCCTCCGCGGTCGGCGTCCTGGGACCCGACGCGGTCGCCGACTGTCTGCCCATGCTCCAGCCCATCGCGCTGACGCGCTCCACGCGCGCGACGCTGCGCAGGCTGGCCCGGGAGCGGGCGCAGCGGGAACGCGAGGCGGTGCTCGAGTCGTCCCGGCAGGCCAAGCAGGCCCGCCTGGAGCAGGCCGCCCAGGACAGTGGTGGCACCGGCGACACCGCCACGGTCGACCTGGAAAGAACAGAGAAGACAGAGAAGACAGAGAAACCGGAAAAAGCAGGAAAGCTGGAGAAGCCGGAGAGGCCCGACAAGAAGGACAAGAAGGCCGAGCGCGCCGAGGCACGGGCGGAGAAGCGGGCCATCGGCGAGGCACTGGAGGAGGCCCGCGAAGAGGATCTGCTCACCCAGATCCGCCACCAGGTCCTGCGGATCAGGCCGCAGGCGCCGGTCGAGCCGGCCCGGCTGGAGCGGGTCCGGCCCCGCACGCTGATCAGTTTCATCGCGGGTGCCATCGGCGCCTACTACCTGCTGACCCAGCTCACGCACATCGAGTTCGGCACGCTCTTCGCCCACGCCCAGTGGGGCTGGGTGATCGCGGCGGTGCTCTTCTCGGCGCTCAGCTATGTCGCCGCCGCCATGGCACTGCTGGGCTTCGTACCGGAACGTGTCCCGTTCGTACGGACGGTGGCGGCGCAGGTCGCCGGCTCGTTCGTGAAGATCGTGGCACCGGCCGCGGTCGGCGGCGTGGCCCTGAACACGCGCTTCCTGCAACGCGCGGGCGTGCGCCCGGGGCTCGCTGTGGCCAGCGTCGGCGCCTCACAGCTGTTCGGGCTCGGCTGCCACATCCTGATGCTGCTGTCCTTCGGTTATCTGACCGGCACCGAGAAGACGCCGTCCCTGTCGCCGTCCCGGACGGTCATCGCGGGCCTGCTGACGGTCGCGGTGCTCGTGCTGGTGGTCACCTCGGTGCCGTTCCTGCGGAAGTTCGTCGTCACGCGCGTGCGTTCGCTCTTCGCGGGTGTCGTGCCGCGCATGCTGGACGTGCTCCAGCGGCCGCAGAAGCTGGTCACCGGCATCGGCGGCATGCTGCTGCTGACGTTCTGCTTCGTGATGTGCCTGGACGCCTCGATCCGGGCCTTCGGCGACCAGTCGACCTCACTCAGTATCGCCAGCGTCGCCGTCGTCTTCCTCGCCGGCAACGCGCTCGGCTCGGCCGCGCCGACCCCGGGCGGCGTGGGCGCGGTCGAGGCCACCCTCACGGTCGGCCTGATCGCGGTGGGCCTGCCGAAGGAAGTGGCCGCGCCCGCGGTGCTGATGTTCCGGCTGCTGACGCTGTGGCTGCCGGTCCTGCCTGGCTGGCTGGCCTTCAACCACCTGTCCCGCAAGGGCGCCCTGTAGGGACGGCGGCCGCACGTACTCCGAACGGCCCGCGTCCCGCGCGGGTGGCCGCCGACGGCGTGAGGATGGGGGCATGCACAAGCGCCACGGGCTGCGCGCCGCCGCCCTGACCACGACCATCGTCCTGCTGAGCGCCCTGACGGCAGGCTGCGGCGGGCTCTCCGTCGGCGGGGGGCCGACGGACTCGGGGCTGGACTGGAAGGACTGCCCGGCGCCATCCGCGTCGGAGGGCGGCGGGGCCGCACCCTCGCCGCTGCCCAACGGCGGCAAGTGGCAGTGCGCCACCATGAAGGCGCCGCTGGACTGGAGCAAGCCAAAGGGCGACACGATCGACATCGCGCTGATCCGGACGCAGGCGATCGGGCCCGGCAAGCGCATCGGCTCGCTGCTCTTCAATTTCGGCGGCCCGGGCGGCTCCGGCGTCGCCACGCTGCCCGCGATCGCCCAGGACTACACCAAGCTGCGCTCCCGCTACGACCTGGTGAGCTTCGACCCGCGCGGGGTGGGGCGCAGCGCCGGCGTGAAATGCAAGACCGACGCACAGCTCGACCAGCACTTCCAGCAGGACGCGGTACCGCAAACCGCCGCCGAACGTGCCACGTTCGTGAACAACACCAAGCAGTTCAACGCCGCCTGCGAGAAGAACTCCGGGAAGATCCTGCCGCATGTGCGCACCACCGACGCCGCCCGCGACATTGACCTGATCCGCCAGGTCCTCGGCGACGCCAAGCTGCACTACTTCGGCATCTCCTACGGCACCGAACTCGGCGGCGTGTACGCGCATCTGTTCCCCAAGCACGTGGGCCGCGCAGTCTTCGACGGGGTCGTCGACCCCACGCAGACGCCCGAGCAGGGCTCGCTCGGCCAGGCCAGGGGCTTCCAGCTCGCCCTCGACAGCTTCGCGAAGGACTGCGCCTCGAAGGGCGCCAAATGCCCGATCGGCAGCAGCGTCCGGGACGTCGAGGACCGCATCGCCGCTCTGCTCAAGAAGCTCGACACCAATCCGCTCTCCGGCATCTTCCCGCGCCGGCTGACGCGGACCGCCGCGACCAACGGCATCGCCCAGGCCCTGTACTCCAAGGAGCTCTGGGCCCCGCTCACCGAGGGGCTCCAGCTGGCCTACGCCGGCAACGGCCAGATCCTGATGCTGCTGTCCGACGCGTTGAACGGCCGCAACGCCAACGGCGAGTACAACAACCTCGCCGCCGCGAACACCGCCATCAACTGCGCCGACCAGAAGCAGCGTTACACCCCCGCCTTCGTGGAGCAGAAGCTGCCCGAGTTCCGGGCCGCCTCGCCGGTGTTCGGGGACTTCCTCGCCTGGGGCATGCTCAGCTGCACCCAATGGGCAGTGCCGGGTGCGGCCGCCCACGCCGACGTGAGCGCGCCGGGTTCGGCGCCGATCCTCGTGGTCGGTAACACCGGCGACCCGGCGACTCCGTACGGCGGCGCCAAGAGGATGGCGGACGCGCTGGGCAAGGGCGTCGGCATCGAACTCACCTGGCAGGGCCAGGGGCACGGCGCGTACAACAGCAAGAACCCTTGCGTGCAGAACGCGGTGAACAGCTATCTGCTCGATGGAAAGGTGCCACCGGCCGGGACGGTCTGCGCGTAGCCGGGCGAGGGGCCGCTACCTCCCCATCTCACACACAAAAGAGCAGGTCAGATGGTTATCCACAGGCTCCCACGAGGGTGGTGGGATCCGCCTACCATGGCCTGAACGCTTCCCGCGGCCGATCCGCGGAGAGCCTGTGAGGGGGGAAGCACATGGCGCGTCTGACGCAGTGGGCGGCCGCGGTCGCCGCCGCGGTGCTGCTGGCCCGCGCCGGGCGACGAATGGCGGTGCGCGACGCTCAAGGCACCGCTGGACTGGTCCCGGCCGGACGGCGAGACCATCGGCCTCTTCCTCATCCGTGCCACGGCCACCGCGGAGCGCACCGGTTCCCTGCTGTTCAACTTCGGCGGCCCCGGTGGCTCGGGCGTGGCCGCGCTGCCGTCGTACGCGTCCGGGGTCACCGCCCTGCGGCAGCGATACGACCTGGTGAGCTGGGATCCGCGCGGGGTCGGCGGCAGTTCGGGCGTGCGTTGCCGCAGCGACCGGCGGATCCAGGCCGCCGAGGCGATCGACGTGACACCGGACACCGCGGCCGAGGAGCGGGCCTACTTCCAGGACGCGGCCGACTTCGGCCAGGGCTGCCGGAAGGCGGCCGGAAAGCTGCTCGCCCACGTCTCGACGACCGAGACCGCCCGGGACATGGACCTCATCCGCCATGTGCTCGGCGACGCCAGGATGCACTACTTCGGCATGTCCTACGGCACAGAACTCGGCGGCGTGTACGCCCACTTGTTCCCGCAGCGCGTCGGGCGGGTGGTGCTGGACGCGGTGGTGGACCCGACCGCGGACTCCGTGGGCCACGCGCTGAACCAGACCAGGGGATTCCAGCGGGCGCTGGACGCCTACCTGAAGTCCACCGGCCAGGATCCGGAGCGCGGTTCGCAGAAGATCGCGGACCTGCTGCGGCGAATCGACGCCGAGCCGCTGCCCACGACCTCCTCCGGGCGGAAGCTGACGCAGGCGTCGGCACTCACCGGCATCGCGCTGCCGCTCTACAGCAAGAGCGGCTGGCCGGCCCTGACAAGCGCCCTCGCCGCGGCGGAACAGGGCGACGGCTCAGGGCTGTTGTCCCTCGCCGACGCCTACAACGACCGTGACGACTCGGGCCACTACGGCACGACGACCCACGCCCAACGGGTCATATCGTGCCTGGACGCCAAGCAGCGGCAGACGCCGGAGGAGGCGAGGAAGCTGCTGCCCGAGTTCGAGCGGATCTCGCCGGTGTTCGGCGCCTTCATGGCCTGGGACACGGCCGGCTGGTGCCACGACTGGCCGGTGCCCGGTCAGTACGACACCCCTCGGGTCAGCGCGCCGGGTGCGGCGCCGATCCTGCTGATCGGCACCACCGGGGACCCGGCGACGCCCTACGAAGGCGCCCGGAGAATGGCGGACGCGCTCGGCAAGGGCGTCGGTGTGGAACTCACCTGGAAGGGAGAGGGCCACGGGGCGTACGGCAGCGGAAGCGACTGCGTGGACTCGACGGTGAACGCCTATCTGCTGCACGGCACGGTGCCGAGGGACGGCAAGGTCTGTCCCTGACGACGCCGGGGGCTCCGGGCACCCGAAGGCTGCGGCTGGGGGCGGTCGGCGTGAGCGAGTGCCGGCCTCGTGCCGACAACGACTGAAGCCCACGGCATCCGACCTGGTCAGAACCGTGGGCTTCGTCAGTCTCGCTGGTCGACGGAACCGGGCTATCAGTAGACCGGCTTGTCCGGCTCGATCTGGTTGACCCAGCCGATCACGCCGCCGCCGACGTGCACGGCGTCCGCGAAGCCCGCGGACTTCAGCACGGCGAGGACTTCCGCGCTGCGGACACCCGTCTTGCAGTTCAGGACGATCTTCTTGTTCTGCGGGAGGCTCTCCAGGGCGGAGCCCATGAGGAACTCGTTCTTCGGGATCAGCCGGGCGCCCGGGATGGAGACGATCTCGAACTCGTTCGGCTCGCGGACATCGATGATCTCGATGTTCTCACCGTCGTCGATCCACTCCTTGAGCTGCTTGGGAGTGATCGTCGAGTCGGCGGCCGCCGCCTGGGCCTCCTCGGAGACGACGCCGCAGAAGGCCTCGTAGTCGATGAGTTCGGTGACGGTCGGGTTCTTGCCGCAGACCGCGCAGTCGGGGTCCTTGCGGACCTTGACCTGGCGGTACTGCATCTCCAGGGCGTCGTAGATCATCAGGCGCCCGACCAGCGGCTCGCCGATGCCCGCCAGGAGCTTGATGGCCTCGTTGGCCTGGATGGAGCCGATGGACGCGCACAGCACGCCCAGGACGCCGCCCTCGGCGCAGGAGGGGACCATGCCGGGCGGCGGCGGCTCCGGGTAGAGGCAGCGGTAGCAGGGGCCGTGCTCGGACCAGAAGACGGAGGCCTGGCCGTCGAAGCGGTAGATCGAGCCCCACACGTACGGCTTGTTCAGCAGCACGCAGGCGTCGTTGACCAGGTACCGGGTCGCGAAGTTGTCCGTGCCGTCGACGATCAGGTCGTACTGGCTGAAGATCTCCTTCACGTTGTCGGCCTCGAGCCGCTCCTGGTGAAGGACCACGTCCACGTACGGGTTGATGCCCTTGATGGTGTCGCGCGCGGACTCGGCCTTGGGGCGGCCGATGTCGGACTGGCTGTGGATGACCTGGCGCTGCAGGTTCGACTCGTCCACCTCGTCGAACTCCACGATGCCAAGCGTGCCGACGCCCGCCGCGGCCATGTACATCAGACCCGGCGAACCCAGCCCGCCGGCACCCACAAAGAGCACCTTGGCGTTCTTCAGCCGCTTCTGCCCGTCCATCCCCACGTCGGGAATGATCAGGTGGCGGGAGTACCTGCGGACCTCGTCTACGGTGAGCTCGGGAGCGGGCTCGACCAGGGGTGGCAGCGACACGGGGACTCCGTTGGTCGGTCAAACACTACGGTTGTTCTTCTGGTAACACTGCCACGGCCTCCTTCATTCCGAGACACCTCGTCCGATCCGCGAGACGATTTCGTCCCAGTAACCGGGCATGTCCTCCCAGGGGGCGGCCGTGCCGTCGCGGTCGGAGCGGTCGGTGAACCAGATGGTCGCCGCCCCCTGCCAGCGGGCGATGCGCAGCGCCTCGTCGAGGTGGCCGCGCGGAACGCCGTGCACGAAGTGGCAGAAGCGCTCGGGCGGATAGTCGGCGGTCCACTCCGCGGCCTGCGACCAGCGGTAGTCGCTCCACGGGCCGCGGAAGGTCACCAGTTGGTCGGCGTTCTCGGCGTAGCCGGGGTGCGGGTGGGCGCCGTGGCCGAGGACGATATGGGCATCGTCACGCACGGCCCGCAGCGCGCCGATCGTACGGCGGACCTCGGGCAGCCCGGCGCGGTCGGCGGGGCAGCGGTCCAGCAGGAAGCCGTCGGCCCGGTACCACTCGAGGTACCGGCGCGCTTCGGAGATCAGCTCGGTGGAGGACCGGGCGCCGTGCCCGGCGTCGAGGTGGCCGAGGACGCGGACGCCCGCGTTGCGCAGCCGTCCCGCCGCCTCCAGGCAGTGCGGGTCGGGCTGGACGCCGGGGCCATCGGCGACGTTGAGGACGACCCAGTGCAGAGGGGTGCCGGGCCGGGTGAGTTCGCTCCACTCGGCCGGGGCGAGAAGGGGGTGGGCCCAGCCGGGGACACCGAGTCCGGTGCGCAGTCCGGTGCTCGAGATGCCCACAGGGGTGCTGGTCAGATACGGCATGCCGCCTCCATCCAGATGTCGGCCAGGGACTCTTCGAGGTTGATCCGGGGCCGCCAGCCGAGCCGGTCGCGGGCCGTGCGTACATCGGCCTGCTGCCAGCTGCCGCAGCCGTCGGGGTACGGGTACGCGACCGGGGCGGGGTGGTCCGACTCGGTCCGGGGGTGCCCGATGGCGGCCCTGAGGTGGCCGCCGGGCGGGCCGTCGAGCTCGTGCAGGGCGCCCCCGTATCCGGCGACACGGGCGAGGATCGCCGCAGCGTCGCGCAGCCGGACGGCGCGGCCCGAGCCGATGTTGATGACACCCTGCGCGGCCGAGAGGGAGGCGGCGTGGACGGCGCGGGCCACGTCGCGGACGTCGACGAAGTCACGCTGGACGCCGAGACCGCCGAGTTTGAGGTCGCTGTCGCCGGACTGCATGGCGCGGCGCATGGCCTCGGCGAGCCGGCCGAGCGGCGAGCCGGCCGGGGTGCCGGGTCCCGCGGGCGAGAAGACACGGAGCACCACGGCGTCGAGGCCGGAGCCGAGAACCAGTTCGGTGGCGGCCAGCTTGCTGACGCCGTACGGGCCGCCGGGGCGGGGCACGGCGTCCTCGGCCGTGGAGGAGCCGGGCTGGCTGGGGCCGTACTCGGAGCTGCAGCCGACCTGCACCAGGCGGGCGCCGCAGCCGCTGCGGCGCAGGGCCTCGCAGACGGTGGCGACGGCGACGGTGTTGTGCCGGGTGAGGTCGCGGGCGCCGCCGCGGGTGGCGCCCGCGCAGTTGACGACGACGCCGGGGTGGACCGCGTCCAGGAAGCGGGTGAGCGCTCCGGGGCTGCCGGACGCGAGGTCGAAGCGGACGTCGGCGTCGTCGCCGCGGCCCAGCGCGGTGAGCTGGACGGCCGGGTCGGCGAGCAGGCGGTCGGCGACGAAGCGGCCGAGGTATCCGCTGGCTCCGATCAGCAGAACCCTCATCGGGCGGCTCCCGGGGTGTGCGCTCCGGTGGCTCCGGATGCTCCGGACGCTCCGGATCGGGCGGTGATCATTTGGTGTTCTCCTTCTGGGCGGTGGTGCGACGGGCTCCGGCGGTGAGCCGGGGGCCTGCGTCGGCTCAAGTGCCTGCGGTCGGCGGGGAAACGCAGGCTGGACCCGTGGCTGCGGCCGTACGGGGGCGCGCAGGGGTGACCGGGACCGGCCCCGTGTCCCTCACGGCTGCCGCTCCGCCAGGGCATGGGCGGAGGCCCGGGTCAGCGTGCGGATCGCGTGCAGGAGGAGGGCCAGGGCGGCGGCTCCGCAGGCGAGGGCGGGTACGCCACCGGGGCCCCAGGCGGCCACGAGGGTGTCGACCGGGGCGGCGAGGGCGCCGCAGCCGGGGAGGCGGGCGGTGAAGACGATGGCCTGGGCCGCCACTTCGGCCGCGGCCGCGGCGCCGAGGGCGACGGCCGGGGCGTGTGTGAAGCCGTGCGTGGTGAGAAGGCGCGCGAGCAGCAGCAGCGCGCCCAGTGTGAGGGCCGAGGCGTAGCCGACGGGCTCGTCCAGGATCGCGCCGCACACCGCGAGCAGGGCGGCCAAGGCGCACAGGAACAGGCCGAACGCGCCGAGCAGCAGGGGCCGTACGGACGCGGCGAACTCCTTGAGGCCCCGGCTTGCGGTCACCTTGCGCCGGGCGCCCACGGTGAAGAGGTGCGCGGTCCAGGCCGCCGGTGCGCAGGCCAGGGCGAGGGCCAGCACGGGGGCGGTGGCCAGAGGCCAGGACCCGGCCGCGGTGCCGTCGGGCAGTCCGTCGGGCCCGCCGCCGACGGCCGCGCCGAGCAGGCCGTCGCCGAGGAGGGCGTAGCCGAGCAGCCAGCACGTCCACGTGCGGGTGCCGGGCGTGTGCGGGCCTGGGGGCGTACGCTCCTCGGCGCTCAGCGGGCCGCGGCGGAGTACGGCGCGCAGGCCCAGGCCCACGGCCACGACACCAAGCGCGGCGACGCCCAGCCGCGTCCGGCCCTCGGTCAGGCGCAGTCCGGCCACGGCGGCCGCGCACAGGGCGCCGGGCAGCAGGCCGAACGCGGCCCGGCCGAGGCCCAGCCGGGGTACGGCGGCAGTCTCGTGCCGCTGGGGTGTCTCGGCGTCTCGGCCGATCCGGGCGTACATCTCCTCGGCGAGGGAGAAGACGTCACGGTGGCGGAAGCGGGCGGCGGTGCGGTCGGTGACGCCGTGCGCCTCCAGGCCCGCGGCGATCTCCAGGGGGTCGACGGCCTGTTCGCACAGCTCGCGGTGACGGTGCATCAGCACCTTGACCGGGTCGGCCGCACCGCGCCGGGAGGGCACGGAGGGGCTCGGGTCGAGGGCGGGCCCGCCGAAACCGCCGACCGGACCGCCCCAGTCGGCCGGGGTGCCGAGGTCGTCTCCTGTTCTCGGACCGCTCATCGGGAAGCCTCCGTGGTGGTCGTGGGGGCCGCGCACCCCGTCGGTGAGCCGGTGGCCCAGCTGGGGCGCGAGCGTGCCGCGACGTGGTCCACGGCCCGGGTCCAGCGGCCGGGCACATGGGCCTCGGCGGGGGCGGCGAACGGAAGGGGCTCACCGGTCTCGTCGAGAACGACGCGCTGGACCGGACAGTGCGAGACGACCTCCAGGTAGATGCCGTGGAAGGCCGCGATGTTCTGCTCGATGGTGAACAGTTCGAGTGCGCGGGCGCGGGCGGCGGCGCCGAGGCGCGCACGGCGCTCGGGGTCGCGCAGCAGGTTCACGCACACCTCGGCGAGCGCCCGTGGATTGCGCGGGGGCACGACCACCCCGGTGCCGCCGACGACCTCGACGACCGCGCCGACGTCCGTGGAGACCGTCGCACGGCCGCAGAGCATGGCCTCGACCAGGCCGAGGGGGAAGCCCTCGACCACGCTCGACAGGACGACCACGGCGCCCGAGGCGTAGGCGTCGGCGAGGGTCGGCACCTCCGGGCCACCGACCTCCTCGAAGGACACCGGGTTGTGCCCGACGGTGTGCGGGCCCTCGGCCTCGTCGGGGAAGAGCTGGGCGGCGAGCGCCCTGCAGTGGCCCAGGTAGGCGGCGCCGTCGGAGCCGGTTCCCGCGCTCACGATCCGCAGCCGTGCCTTCGGTTCCCGCTTGTGCACCTCGGCGAAGGCGTGCAGCAGGGACACCAGGTCCTTGGCCGGCCCGACGCGGCCGACCCACACGAGCGTGTCCGGGTCGGCGGCCTCCGGCGACTCCCCTGCCTCGGCGAAGGGAGCGGCGTCCATGCCCGGGTGGACGGTGTGCAGCTTGGCGCGGTCTGCGCCGCAGCGCTCCTGCCAGCGGCGGGCGTGCGCGTTGCCGTGGGTGACGACGGCGGCCCGCTGGTAGACCTCGGCGGCGAGACTGCCGTGGAAGGCGGCGAGCAGGGCCCGCACGGCCGGGGCGGTCCCGTCGGCGCCGGTGGCGAGGTAGTGCGCGCGCAGTTGTACGCCGTACTCGGTGACCAGCAGGGGCACGCCGGTGAAGTGGCGGGCGAGCAGACCGGACAGGGCCGCCGTGCCGCCGGCCGCCGCGTGGCAGAGGTCGGTGGCGCCGAGGCCGTCGTCCTCGTACCAGTCGAGCGACAGCGGGCTCAGCGCCTGCCGCAGGTGCGCGGCGACCGCGAGCAGATCGGGGACGCGGGCCTCGCTCGCCGCCCGCGGTGCGCCGGGCGCGCGGCAGGCGCGTTCCAGCGCGCGGACGGCGGCTTCCGAGCGCAGGGCGTCCGCCAGGCCGCCCTCGTCGCGGGCGAGTTCGGCGAGGCCGTACAGCCCGCTGCTGAAACGGTCCGCCTCAATTCCGGCACCGTCGGTGGCCGCCGCCGTGCCAGGCTCGCCGAACTCGCGCAGATCGCCGCCGCTCGCCGCGACCAGTGCCGACGCCAACTCCCCGTAGCACTCGGCGAAGCGCCGGCGCGCACGCCGTCCGTACACGGCCCCGTCGTCCTCGGCCGCCCACGGGGACGCGGTGCGGACCCGGCTGACCTGTGGCGGCAGCGGCACCCAGCCCTCGTCCTCCTGCTGCCGGCTGCGGCTGAGCGCGTAGAGGTCGAACTCGTGCCGTTCGAGCCCGCGCACGAGCCGTTCGCACCAGAGTCCGGCGTCACCGCTCACATACGGAAAGCCACCCTCCGTCACCAGTCCGATGCGCACGCGTGCACCCCCGATCTCCCGTCTGTCCCGTGTGGGGAGCCGCCGTGGCACCGGCGGCTCGCAGCGGGACGAACGTATGCGGACATGACGGTGGCGCGATGGACGGTTGTCCATCACGCCACCAAAAGGGGTGAACAGTCGTAACTTTCCCGTACGGACGGCGTTCCGTCGCGCTAGGAGATCAGCCGGACACGAAACGTCACGCCGCGAACCGGTCCGGCCGACCTCCGGTCAATTCCCCGGGTAGGGCCACGCGTTGGGCAGGCAGTGGATTCCGTCGTGGTCGAGGAACTTCGTCTGCTGCTGCATGACGGGCGCCGGCGCGCCGTCCTTGTCGCAGGTGACGTGGCCGTAACCGAGCCGGTGGCCGACCTCGTGGTTGATCAGCATCTGTCGGTAGGCGTACATCTCGTCGCCGTAGGTCTTGGAGCCCTGCGCCCACCGGTAGGCGTTGATCATCACGCGTTCGGTGGCGGCCGAGTCGCAGGAGACGTTGTCCACGGTGGTGTCCAGGCCGGACTTGGCGCACCAGGTGGCGGTGGTGCCCGGGCTGGCGAGCGTGATGACGAAGTCGGGGCGGCCGGAGGAGATGCGCTCGAAGGTGCGGGCGCCGCCGTGGGCCCAGCTGCGGCGGTCGTTGAGCGTCTTCTGCACGGCCGCGGCGAAGTGCTCGCCGTCCAGGCCGAGGCCCTGCTCCACGTCGACGCGGTAGGTGTACTTGCGTCCCGTGCCGGGCGCCTTGGCGAAGCCCGGGACCGCGTCGAACCGGCCGGAGCCCTTGAGTGCGGGGCTGAGCGGGTACTTCGTGCTCATCTTCTGGTCGTACGTCAGTGCCGACACGTTCGGCGGCGCGGGCGGGGCCGCCTTGCCGTCCGCGCCCGCGATGTCGGCGGCGTCGGGCCCCGCCTGGTCGGTGGCGGACTGGGAGAGCGCCCCGGCGCCGGACTGGTCCTCGGCGACCTGTCCGGCGACGACGACGGCGAGCACCGTGGTGACGGCGGCGGCCGCTATGCCGGTGAACGTCTTCCCCTTGGCCGCGGTGCCCCGCGCGGGCTCGCCGGTCGGATGTGCGGCGTCGTCGTCCCCGTCGTCCACCGCGTTCTGCCGGGCCGGAGCGGAGGGCGGCGCCACGGACGGGCTCGCGGTGCTCACGTCACGGCGGGGCCGGGGGGCGAAGACGTCGTCGTCCTCGTCGAAGGCGTCCAGGTAGTCCTGCCTCGGCCCGGCGGACGACGCCCGCCGCTGCCGGGGAATCGGAGCGCGGGTGCGCACGGAGGCGGCGGTGGGAACGGCGGAACCGCCGAGGCCCGTCGAGCTGCCGAGACCGGCGGTCGTCGGCCCCTGCGCCCCGCTCCCGTTCATGGCTTGCGCTCCCAACTGCCCCCAGCCGCCACCGGCTTCCCGCGGCTCCGGGTGCCCACCACGAACCGGAGGAATCCCGCCGGCCGGCGTCCCGTCAGGCAACCGCGTTACCCCGCGAGCCGGTGTGCCATGTCCGAGTATCGGGCCAGGGCTCGGCCTCGAACCCGGCCCCGGCCGACCGCTCGGGCCGTGCCACGGCTCGGCGCCGTCCCGGTTCTCGCGTGCGTCCCAGCGCTCCGGACCGCCGTGCGGCCCGTGGCCGTCCCGTGGTCCGTACCCCTCCTGGGGTGCGCGGTCGTCCCGGCCGGTGCTCGTGTTCTCGGTCCTGCCCTTGGGCGCGGGCCCGCGGCGGCTGTGGCGTCCCACGTCGGCCCTCAGCCCCCCGCACCCGCGCCGGAGGAGGCTCCACCGCCGGCCTCCGAGCCGGAAGCACCACCGACCGCCCCCGCGCCGGAAGCGCCACCGCTGGTCTGCGCGCCGGAAGTCCGGCCGGCCGTCTCGGCTCTGGAAGCCCCACGGCCGGCTTCGGCCCCGGCGGACTCGACACCGGTCCGTACACCGCCGTCCCCCTCGGCCCCGGCGGCCGCTCCCGGTTCCGTCATCGATCCGGTCTCCAACTCTCCCGTGTCCAGCAGCAGTTCGCGGAACGCGGTGGCCACGGTCTCCGGGTACTCCATCATCGCCACATGGCCGGCGTCCGGCAGGGTGAGGAGGCGGGAGTCGCGGAAGGTACGGGCCGCCCGCTGCGCCATGCGGAAGCCGACGAGCTGGTCGCGGCCCCCGTAGATCAGCAGCGTGGGCGCGAGGACCCGCTCGGCCTGCCGCCACAGGCCGTGCTGGCCACCCAGTGTGTACGCGTCCACGATCCCGCGCGCGGAGCGCGACATCGCGTCCCAGAAGTATGGCAGTTGAAGCCGCCGCTCCATCTCCCCCACCGCGTTGCGGAACCCCTCGGGCGTCACCCGCCCCGGGTCGCCGTAGCACAGGGCCATGACCCCGCGGACCCGCTGCTCCGCCGTCCACTCCCGGGTGAGCCGGGTGAACAGGGCGGTCACGCCGGGCACCGCGAGCAGGCCGGTCGGCACGGCGGTGCGCTGCACCCGGAGTTCGGGCAGCGCGGGCGAGACGAGCGTGAGCGTCCGCACGAGATCGGGCCGCAGCGCCGCGACGCGCGTGGACACGGCGCCGCCCAGCGAGTTGCCCATCAGGTGCACCGGTCCGCGACCGGAGGCGTCGAGGAAGCGGATCACCGCGCGCGCGTGCCCGGTGACGGAGTAGTCGCCGTCGTCCGGTGGCGGGGAGTCGCCGAAGCCCGGCAGGTCGACCGCCTCGCCGTCGACGACATCGCCGAGCAGCGGCATCAGGGCGGACCAGTTCCGGGAGGAGCCACCGAGGCCGTGCACGTACAGCGCGGGCGGCAGTCCCTCCCGCGCGGGCGGCCGCGCGCGTACCGACAGCGTCATCCCCGGCAGTTCGACCGAGCGCAGCCGTTCGCCCTCCTCGACCCCGACGGGCGTCACCCGCGGAAATACGTTGGCGGGCGGCACAAAGGGCAGCTCGGTCGAAGACATGCGGGCAATGTTACGAGACGATCACGTAGCGACTCGCGTGTTCGCCT
Source organism: Streptomyces sp. NPDC047453 (assembly GCF_040643155.1). NCBI lineage: Bacteria > Bacillati > Actinomycetota > Actinomycetes > Kitasatosporales > Streptomycetaceae > Streptomyces > Streptomyces sp. NPDC047453. The sequence goes on along the minus strand of NZ_JBEYTS010000014.1, from coordinate 19,000 downwards.
GTGTTCGCGGTCACAGATTGTGCGCGTACAGGACCGCCGATCGGGCCGCGGATCGCATAGCGTCGCGATCGGGTGTCTCCTACGCTCATACAGAGGGCACCCGCCCATGGCCCCTGCTTCTTCCAGGGACATTCCGCAGGGACATTCCGCAGGAAGGGAGCCCAGCATGGCATTCGACCCCACCGATCCCGAGACGTTCGAGGACGACGACGCCACGGAGATCGCCGTCGAGGCCCCGGAGGGCGACGCCGCCGAGCAGCACGCGGACGTCGCGCCGGACCGCGACGAACCCCTCACCGGGGACCCGGACAGGGCCAACGAGGCCGATCTCATCGAACAGGCGCGGGTCGTCTCCATCGACGAGGACGACTACCGGTGAGGGGCGGGGCGGACAAGGTGGCGCGTGAGGCGACGCTCGGGACACGCGACGGCAAAGACCGCCGCTGAGCAGGAGCGGAGCTTTATGCCCATCTTGAGTCCGTTTGAAACGCTCTATGCCGCTTTTGTCGCCGTCCGGTCCGTGAAATCCTGCGCTCGCACCGCGCACACCACGGTTACCGAAAAGTACGATGGCGGCGCGGCGCACACCGCATGTGGACGACTTTGGGAGGCGGCGTGACAGCCATCGAGCAGACAGAGGCGGCACGCCCGCGAGGCACGCGCCTGCCGCGCCGTGCCCGACGGAACCAGCTGCTGGGTGCCGCCCAGGAAGTCTTCGTGGCACAGGGGTACCACGCGGCCGCCATGGACGACATCGCCGAGCGCGCCGGCGTCAGCAAGCCGGTGCTCTACCAGCACTTCCCGGGCAAGCTCGACCTCTACCTCGCCCTGCTGGACCAGCACTGCGAGGCGCTCATCCAGTCGGTGCGGGGCGCGCTCGCCTCGACCACCGACAACAAGCAGCGCGTGCGCGCCACGATGGACGCGTACTTCGCCTACGTCGAGGACGACGGCGGTGCCTTCCGGCTGGTCTTCGAATCGGACCTGACGAACGAGCCGGCGGTGCGCGAGCGCGTCGACAAGGTCGCCAACGAGTGCGCCGAGGCGATCTGCGACGTCATCGCGGAGGACACCGGCCTCTCGCGCGCGGAGTCGATGCTGCTGGCCTCGGGCCTCGGCGGACTCGCCCAGGTGGTGGCCCGCTCCTGGCTGCACAGCGACCGCAGCGTCCCCCGCGACCAGGCGGTCCAGTTGCTGGCGTCCCTGGCATGGCGCGGCATCGCCGGTTTCCCGCTGCACGGCGCCGAGCAGCACCACTGAGCGCCGGCGGCACCACGGCACCCCGCCGGGACACCGCCGTACGGGGGTTCTGTTCCCGTGGGCTGTTCGCTCCTGGCGTTCCCGGGCGGAGCGTGCTCGTCCCCTCACCGGGCTAATGTGTGCTGGTACGGCGCGGAAGGTCGCGCACTTCACTGACCGTCGGAGGGACATAGCCGTGGAGGTCAAGATCGGCGTGCAGCACGCGCCCCGCGAGATCGTTCTGGAGAGCGGTCAGACTGCCGAGGAGGTCGAGCGGGCGGTGTCCGAGGCGCTGGCCGGGAAGTCACAGCTGCTGACCCTCGTCGACGAACACGGCCGCAAGGTGCTGGTACCGGCCGACCGCCTCGCGTACGTCGAGCTCGGTGAGCCGGCCCCGCGCAAGGTGGGCTTCGGCGCGCTGTAGTCGCCGCGTCACGAACGACGGGAGGGGCCCGGCGGTGGAGAACCGCCGGGCCCCTCCCGTGTCTCCCTTTCACGGGTGGCGCACAATCCACTCACAGGGAGGGTTGCCTTCCGCAGGTCAGGGGTATGACCGGCTACGACCGTCAGGCACCGGCCGATCGTGTGGGAGGGAACAAACATGTTCTTGGAAACGCTCGGCTCCGCGCTGATCGGTCTGCTGTTCGGCTGGACCGCGTTCCACCGCCTGTCCCACCGTCTGCCGTCCCGTCTCCTGGTGCAGTCGACCGGTGTCGCGGGGGGTCTCTTCGGCGGCTTCGTCACACACAGCGCGCTGGGCTCCGGCAGCCTGCTGCCGACACTGCTCGGCGCGGTGGTCGTCTCGGCCGCCTCGCTGTCCCTGCTGGTGCGCCCCGCGGGAAGACTGCGCCGGCGGTCGGCGCCGGCCTGATCCGGCGCCGACGGCGGCGCACCCCCTGACCGCGCCTCCCGGTGGTCCTACGCGGCCAGCCCCAGCGCGGCCATCCGCTTGGTGTGCGCCTCGGTGATCCGGGAGAACATCCTGCCGACCTCGGCGAGGTCGAAGCCGTCCGCGACGCCGCCGACGAGCATCGTGGACAGCGCGTCCCGGTCGGCCACGACCCGCTGGGACTGCGACAGGGCCTCGCCCATCAGCCGTCGCGCCCACAGCGCCAGCCGGCCGCCCACGCGCGGGTCCGCGTCGATCGCCGCGCGCACCTTCTCCACCGCGAAGCCGGCGTGCCCGGTGTCGTCCAGGACGGCCAGGACCAGCTCGCGCGTGTCGGAGTCCAGACGGACGGCGACCTCCCGGTAGAAGTCGCTGGCGATCGAGTCGCCGACGTAGGCCTTGACGAGCCCTTCCAGCCAGTCCGAGGGCGCCGTCTGCCGGTGGAAGCCGTCGAGCGCGGCCACGAACGGCTCCATCGCGAGCGTCGGCTCCTCGCCGATCTCCGCGAGCCGGTCGCGCAGCCGCTCGAAGTGGTGGAACTCGGCCGACGCCATCTTCGCCAGCTCGGCCTTGTCCGCGAGGGTGGGCGCCAGCTTGGCGTCCTCCGCGAGCCGTTCGAACGCCGCGAGCTCCCCGTACGCGAGGGCCCCGAGCAGGTCCACGACCGCGGCGCGGTACTGCGGGTCGGTGGCGGCCGTCGCCCAGCCCTGGGCGGCGATGCCGGTGGGTTCGGCGGGCGCGTCGGAGGCGTTGTCAGACTTGTCAGAGCTCGTCATGAAGCGCACAATAGCCCGCCCTCCGCGCCTGCGAAGGACCTGGCCAACCAGTGTGATGACGACTACGTGACCGAATCGGCCATCACGTGTGCGTGTTTCCGGGGTATGGTGGTAATGCGCCTGCTGAGTACGCCGACGTGTTTCGGCGTATGTCGACAGGCCGCACGCATGAGGATGCCCGGTCGGTGGCCCGATCGGCTCCGACCCGACAGCCCTCCCTGACCGTACGGCACTGTGCGTACGACGATCGGAGGGACCTCCAAGCGGTTCGAGCGCTAGAGCGTCGGCTGTGGTCCCGTGCCACACGGCCCGCCCGCGTGGGCGGCCGACGTCCCCGGCCCGGTCAGACACGACCCCCGCGCTCGCCTCGCACCGCGCACACAGAAGAGGCAGCACCCTGACTACGACGTTCCGAGCACTCGGGATCCTCCCCGAGACCGCCGAGGCCCTGGAAGCCGTCGGCATCACCACTCCCTTCCCCATCCAGGAGATGACGCTGCCCGTGGCCCTGACGGGCACGGACGTCATCGGCCAGGCCAAGACCGGCACCGGCAAGACGCTCGGCTTCGGCCTTCCGCTCCTCGAGCGCGTCACGGTCCCCGTCGACGTCGAGGCGGGCCGCGCGCAGCCCGAGGCCCTCACCGACACCCCGCAGGCGCTCGTCGTCGTCCCCACGCGCGAGCTGTGCGTCCAGGTCACCAACGACCTGCTGACCGCGGGCAAGGTGCGCAACGTACGCGTCACCGCGATCTACGGCGGCCGGGCCTACGAGCCCCAGGTGGAGGCCCTGAAGAAGGGCGTCGACGTGGTCGTCGGCACCCCGGGCCGCCTGCTGGACCTCGCCGGCCAGAAGAAGCTGAACCTGAAGCACGTCAAGTGCCTGGTGCTCGACGAGGCCGACGAGATGCTCGACCTGGGCTTCCTGCCCGATGTCGAGAAGATCATCAACATGCTGCCGGCCAGGCGGCAGACCATGCTGTTCTCGGCCACCATGCCTGGCGCGGTCATCGGTCTGGCCCGCCGCTACATGTCGCAGCCGACGCACATCCGCGCCACCGCGCCGGACGACGAGGGCGCGACGGTCGCGAACATCAAGCAGTTCGTCTACCGCGCGCACTCGCTCGACAAGCCCGAGATGGTCGCCCGTATCCTCCAGGCCGACGGCCGCGGACTGGCGATGATCTTCTGCCGGACGAAGCGCACGGCCGCCGACATCGCCGAGCAGCTCCAGCGCCGCGGCTTCGCCTCCGGCTCGGTCCACGGCGACCTCGGCCAGGGCGCCCGCGAGCAGGCGCTGCGCGCCTTCCGCAACGGCAAGGTCGACGTGCTCGTCTGCACCGACGTCGCCGCCCGGGGCATCGACGTCGAGGGCGTCACGCACGTCGTCAACTACCAGTCGCCCGAGGACGAGAAAACGTACCTGCACCGCATCGGCCGTACGGGCCGCGCGGGCGCGAAGGGTACGGCGATCACGCTCGTCGACTGGGACGACATCCCGCGCTGGCAGCTCATCAACAAGGCGCTGGAGCTGGACTTCAACGACCCGATCGAGACGTACTCCACCTCGCCGCACCTCTTCGCCGAGCAGGGCATCCCCGAGGGCACCAAGGGTGTCCTGCCGCGCTCGGAGCGCACCCGTGCCGGACTGGAGGCGGAGGAGCTGGAGGACCTCGGCGAGACCGGCGGTCGCGGTGCACGCGGCCGCGGTGGCCGGGGCGAGGCCCGCCCGGCGGACCGTGAGCGTTCGGCGGAGCGCGAGCGCCCGGCACGTACGCCGCGACGCCGTCGCCGCACCCGTGGCGGCGCTCCGTTGGACCCGGCAGCGGTCACGCCGGCCGACGGCACGTCGGCCGACGCCGTGCCGGTCGAGTCCACGGTCGCGGAGGAGGCATCCGCCACACGCACTCCGCGCCGCCGGCGCCGTCTGCGCGGCGGTGCGCCGGCGCAGCCGGTGACGGCCGGCGAGCCCACGGGACCGTCCGAGCCCGCTGAGCCCGTCGAGTCCGCTGCGTCCGCCGAGTCCGCGGTGACGACGGCCGAGGGCCTCGCTCTCGATGCCACCGAGGCGCCCGCGAAGTCGCGCCGCCGCCGTACCCGCAAGTCGGCGGAGCAGGCGGTCACGACGGCCCCGGCCGAGACCGAGGTCGCCCCGGAACCGGCGGCTCCGGCCGAGACCGGCGCCGAGACGGCCCTGGCCACGGCGGAGTCCACCGCGGACGAGGCGGAGGCCAAGCCGCGCCGCCGGACCCGCAAGGCCGCGGCGACCGCACCGGAAGCGGCTGCGGACACCGCCGAGGGCACCGTCGACGAGGCGGAGACCAAGCCCCGTCGCCGCACCCGCAAGGCCACGGCCGCCACGGACGCGCCGGAAGCCGCTGCCGAGGCCAAGCCGCGCCGCACCCGCAAGGCCGCCGACACGGTCGCCGCGGAGATCCCGGCCCAGGTGGCCGACGGGCCCGACAGCGCCGCCGAGGCGGCGGTCGGCGTCGCCGAGGCTACGGAAACCAAGCCGCGCCGCCGCACCCGCAAGGCCGCGGCCACCGCGCCCGAGACCGTGACGGACACCGCCGAGGGCACCACCGGCGAGGCGGAGACCAAGCCGCGCCGGCGGACCCGCAAGGCCGCCGAGACGGCCGACGCACCCCTCACCGACGAGGCCACGGCAGTCAAGCCCCGCCGCACCCGCAAGGCCACGGCCACCGCGCCCGAGACCGTGACGGACACCGCCGAGGCCAAGCCCCGCCGCACCCGGAAGGCGGTCGCGGCGACGGCGGAGGCAGAGGCAGAGGCAGAGGCCAAGCCCCGCCGCCGGACCCGCAAGGCCGCCGAGGCCCCCGCGGAGGCCGTCGACACGGCCGGGAGCACGGCCGCCGAGCCGAAGCCGCGCCGTACGCGCAAGACGGCGGCCGCCGCCAAGGCAACGGTGGACGCCGCCGAGATCCCGGCGCAGACCACCGGGAAGACCGCCACCGCGGTGGAGTCCACGGAGGCCTGATCCAGCGCTCCAGGCGCCCGTACGACCCGGCGGCCCGGCCCACCCCGTGTGGGACCGGGCCGCCGGCGTACGCGGCGGCCCGGCCGGTCCACCCCGACCGCCGACCGGTTCACCCGAACTGCCGTCCCCACGCCCCCGAGGGCGCCGCGCCCGATAGCCTCGGCGCATGAGCAGGCCCCCTACGTTCGTCCCGCCGCCCGGGGCGCGCGCCTACCGGCTGCGCACCGCGCGCGGCGAGTTCGCCGTGGTCGACGCGCCCGTCGCGGCCGGTGCCGAGCCGCGGGGCACCGCGCTGCTGCTGCCGGGGTTCACCGGGAGCAAGGAGGACTTCAACCCGCTGCACGAGCCGCTCGCGGCGCGCGGGTATCGCACGGTGGCCGTGGACGGCCGCGGGCAGTTCGAGTCGGACGGGCCGGTGGACGACGACTCCGCGTACGCCCAGAGGGAACTCGCCCGGGACGTCCTCGCGCAGGCGGAGGCGCTCGGCACGCCGCTGCATCTGCTCGGGCACTCGCTGGGCGGGCTGGTCGCACGCGCGGCCGTGCTCCTCGACCACTCCCCCTTCGCCTCGCTCACCCTGATGGCCTCCGGCCCGGCGCAGATCTCCGGCTCCCAGCAGCAGCGCGTGAAACTGCTGCGGGACGCGCTCGGCGTGATGTCGATGGCCGAGGTGTGGGAGGTCATCCAGGCGATGGAACCGCCCGAGGAGACCGACACCGGCGCCGGACTCGACGCGGGCCTCGACGACCGCGCGGACCTGCGCCGCCGCTGGCTGGGCCACAAGCCCGCCCAACTGCTGGCGACCGGGCTCCAGTTGTGCATCGAGCCGGACCGCGTCGCCGAACTCGCCGCCCTGCCGCTGCCGTTCCACGTGCTCTCGGGCGCGCGGGACGACACCTGGCCGGTGCCCCTCCTGGACGACATGGCCCGGCGGCTGGGCGCCCGGCGCGCGGTCGTCGAGGGGGCCGAGCACTCCCCCAACTGCGACCAGCCGCTCGCCACCGCCCACGCCCTCGCCGGCTTCTGGGACACGGAGGACCGGACGGCCGGCTAGAACTGCGTCTGAAGGTGCTCCCAGAAGCCGTCCCGCAGCGCGCGTCGCAGGTCCGCCTGGCCGCGCAGGGAGTACTGGAGGATGCCTTCGGCCTCGACCAGCAGGTCCTGGTCCACCGACCCCGGCAGATACGGATGCCCGGGGAGCAGTTCCGCCAGGGTTTCGCGGCCGCGCGCCGCGAGCCACTTGGCGGCGATCTGCGCGCCCACGAAGCGGACGTTCTCGCGGGTCGGGCGGGCCGTCTGGGCGGGGTCGTACGCGGGGGCGGTGCGCCGGGAGACGTACGGCTTGAAGAACTCGAGGTCGAGGGTGCGCTGGCTGTCGACCTCCCAGAGCAGCGGCTCGGCCTGGTTGCGGGCGTCGGGGGCCTCGATGCCCCACAGGTGCACCCGGGCGCCGTAGCCCTGGGCGGCCTCCACCGCCGACACCAGGTCCTCGTCGCCGCCGAGCAGCGCGGCGTCGCTGATGGCACGGTGCCGGGCCAGTGACTCCAGGTCCGTGCGTATGAGGGAGTCCACGCCCTTCTGCTGGTTGTTGGCGTTGAGGTTGCCCAGGCGGACCTTGACGTCCGGCAGTTCGGCGATCGACTGCTGCTCGGCGGTGTGGATGCGGCGCCTAGCGCCGTCGTACCAGTAGACGCGCAGCAGGCGGCTGTCGGCGAAGACGGTGCGGGCCCGGTCGATGAGCGCGTCGATCAGCCCCTCGGCGTCCAGGTCGAAGGCGCGGCGGTCCTCCGTCCCGGCCACCAGCCGCCCCGCCGCCGCGTAGAGGTACCCGGCGTCGACGAAGATCGCATGGGTCGAGGGCGTCTTCGCCACCTCGGCGAGCATGCGTTCCAGCAACTCGTTCGTGCGGTCGATGCGGGCGGACAGCGCCGCGAGGTCATCGTTCATCGCCTTCCATTGTCCCGGCGGTCACGCTGCGAACACAACCGGTCCCGGTCGGTCAATTGAAGCTGTCTTACCGGTCACTGATTAGACATTCGAAAAATTTCCTTAGCGTAGGGAATGTTTGCATCGTGCAGGTCGTTGTACCCGGGTGAAGCCAGTAGTTCTCCTCAGGAGGATGACCAGACGAAGGGAGAGGCAATGCGCTTCGAAATCATGCGACTCGACGAGGTCGACGGCACGCCCGTGGACTGCACCGTCGTGGACGCCGCCTCCGTCAACCGGATCGTTCAGCAGGCCGCCGCTGTCGGGCAGCGGCTGTGGATCCGCCCGGCCGAGACCACGGCCTCATGACAGAGGCCGAGACCCCGGCCTCATAACAGACGCGGACCACCGCAGAAGCTTCGAAGCCCCCGTACGGCTGCCGTACGGGGGCTTCGCGCATGTACGCGCTCAGGTGCCCTGGATCACCTGCGTGACCCCGTTGATGATCTGCTGCACGGCGATCGCGGAGAGCATCATGCCCGCCAGCCGTGTCACCAGGACGACACCGCCGTCCTTGATGACCCGGATGATCAGCAGCGAGTAGCGCATGACCAGCCACAGCACCACGTGGATCGCGAGGATCGCCGACCACACCGAGACCTGGCCGGCCACGCTGCCGGCCTTCTCCACGGCGAGGATGACGGACACGATCGCGCCGGGACCGGCGAGGAGCGGCATGCCGAGCGGGACCAGCGCGACGTTGACGTCCTTGGTCTGCTTGGGTTCGTCCGTCTTGCCGGTGAGCAGGTCGAGCGCGATCAGCAGCAGGAGCAGTCCGCCGGCGATCATCAGCGCCGGGACGGACACGTGCAGGTAGCCCAGGATCTGGTTGCCGAGCACGCCGAAGACGGCGATGACTCCGCCGGCCACGCAGACGGCCTGGAAGGCCATCCTCTTCTGCGTCTTGGCCGGTCGTCCGGCGGTCAGCGCGAGGAAGATCGGGGTGATCCCGGGGGGATCCATGATGACGAAAAGGGTGAGGAACAGGGAACCGAAAACGGCAGCGTCGAACATCGGTGAGAGGCCTTGAGGAAGAGAGAAGTGACGTGAGGGCGGGGGAGGCGGGCCTCAGACCCCGCCGGTCCCCGGGACCGGGAACGCGCCGGTGGCCCGTCGCGTGATCTCCCCGTACACGTCGGGATGCGTCGTGAACTCACCGAGCGAGACGGTCTTGCGGCTGCCGTGGTAGTCGCTGGAGCCGGTCGCGAGCAGGCCCAGTTCGCCGGCCAGCCCGCGCAGCCGCGCACGGGCGTCGGGGTCGTGGTCCATGTGGTCGACCTCGAGGCCGTCCAGCCCGGCCGCGGCCATCTCGGCGATACGGGGCTCCGGCACCGTACGGCCCCGCTTGGCCGCCGCCGGGTGGGCGAACACACACACTCCGCCCGCGCCCTTGACCAGCCGGATCGCCTCGAAGGGGTCCGTCTCGTGCTTCTCGACCCAGGCGCGGCCGCCGTCGGCCAGCCAGTCCCGGGTGAAGGCGTCGCTCACGGTGGGCACGACGCCGAGCTCGACCAGCGCCGAGGCGACGTGCGGCCGCCCGACCGAGCCGTCGCCGGCGATCCGCGCGACCTGCTCCCAGGTGATCGGCACGCCCAGCGCGTTCAGCTTGGCGATCATGGCCTTGGCCCGCGGCACCCGGTCGTCGCGGACGAGCTCGCGCTCGGCGAGCAGCGCGGGCTCCACGGGGTCGAAGAGGTAGGCCAGCAGGTGCATGCTGATGCCGTCGACTCGGCAGGAGAGCTCGGCACCGGTGACGAGGGTGAGCCCCTCGGGGAGCGCGGCGATCGCCTCGGCGTACCCGCGGGTGGTGTCGTGGTCGGTCAGCGCGACGACGTCCAGACCCGCCGCGGCGGCGTTGCGCACCAGCTCGGCAGGGGTGTCCGTGCCGTCGGACGCGTTGGAGTGGGTGTGCAGATCGATGCGCACGACACGGACTCCAGGCTCTGACGGGACGGAAGGGGACACCCCAGGATAACGGGCGCCCAGGGGTGCCCTGTCACACCCGCAAGAGCGGTGCGCCCCCTACGACTCACGCGCTCCTGCGGCTCACGCACCCCCGTGCTCGCGCACTCCCTGCGGCTCTCGGCGGCCCCTACGGACGGAGCAGTCGCGGCGACAGCGCCCCGCACGGGACCAGTTCGAGTTCGGCGCCCGCGTCCCGCAGGTCCGCCAGTACCAGCTCGTCGTACATCAGCAGCCCGGACCGCTCGGGCCACACCACCGCCCACAGCCACAGCCCGAGCGCCTCGCCCGCGAAGACGGCACGGTCGTCCGGGGCGCCGGACACGTGCCACAGCGGGGTGGGGCGGCCGCCGGCCAGGACCTTGGCGTCGGGTGGCTTCTCCACGTCCAGGTAGGTGCCGGGGTCCGGGCCGTCGATGCCGGCGTAGCGCGCGCCGAGGCCGACGCCGAGTTCCTCGGCGACCAGGATGAGTTCCCCCATGCCGCCGAGCGGACCGGGTCCGGAACAGGCCACGGCCGTGGCCCGGCCGCCGCTGCGGTCGTCCCCGGCGTAGACCACGCCGGTGAACAGCCAGCCGACCGGCAGGGGCCACGGCATCCACACGGGCACCTGGGTGCGCTGCACCACGACACCGAGGGCCTCGACGCTGGGCGGGATCACGGGCTGCAGCGGATACACGGTCCCGTGCACGTCGCACTGCCAGGAATCGCTGAAGAGTCCGGGAGCCCTGACCCGGCCACCGCACTTCGGGCAACTGGGTTCGCCCCTCATAGGGCCCCACGGTCCTACCCCGGCAGCGCCACGTCAAGGACGATCACCCGTCCGGCCCGGGCACCCGGCCACAGCCAACTAGATGCATGTTGCATCAATTAGGGTAGCTAACTTATTATGTGTAAACAGCAACGATCGGAGGGAGCAGCATGCACAGCAGCACAGGAGGCCCCGCGGAGGGCGACGACCCGTTCGACGCGGGCGCGGGAAGCATCCTGCGGCAGCCCAGGGCGGTCTGGGCGACGGCCGGCGCGTCCGTCGTCGCCTTCATGGGCATCGGGCTTGTCGACCCGATCCTGCCCTCCATCGCCAAGGGCCTGAACGCCACCGCGAGCCAGGTCTCCCTGCTCTTCACCTCGTACTTCCTGATCACCGCCTTCGCGATGCTGGTGACCGGCTTCGTCTCCAGCCGCATCGGCGGCCGCAAGACCCTGCTGCTCGGCCTCGCCTTCGTGGTGGTCTTCGCCGGACTCGCCGGCACCTCGGGCTCCGTCGCCCAGCTCGTCGGCTTCCGGGCCGGCTGGGGCCTCGGCAACGCGCTCTTCGTCTCCACCGCCCTCGCGGTGATCGTCGGCGCGGCGGCGGGCGGCAGCGCGGCGGCCATCCTGCTCTACGAGTCGGCGCTCGGCCTCGGCATGGCCTGCGGCCCGCTGCTCGGCGCGCTGCTCGGCAACGCCAGCTGGCGCTATCCGTTCTTCGGCACCGCGTTCCTGATGGCCGTCGGCTTCCTGTGCATCACGGCGTTCCTGAAGGAGCAGCCGAAGCCGGCCCGCAAGACCTCCCTGCTGGACCCGGTCAAGGCGCTCGGCCACGGCGGCCTGGCCTCGGCTGCGGTCTCGGCGTTCTTCTACAACTACACGTTCTTCACCGTGCTGGCCTTCACGCCGTTCGTGCTGAACATGACCCCGTACAAGTCGGGTGCGGTGTTCTTCGCCTGGGGTGTGCTGCTCGCGCTGTTCTCGGTGGTGGTGGCGCCGCGCATGCAGGCGCGGTTCGGTTCGCTGAAGGTGCTCGGCGGCTCGCTGGTGCTGCTGGCCGCCGACGTGGTCGTCCTCGGCTACGGCGACCACACCAGCGCCGTCGTCTGCACCATCCTGTCCGGTGCCTTCATCGGCGTGAACAACACCGTCTACACCGAGCTGGCCCTCGGAGTGTCGGACGCCCCTCGTCCGGTGGCGAGCGCGGGCTACAACTTCGTGCGCTGGTTCGCGGCCGCCGCCGCGCCCTTCTTCGCGCCGAAGATCGCGGAGTGGACGGACATCCACGTGCCGTTCGTGGCCGCGGGAGCGACCGCGGTGGCGGGCGCGGTGGTGGTCGCCGTCCGGCGCGGAGCCCTCACCCACGAGGCGGAGGAGCTCCAGCCGCGGCACGCCACCGAGGACAGCGTCACGGTCTTCGCCAACTGACGCCGACCGGCGGCCTGTTGGTGAGCTTGCTCACTCCAGCGGGACGGAACCGCGGGCGGGGTCCCGCAGGTCCGTCCCGTGGCTCAGCCAGCGCTCGCGCAGGGCCTGCGCGCCGTGCACCCGCTTCCAGGCGGCCTCGTTCGGGGTCATCGGCAGCAGCGGCAGGAACCGTACGGGGTCCAGCGGCTCGTCGAGTTCCAGGTCCTCCACCAGGCCGCCCGGCTCGGCCACCAGGACCGAGGTGAAGGACGCGCCGGGCCACAGCGGCTCGCCCACGTCGAGCGAGGCACCCGGCGCCACGACCACGCCCTCGACCTGCGGAGACGCTCCCAGCACGGCAAGCGGGCGGAGCACCTTGTCGGTGTCGGCGAGTCCGGCGCGGACGGAGAGGACCAGTTCCGCGCGCGGCCCCTTGACCGGGTCGGCGAGCAGCGCGGTGGGGTCGGACATGGGCCGCGCGGACATGCCGAGGGTGGCGTACCGGACGATGTCCCCCTCGTGGAAGCGCAGCACCTCGAACCGGTCCGTGCCGAGGAAGGTGACCGCGGCGCGGGCGTCCGGTTCACCCAGCGCGGAACACAACCGGGCCTCTACCAGAGGAAGAACATCAGCCATGCGGCGAGCATAGAACTCGTCAGCGGCAGGCAAAGCGGCACCTTGACACATCGGGCTGCTGATACTCTTGGCCGGTCGTCCGGGGCAGCGCACTGCGGGATGCCCCCCAGGTGTTCAGCCCTGGGAGGTCTCGATCCGGCCCTGACGCCGATGGGACTCCCTTACGAGGGACCGGCCGGAGGAGGTGGGGCTGTCATGGATCGAAGTCGACCGTGCAGTAGCACCCGCTCTTCCCGCCGCTGATGTCGTCGCTCTGACTCCGGTCGGCCGCCACCTCTCGCGTTCGTGCCCTCGCGCACGTCATACGGAAGAGCACTTCGTTTCGTTTGATCTGTCTGATCTGAACCAGTGACGAAGCTCGCCACCGCGACGGTGCGGTGCTCCCCGCTTTGTGGACGTGCCAAACATCCTTGAGGCCACACGTCCTCATTCCGGGCAGTTCCAACCGCCGTCGGCGGCCCTCGTCGCTCGCTGCGAAGGAGCCCCGCCATGTCGATGATCCGCGACCTGCGTTCCGTGGTCCGCCCCTCCCGCACGGCCGCGCGCCAGGACGACGGCGCGTACGACACCACGCGCGACCCGGCCACGCCCTCGGCCATCGTGGACTGCGCCGTCTACCGCGACGGCTCCCGCGTCCCGACCGACCGCCCGCTCACCCCGCAGGAGGCGATGCGCCAGGTGCGGCGCGACGGGGGCTTCGTGTGGATCGGCCTGCACGAGCCGAACGAGGCCGAGTTCGCCGGTATCGCCGGGGAGTTCGGGCTGCACCCGCTGGCCGTGGAGGACGCGGTCACGGCCCACCAGCGGCCCAAGCTGGAGCGCTACGACGACACGCTCTTCACGGTCTTCAAGACCATCCACTACGTGGACCACGACGAGCTGACCGCCAACAGCGAGATCGTGGAGACCGGCGAGGTGATGTGCTTCACCGGCCGGGACTTCTTCATCACCGTCCGGCACGGCGGGCAGGGCTCGCTGCGCGCGCTGCGGCACCGGCTGCAGGACGACCCCGAGCTGCTGGCCAAGGGCCCCTCAGCAGTGCTGCACGCCATCGCCGACCACGTCGTCGACGGGTACATGGCGGTCGCGGACGCGTTGCAGGAGGACGTCGACGAGGTCGAGACGGAGGTGTTCTCGCCGGGCCGGGGCGGCACCCCGCGCGGCACCGACGCCAGCCGGATCTACCAACTCAAGCGCGAGGTACTGGCGTTCAAGCGGGCGGTGTCGCCGCTGCTGCGGCCCATGCAGCTGCTGAGTGAGCGTCCGATGCGGCTGATCGACCCGGACATCCAGAAGTACTTCCGGGACGTGGCCGACCACGTGGCCCGTGTGCAGGAGCAGGTCATCGGCTTCGACGAGCTGCTCAACTCCATCCTCCAGGCCAACCTGGCGCAGGCGTCCGTCGCCCAGAACGAGGACATGCGGAAGATCACGGCCTGGGCCGCGATCATCGCCGTACCGACGATGGTCTGCGGGGTGTACGGCATGAACTTCAAGTACATGCCCGAGTTGCACCTGAAGTACGGCTACCCGCTGATCGTGGCGGTCACCGCCGCGATCTGCCTGGGCATCCACCGCACGCTCAAGCGCAACGGCTGGCTGTGAGCGGGCTCGTTACTCTTCTGCCATGAACACCGAGCTGCTCGACCAGGCCCTCGTCGAGGAGGCCACGAAGAAGTCCGGCCTCATCTGGGTCAAGGGCCCCGGCGTCCCGGCGCGTGCCCTGTGGCACGTCTGGCACGAGGGCGCCGCGTGCGTGGTGGGCGACGGGCCCGGCGAGCAGCCGCTGCCCGGACTGGCCGACGGGGCCGCCGCCGAGGTGATGGTGCGCAGCAAGGACAAGGGTGGCCGCCTGGTCACCTGGGCCGCGCGGGTCGTGGAGGTCGCGCCGGACACCCCGCGGTGGCAGGAGGTCGTGGCCGAGCTGAAGGGGAAGCGGCTCAACGCGCCCGACGGCGAGGCCATGACGGCGCGCTGGGCCCGCGAGTGCCGAGTGCTGCGCCTGGAGCCCACGGGGACGACCGCGCCGCTGCCGGAGGGCTCGCTGGCCGAGGCACCGCTGCCGACCCCGGCGACGACCCGCCGGCCGGTCCCGGCCGGGCTGCCGCGGCTGCTGGTGAAGAGACGGCGCCGGAAGTAGCCCCCTCCAAAAAACCGGGGAGGGGCACGGAGGTCAGGACGTCGGCAACTGCTTGCCGTAGTCGACCGTCTCGTCCTTCGCCGGCTGGGCCACGGCGAAGTCCTTGCCCCAGTCCGAGAAACTCAGCGTCCCCGCGTCGCCCGCGCGCACCAGGCGCAGCGGGTAGGGGGTGCCCTCCAGGGAGACGTCCAGGGTGCCGCCGGAGCCCTTGCCGCCGGTGATGCGGATCGTGCGGACGCCCGCCTGCGCGTGGTGCCCGTCGGTCGCCAGCGCGCCGTGCAGTGTCAGCAGCCCGTCGAGGAGGAGGTCCTTGTCCGTGAAGCCGCTGAACCGCTTGTACGCGGGGTCGCCCTGTGGCACCTTCACGTACTTGCCGTCCAGCTTGTCGGCGGCCCCGGTGGCCTTGCCGCTGCCGTCGACCTTGCCCCAGAACTCGGCGTCCGCCTTCAGGTACAGCTGTTCCCCGACCCGCAGCAGCCCGAAGGTCACCCCCTCCGAGGTGACCGAACCGGAGCCGCCGTCGTCCTTCAGACGCATGTCGAGCCGGTACGTACGGCCGTTGCTGACCACGTTCCCGGACAGGTGCACGGTGTCCGCGGTGGCGGCCGCCGCCTTCGTCCTGGCCTGGATCTTGTCGGCCGGGAGTCTGCCCACCCCGTTGGTGCCCGCGTCCGGATCGTCCCCGGAACACCCCGTCAGACCCGCGCCCGCGACGACCAGAGCACACAGCGCGCTCGTCAGCGCGGCCCGGCGGGTACGGCCCTGGGGAATCACGGTCACAGGTGGAGCTGCCTTTCTGACGGGTGTCCTGAGCGGCGTACGGCAGCGTACCGGGGCCGAGGGCGCCCGGCGGACCCGGCTCGTCCGGACCCTCACCAGGGCGTATCCGAGGTGGACGGGCTAGCCTGAAGCGCACCTGAGCGGGCATTTGGGAAAAGAAACCCGGCACACACGACACGCAACACACGCACCACACAGCCGTGCAAAGGAGGCGCAGCCATGGCAGCGGGCGCCCCCCGGATCTTCGTCTCGCATCTCTCCGGAGTCGCCGTCTTCGACCCGACGGGCGACCAGGTGGGCCGCGTCCGCGATCTGGTCGTCATGCTGCGCGTCGGGCGCCGGCCGCCCCGTCTGCTCGGGCTGGTCGTCGAACTCGCCACCCGGCGCCGCATCTTCCTGCCCATGACCCGGGTGACCGGCATCGAGTCGGGCCAGGTCATCACCACGGGCGTACTCAACGTCCGGCGCTTCGAGCAGCGCCCCACCGAACGTCTCGTCTTCGGCGAACTGCTCGACCGGCGGGTGACGCTCGTGGAGACCGGCGAGGAGGTCACGGTCCTGGACATGTCGGTGCGGCAGCTGTCCGCGCGCCGAGACTGGGAGGTCGACCGCGTCTTCGTACGCAAGGGCAGGAAGGGCGGCGCGTTCCGGCGCAACCGGGGAGAGGCCCTGACCGTGGAGTGGTCCGCGGTCACCGGCTTCTCGCTGGAGGAGCACGGGCAGGGCGCGGAGAGCCTGCTCGCCACCTTCGAGCAGCTGCGCCCCGCCGACCTGGCCAACGTGCTGCACCACCTGTCCTCCAAGCGGCGTGCCGAGGTCGCCGCCGCGCTGGACGACGACCGGCTCGCGGACGTCCTCGAAGAGCTCCCGGAGGACGACCAGATCGAGATCCTCGGCAAGCTGAAGGGCGAGCGCGCGGCCGACGTGCTGGAGGCGATGGACCCGGACGACGCCGCCGACCTGCTCGCCGAGCTGCCGCAGGAGGAGCAGGAGCGGCTGCTGGGGCTGATGGAGCCCGCCGACGCGGCCGACATGCGCCGGCTGATGTCGTACGAGGAGCACACCGCGGGCGGCCTGATGACGACCGAACCGATCGTGCTGCGCCCGGACGCGACCGTCGCCGACGCCCTGGCCCGCGTCCGCAACCGCGACCGCTCCCCCGCGCTGGCCGCCCAGGTCTACGTGTGCCGCCCGCCCGACGAGACCCCGACCGGGAAGTACCTGGGCACGGTGCACTTCCAGCGGCTGCTGCGCGACCCGCCCTACACCCTCGTCGGCTCGATCCTCGACGACGACCTGCAACCCCTCGCGCCCGACGCCACGCTGCCGGTCGTCGCCGGGTTCTTCGCGACCTACGACATGGTGGCGGCGCCCGTCGTCGACGAGTCCGGCTCGCTGCTCGGCGCGGTCACCGTGGACGACGTCCTGGACCACATGCTGCCGGACGACTGGCGGGAGACGGAGTACGACCTGGACGAGGGGGCGGCGACGCATGGCGGCTGAGCGAGAGGTCATCCGCGAGCGGCCGGTGGGGGCCACGGCCGCCGGGCGGCCGCGGGCCGGCCGGCTGGACCAGCCGCGCCCGCCCCGGCGCCGACTGCTGCCGGAGTGGGACCCGGACGCCTTCGGGCGGCTGTCCGAGCGCATCGCACGGTTCCTGGGCACCGGGCGGTTCATCGTCTGGATGACGGTGGTGATCATCGTCTGGGTGCTGTGGAACGTGGCCGCGCCCCGGCATCTGCGGTTCGACGAGTACCCGTTCATCTTCCTGACCCTGGCCCTGTCCCTTCAGGCCTCCTACGCCGCCCCGCTGATCCTGCTGGCGCAGAACCGGCAGGACGACCGGGACCGGGTCAACCTCGAGCAGGACCGCAAGCAGGACGAGCGGTCGATCGCCGACACCGAGTACCTGACGCGCGAGATCGCCGCGCTGCGCATGGGCCTGGGCGAGGTGGCGACCCGCGACTGGATGCGCTCGGAGCTCCAGGACCTGGTCAAGGAGCTGGAGGAGCGGACCGTCGACGGCCACCGCCGGCACGGGGTATTCCCGGCGGATCACCCGCACACACGTGACATGGACGACCGGTGACGGGGTCCCGGGGCCCGCACGGAGCGCCGTACCATCGTCCTTATGGCTACGGAAGACGCGGTGCGCGCAGCTCTGGCGACGGTTGACGATCCCGAGATCCACCGACCCATCACCGAGCTCGGCATGGTCAAATCGGTGGAGATCGGCGCGGACGGAGTGGTCGCGGTCACCGTCTACCTGACGGTCTCCGGCTGCCCGATGCGCGAGACGATCACCCAGCGGGTGACCGACGCCGTCTCCCGCGTCGAGGGCGTCACCCGGGTCGACGTCACGCTCGACGTGATGAGCGACGAGCAGCGCCGGGAACTGACGGCCGCGCTGCGCGGCGGCCAGGCCGAGCGCGAGGTCCCCTTCGCCAAGCCCGGCAGCCTCACCCGCGTCTACGCCGTCGCCTCCGGCAAGGGCGGCGTCGGCAAGTCCTCGGTGACGGTGAACCTGGCGGCGGCGCTGGCGGCCGACGGTCTGAAGGTGGGCGTGGTCGACGCCGACATCTACGGCCACAGCGTGCCGCGGATGCTGGGCGCGGACGGCCGCCCGACCCAGGTCGAGAACATGATCATGCCGCCGTCGGCGAACGGCGTGAAGGTCATCTCCATCGGCATGTTCACCCCGGGCAACGCGCCGGTCGTCTGGCGCGGGCCGATGCTGCACCGCGCGCTCCAGCAGTTCCTGGCGGACGTGTACTGGGGCGACCTGGACGTCCTCCTGCTGGACCTGCCGCCCGGCACCGGCGACATCGCGATCTCCGTGGCCCAACTGGTGCCGAACGCCGAGATCCTGGTGGTGACGACGCCTCAGCAGGCGGCAGCCGAGGTGGCCGAGCGGGCGGGCTCCATCGCCGTGCAGACCCACCAGAAGATCGTCGGCGTGGTCGAGAACATGTCCGGCCTGCCCTGCCCGCACTGCGACGAGATGGTCGACGTCTTCGGCACGGGCGGCGGCCAGGCGGTCGCCGAGGGCCTGACCCGCACCACGGGTGCCACGGTCCCGGTGCTCGGCTCCATCCCGATCGACGTCCGCCTGCGCGAGGGCGGCGACGAGGGCAAGCCGGTCGTCCTGACCGACCCGGACTCCCCCGCGGGCTCGGCCCTGCGGGCGATCGCCGACAAGCTCGCGGGCCGGCAGCGGGGCCTCGCGGGACTGTCGCTGGGGATCACCCCGAGGAACAAGTTCTAGTACTGCAACCGCATCTGGGGTGACGATCAACGGCGTCTGTCGTTGATGTGACTGTGTGCTGATGGGTTGACGGTCGAGCAGGTTGAGTCGTGGTCCGAGGGGATGGCCGGGCTGCATGCCCGGTTCGCCCACCGTTTTGGCAGGTCCGAGCCGCGCGAGCGTGCACTGGACTACC
>NZ_JBEYTS010000013.1:0-174981 GCF_040643155.1 Streptomyces sp. NPDC047453 | reverse complement strand
AAGAAGGGCCTGGCCGGAGTCACCCGCTACCCCTGGGCGCTCGCCTACGCCGACGGCACGCGCATCGAGCCTAGCAACGACCGCTCCCGGCGGATGTCCACGGGCCCCTCGCTACCCACGTTCGGTTCGGGCGGTCAGACGGCCTCCGCCACGTCGTGACGTGCCTGCGCCTCGCCCGCGTCGGCCCGGTCCCCCGTGGCCGGTCCCGCTCCCCTCAGCGGGACCTCCTTGACGAACACCGCCGCGACGAGCGCGACCACCGCCACCACGGCACCCAGCAGGAACGCCGAGTGCGTGCCGGCGGACACCGCGTGCTGGTAGGCCTCGCGGGCCTGGGCCGGCAGCTTGGCGAGGCTCGCGGCGTCCAGCTGCGCGGACTGCTCGGTGATGCCGCGGCCCAGGGCGCCGGCCCGCTCGGCCATCTCGTGCTGGACGCGGTTGTTGAACAGCGCGCCCATGATCGCGACGCCGAAGGAGGAGCCGAGCGTACGGAAGAGGGTGGTGGACGAGGAGGCCACGCCCATGTCCTTCAGCTCCACGCTGTTCTGCGCGACCAGCATGGTGATCTGCATCAGGCAGCCCATGCCCGCGCCCAGGACGGCCATGTAGAGGCCGGAGGTGAGGCGGGTGGTGCCGGTGTCCATGAGGGACAGCAGGTACAGCCCGGCGATCATCAGGACGCTGCCGACGATCGGGAAGACCTTGTACCGGCCGCTGTTGGTGGTGACCCGGCCCGCGATCAGCGACACGACCATCATCGCGGCCAGCATCGGCAGGAGCAGCAGACCGGAGTTGGTGGCGGAGGCGCCCTGCACCGACTGCTGGTACAGCGGCAGGAACAGCACCGCGCCGAACATCACGAAGCCGGTGATGAAGCCGATCAGCGACATCAGGCTGAAGTTCAGGCTGCGGAAGATGTGCAGCGGCACGATCGGCTCGGCGGCCTTGGTCTGCCAGAGCACGAACCCGACGAGCGCGACGACACCGATCGCCATGAGCTCCATGATCCGAGCGGAGGTCCAGGCGTACTCCGAGCCGCCCCAGGTGGTGACGAGCACGATGGAGCTGATGCCGACCGTCAGCAGCACGGCGCCCAGGTAGTCGATCCGCGCCTGCGAGCGCTTCTTCGGCAGGTGCAGTACGGCGCTGACCGCGACGAGTGCCACCGCGCCGAGGGGGAGGTTGATGTAGAAGGACCAGCGCCAGCCCCAGTTGTCGGTGATCGTGCCGCCGACCAGGGGGCCGCCGATCATCGCGAGCGCCATGACGCCGGCCATCATGCCCTGGTACTTGCCGCGCTCCCGCGGCGGGATCAGGTCGCCGATGATGGCCATCACGCCGACCATCAGACCGCCCGCGCCGAGGCCCTGGACGGCGCGGAAGCCGATCAGCTCGCCCATGTTCTGGGCCATGCCGCTCAGCGCGGACCCGAGCAGGAAGATGACGATCGAGGACATGAAGGCGCCCTTGCGCCCGTACATGTCGCCGAGCTTGCCCCACAGCGGGGTGGACGCCGCGGTGGCGAGGGTGTAGGCGGTGACCACCCAGGAAAGGTGCTGAAGGCCGCCCAGCTCACCGACGATCGTCGGCATCGCGGTGCCCACGATCATGTTGTCGAGCATCGCGAGCATCATCGCGATCATGAGGGCGAGCAGGACGACCCGCACGCTCCTGGGTTGTTTGCCGGCTTGAGCCGTCTCCGGCCCGGCTTTCGCGCTGTCCGCCATCCGTCCTACTCCCCCAGTCGATTGGGACTTACTTGCCGCCCGGCAAGTTGACTACACTCTGGAAAGTAGACCTCCAACTAGCCGGTCGTCAAGTAAGTTTCGCCGACCGGCCGGCAGGCAAGGTGTCCAGGGAGCTCGAGGAGTACGAGGATGGACGTCACGATGGACGGCACCAGGCAGCAGCAGCGCCGCGGAAACACCCGCCAGCGCATCCAGGACGTGGCGCTCGAACTCTTCGCCGAGCAAGGCTACGAGAAGACCTCCCTGCGCGAGATCGCCGAGCGCCTCGACGTCACCAAGGCGGCCCTGTACTACCACTTCAAGACGAAGGAAGAGATCCTCGTCAGCCTGTTCGAAAGCCTCACGCGGCCGATGGAGGAGCTGATCGAGTGGGGCCGGCGGCAGCCGCACACGCTGGAGACCAAGCAGGAGATCGTCCGCCGTTACGACCAGGCGCTCGCCGACGCCGCGCCGCTGTTCCGCTTCATGCAGGAGAACCAGGCGACCGTACGGGAGCTGCGCATCGGGGACGCCTTCAAGGACCGGATGCGCGGCCTGCGGGACATCATCATCGACCCGGGCGCGAGCATGGCCGACCAGGTCCGCTGCGTCAGCGCCATCTTCACGCTGCACGCCGGGATGTTCGTCATGCAGGACGTCGAAGGCGACCCCGAGGAGCGGCGCAAGGCCGTGCTCGAGGTCGCCATCGACCTGGTGACTCAGGCACACCGGGGCGCGCGGGAGCCCTGACGCGTCCGCCGCCCGCCGTTGGTCGGCAGGGCGGCGGTGGTGCGGCGTTCGGCCGGTCAGACGGCCACGCCGTGCGAGCGCAGGAAGGCGAGCGGGTTGAGCGCGGAGCCGTAGTTCGGGGTGGTGCGGATCTCGAAGTGCAGGTGCGGGCCGGTGGAGTTGCCGGTGTTGCCGGACAGGGCTATGTGCTGACCGGTGGCGACGACCTGGCCGATCCTCACGTCGACGCGCGAGAGGTGGGCGTACTGGGAGTACGTGCCGTTGGCGTGCTGGATGACGACGGCGTTGCCGTAGGCGGGGCCGTCACCGGCGCCGTTGGGACCGGCCTTGACGACGGTGCCGCCGTTCGCGGCGACGACCTTGGTGCCGATCGGCACGGCGAAGTCCTGACCGCTGTGCTTGTGCACCCAGTGGCCGCCGGCCTGGTTGAAGCCGGCACTGAGCGCGAACTGCTTCACCGGCGCCGTCCAGGCCGCGGCCTGCGCGACGGCGGCGGTGGGGGCCGCCATGGTCTCGGCGGCGGACGCTACTCCCGCCCCCATGGCGACGGAGACCCCCAGACCGGCGGCCAGGACGGCGGCGCGGGTACGAAGCTTGGTCGCACGGGCGGAACGGGACGTGGCGCGCTGGAACATCGAAAACCTCTGGGGGTCGGGGACGTGAGAACCACCCGGACGCATGTGCCTTCGCCGGGCGGGCCATCCCTTGGTAACCCCGCCGGTCACCGCCGCTCAAACACCTCTACTACGACGGAAAGTAGTAAGAGGGGGCAGTGTCGTACGTCTCTTGACGTCTCCCCCATTCAGGACAAATGCCCTGTAGAGGAGCCATTCCGTAACATTTCATTGTCTTAAATGTCCGTTTTTTCAACCCGTGTCCCCCACTAAGTGCCGTAGTACGGGTCTCGGCGCTTGTGTGCCATGTCACCGGTGAGCGAGGGTCGGCCCCGTTTGCCTGTGACGGAGGCCATGTGGCCCGCGTCTCACGGGCGGCCTCCTCGACCGCGGGCGCACGGGCACGCGAGAGGGGCCGGTGCCCGAAGGCACCGGCCCCTCTCGGTTGCCGCTGAGGCTTACGCCTCCTTGCTCAGGTTCGGCCCGGGTCCGCCGGCCGCCTGCTCGATCGGCGGGACGTCCGGCAGCGCGGACTTCTCCTCACCGCGGAAGGTGAAGGTCTGGGACTCGCCCTCGCCCTCGGTGTCCACGACCACGATGTGACCGGGGCGCAGCTCGCCGAAGAGGATCTTCTCCGAGAGCGTGTCCTCGATCTCGCGCTGGATGGTCCGGCGCAGCGGCCGGGCGCCCAGAACGGGGTCGTAGCCCTTCTTGGACAGCAGCTCCTTGGCCGACTGGGAGAGCTCGATGCCCATGTCCCGGTCCTTCAGCCGCTCGTCCACCTTGCCGATCATCAGGTCGACGATCCGCAGGATGTCGTTCGGCGTCAGCTGCGGGAAGACCACCACGTCGTCGACGCGGTTGAGGAACTCGGGCCGGAAGTGCTGCTTGAGCTCGTCCGACACCTTGTTCTTCATGCGCTCGTAGTTGGTCTTCGTGTCACCCGAGGCCGCGAAGCCCAGGTTGAAGCCCTTGGAGATGTCCCGGGTGCCGAGGTTGGTCGTCATGATGATGACCGTGTTCTTGAAGTCCACGACCCGGCCCTGGGAGTCGGTCAGGCGACCGTCCTCCAGGATCTGCAGCAGCGAGTTGAAGATGTCCGGGTGGGCCTTCTCGACCTCGTCGAACAGGACGACCGAGAACGGCTTGCGGCGCACCTTCTCGGTGAGCTGGCCGCCCTCCTCGTAGCCCACGTAGCCGGGGGGCGAACCGAAGAGGCGGGAGACCGTGTGCTTCTCGCTGAACTCCGACATGTCGAGGGAGATCAGCGCGTCCTCGTCACCGAAGAGGAACTCGGCGAGCGCCTTGGACAGCTCGGTCTTACCGACACCGGACGGGCCCGCGAAGATGAACGAGCCACCCGGACGCTTCGGGTCCTTCAGACCCGCACGCGTACGGCGGATCGCCTTGGAGAGCGCCTTGACGGCGTCCACCTGGCCGATGACCCGCTTGTGGAGCTCGTCCTCCATGCGGAGCAGGCGGCTGGACTCCTCCTCGGTCAGCTTGAAGACCGGGATGCCGGTAGCCGTGGCGAGGACCTCGGCGATCAGCTCGCCGTCGACCTCGGCGACGACGTCCATGTCGCCGGCCTTCCACTCCTTCTCCCGCTTGGCCTTGGCGGCCAGGAGCTGCTTCTCCTTGTCGCGCAGGGAGGCGGCCTTCTCGAAGTCCTGCGAGTCGATCGCGGACTCCTTGTCCCGGCGGACGGCGGCGATCTTCTCGTCGAACTCGCGCAGGTCCGGCGGCGCGGTCATCCGGCGGATGCGCATCCGGGAACCGGCCTCGTCGATCAGGTCGATCGCCTTGTCCGGCAGGAAGCGGTCCGAGATGTACCGGTCGGCCAGGGTGGCGGCTTGGACCAGCGCCTCGTCGGTGATGGAGACGCGGTGGTGCGCCTCGTACCGGTCGCGCAGGCCCTTGAGGATCTCGATCGTGTGCGGCAGGGACGGCTCGGCGACCTGGATGGGCTGGAAGCGGCGCTCCAGGGCCGCGTCCTTCTCCAGGTGCTTGCGGTACTCGTCCAGGGTGGTGGCACCGATGGTCTGCAGCTCACCACGGGCCAGCATCGGCTTGAGGATGCTCGCCGCGTCGATGGCGCCCTCGGCGGCACCGGCACCGACCAGCGTGTGCAGCTCGTCGATGAACAGGATGATGTCGCCGCGGGTGCGGATCTCCTTGAGCACCTTCTTCAGGCGCTCCTCGAAGTCACCGCGGTAGCGGGAGCCGGCGACCAGGGCACCGAGGTCCAGGGTGTAGAGGTGCTTGTCCTTGAGGGTCTCGGGCACCTCGCCCTTGACGATGGCCTGGGCGAGGCCCTCGACGACGGCGGTCTTGCCGACGCCGGGCTCACCGATCAGCACCGGGTTGTTCTTGGTACGGCGGGACAGCACCTGCATGACCCGCTCGATCTCCTTCTCGCGCCCGATGACCGGGTCGAGCTTGGACTCGCGAGCGGCCTGCGTGAGGTTCCGGCCGAACTGGTCGAGGACCAGGGACGTCGAGGGGGTGCCCTCGGCAGGGCCGCCGGCGGTGGCGGTCTCCTTGCCCTGGTAACCGGAGAGCAGCTGGATCACCTGCTGCCGCACCCGGTTGAGGTCTGCGCCCAGCTTGACCAGGACCTGGGCGGCGACGCCCTCGCCCTCGCGGATCAGGCCGAGCAGGATGTGCTCCGTGCCGATGTAGTTGTGGCCCAGCTGAAGGGCCTCCCGAAGCGACAGCTCCAGGACCTTCTTGGCACGGGGGGTGAAGGGGATGTGGCCGGAGGGCGCCTGCTGGCCCTGGCCGATGATCTCCTCCACCTGCTGGCGGACCGCCTCGAGCGAAATCCCGAGGCTCTCAAGGGCCTTGGCGGCGACACCCTCACCCTCGTGGATCAGGCCCAGGAGGATGTGCTCAGTGCCGATGTAGTTGTGGTTGAGCATCCGGGCTTCTTCCTGAGCCAGGACGACAACCCGCCGCGCGCGGTCGGTGAACCTCTCGAACATCGTTAATCGCTCCTCAGAGCGGTCAGGCAGTGGGGGGAACTTCCCCTCCCTGTCCTTCCGCAGCTTAGTCCCGCAAGCGGGGACCGCTCATTCCAACTGCCGACACCGGACCGAGAACCAACACTGCCTCCTGACCCCGAACGCCGACATCTGCTCCAACCCGATGGTGCGAGACGATGTTCCCGCAGGCCAGGCAGTTACCCCAGTCGCCAGTACGCCGATGGCGAACGTGAGACTCCGCTGCCCGGGTGCCGCCTGCGTGTCGCCCCCTCCCACTAGGCATCTCTTACCCGCACCAACCGACCATGCATGCCGCGTGACCGGGTTCCCTCAGCTATGGGCGAACAACCTTGCGCCCTTTCCCGCCCCCGTACGCCCTTCTTGCCCACGACATTTCGCACACACGCTGATACCGAGCGTAACTCCAACGCGTTTCGGGCGGTTTCTCAGGCATGGTCGGCAGCCCTTCCACGGTCCCCGTTCCGGTCCCCGCTCCTCGTCGGGCGCCGGCCCCTGGTGACGGGGGGCGGCTGTCGCGGCGCCGGCGGTACTGGCGCCACTGGTACGAGAACGAACTGGGCTGGGCCACGGTGCCCGGGGCACCGGTACGACTTGTGGTGGGCCGCCGCTTCGACGTCCTGGACGTGCCCGCCGAGGCCGGGCGTGCGGCGCTGCGCCATCTGGGGCCCGGCTCTCCGGTGGCCCTGCGGGGGGACCGGATGCGGCTGCTGATGGCGGCGGGCAGCGCGGAGGAGCTGCCGGGGCTGCTGGAGTGGCTGGAGTGGGGCCCGTCGGTGCTGGGCCTGGACCTGGTGGCCCTGGGCGCGGGTGCGCTGATGGACGCGCCGCCGCCTCCGGGCGCCGGTCCGCTGGGGCCGCGGCCGGTCAGCCCCGGCCGCTCCGGTTCACAGGGGGCCGCCGTGTGGCTGCGGCCCCCAGGGTCTGGGTGCGAGGCCTCGCTGCCGACGCTGTCGGCCGTGGGGGGCGGTGGGGGCACCCCCGATCTCGTACGCCTGGTGGACACGGTGGCGACACACGTCCACCGGATCCGGCTGCGGCGCGCGTGCGCCCAGCCGTTCCCGTTCCACGAGGGCCCGGTACAGGCCCCTGATCAGCCGTTGGCCTTCTCGTAGGCCTCGCGAATGGACGCGGGGACCCGGCCGCGGTCGTTGACCTCGTAGCCGTTCTCCTTCGCCCAGGCGCGGATCTGCGCGGTGTCCTGGCTGCCGCCGGAAGCGGCACGCGCCTTTCCGCGTCCGCCCGAAGCACGGCCCCCGGTACGCCGGCCGCTCTTGAGGTACGGCTCGAGAAGACCACGGAGCTTGTCCGCATTGGCGGTGGTGAGATCGATCTCGTACGTCTTGCCGTCCAACGCGAACGTCACGGTCTCGTCCGCCTCGCCGCCGTCGAGGTCGTCGACAAGAAGGACCTGAACCTTCTGTGCCACCGGATTTCCTTTCATCGATAACGTGAGGACCGGGGATGGTCGGTGTCCGCCGATTCGCCGTCCCCTGTTATATGCAGTGCAGCAGTACGTCGGAAAGCAAACCGCTTTTGCGGGAAAAACACAAACCCCTGGGAGAGACCAGGCACTCACCTCGTCCGGAAACATGCGCGTTTCGGACATAGGGAACGCGGGCATGCCCGGCCGGGCGGAATGTCGATCACAGATGCAGAAGCATCCGGCTGTTGCCCAGGGTGTTCGGTTTCACTCGTTCGAGACCGAGGAACTCCGCGACGCCCTCGTCATAGGAACGCAGCAGCTCCGCGTAGACATCGGCGTCGACCGGCGTCTCGCCGATCTCCACGAAGCCGTGCTTGGTGAAGAAGTCCACTTCGAAGGTCAGGCAGAATACGCGGCGAACGCCGAGCCCGCGTGCCGTCTCGACCAACTTCTCCAGCAGCCGATGTCCGACCCCGGCGCCCTTCAGGCCGGGCTTCACCGCGAGAGTGCGCACTTCCGCCAGGTCTTCCCACATCACGTGCAGTGCGCCGCAGCCGACGACCTCGGCGTTGTCTTCCTGTTCGGCGACCCAGAACTCCTGGATGTCCTCGTAAAGCGTCACCGTGGCTTTGTCGAGCAGGATGCGCCCGCGAACGTAGGCGTCCAGCAGTCGGCGCACTGCGGGGACATCGCCGGTCCGGGCCCGTCGGACGGTGATGGCTTTTGCGGTCTCTTCGGGGCGTTCTACGGACATGAGCGGACGCTATCGCCCGTGGCCGTCCCGTGCCGAGCCGGGGTTCTCGTCACGGGTTTCCGGTGCTCGGGCGGTATCCGGGGCTTGGACGGTATCCGGGACTTCACCGGCGACTTCGGGGGTGCCGGATCCCCCGATGGCGCCTTCGGTGGTGCCTTCGACGATGCGCACGGCATCCCGCAGGGCCTGCCGCTGTTCGTCGCTCATCATCCCGAAGAAGGCGACGAGAGCGGCGGCGGCGTTGTCGCTCTGGGACCAGGCGTCGTTCATCAGTGCGGCGGCGTAGGCGGCACGGGTGGAGACGGCCTCATATCGATAGGCCCGGCCCTCGGCTTCGCGGCGCACCCAGCCCTTGTGATGGAGATTGTCCAAAACGGTCATCACCGTGGTGTACGCGATGGACCTCTCGCGCTGAAGGTCTTCCAGGACCTCTCGAACGGTCACCGGGCGGTTCCACTTCCACACCCGCGTCATGACCGCGTCTTCGAGTTCTCCCAGGGGCCGAGGCACAACTCAGCACCTTAGTGGGAGAAACCGGCAATGGCGTGCCGAACATACGCCTTTGGCGCCAAACGCGAACAAAAAGGATGTACGGCCCCATGGTGAGGTGTCCTCACGCGGGGGCCGTGCGTCGCTTCAGGCGTCGGTGGGCGCGCCGGCTCCGGAGGCCCGGGAGTCGCTCTGTGCGCGCGCGATGGCGGCGTCCACGGCCGCGTCCTCCTTGGCCTTGGCGGCCCCGCCCTGGGTCTTCACGATCACCCTGACCAGAGCGATGAAGAACGCGGCCATGACGACCGGGGGAACGAGTGCGGAGACGTAGTCCATGGATCCAGAGTAGCCACGGCGGCGGGACGAACAGGGGCAGGGTGGCCCGAGCGTCACACCATCGCGAGGCACTGCTGCGGCTTCCCGGAGGCCGGGCCCGGCTTCCGCCGCGGGAAGACCTCGCCCGGCGTGGGCACGGGCCGCCGAACGGGCTTCGGCGCGGGCGCCGTCCCGGGCTGCGCGGGGGCAGGCCGCTCCCCCGGCTTCGCGGCGGGCTTCTGGGCGGGCTTCTCGTCCCCGCCGTCCTCTTGCTGCACCCCCCGGCCGTCCGGCAGACCGCCCATGCGCGCCTGAAGCACGCCGCGGGAGGCCGTGACGGCCGTCGGGGCGCCTCCGCCGGGAAAGAGGGGGCCGATCGGGTGCACGGGGGCGGTCCGGGCAGCCGGGGCCGGCGGTTCGACGGGGGCCGGGCGGGCGGCCGGGACCGGGTGCGCGGAGGCCGACTCGCGAGGGGGCGCCACGGGCGGGGTGAGCGTCCGGCAGCGGTCCAGGAGGGCCGCGGCGGCCGGGGCGCCGCGCAGGGCGCCCAGGGCGGCCAGGTCGTCGGCCGTGGGCCGGTGGCCCGCATCCAGACAGTCGGCGAGGAGCGCGAGGTAGCCGGCGGCCGCGCCGGGGAGGGCGGCGCGGTACCGGGCGAGGTCGGCCACCAGGAACGCGCGCAGCCGGACACCCTCGTGCATCGCCTCGTCGAGTGACTCGGCGAGCCGGCGGCACTCCTGCACGTCTTCGGCGCTGGCGGGACGGGGCTGAAGGGCGAGGGCGAGGGCGCGGCGGAGCACAGGCAGCTCCTCCGCGCCGAACGCCATGCCGCCGCGGGTTCCGTATGGCGTAGGCATAGGCCGACGATACGCGCTAATCAGACAAATTCGACATAAGGCGCGAGTGTGGCGTGTGAGGGTGTCGCCGTCCCGCTCAGAGGCGCGAGACGTTCCGCTCGTAGACCAGCCGCAGCCCGATGAGGGTCAGCCACGGCTCGTGCTCGTCGATCAGCGAGGACTCGCCGAGCACCATCGGCGCCAGCCCGCCCGTCGCGATCACCGTCACGTCGTCCGGATCGTCGGCCAGCTCCCGGGCCATCCGGCTGACCACGCCGTCGACCTGCCCGGCGAACCCGTAGATGATGCCGGCCTGCATCGCCTCGACCGTGTTCTTGCCGATCACGCTGCGCGGCCGGGCCACCTCGATCTTCCGCAGCTGCGCCGCCCTGACGCCCAGCGCCTCGACGGAGATCTCGATACCGGGCGCGATGACCCCGCCGACGTACTCCCCGCGTGCGCTGATGGCGTCGAAGGTCGTCGCCGTACCGAAGTCGACGACGATCGCCGGACCGCCGTACAGCTCGTTCGCCGCCACCGCGTTGATGATGCGGTCGGCGCCGACCTCCTTGGGGTTGTCGAAGAGGATCGGCACGCCCGTCTTGACGCCGGGCTCGACGAGCACGGCGGGCACGTCGCCGTAGTGGCGCCGCGTCACCTCGCGCAGTTCCTGGAGCACCGACGGCACGGTCGCGCAGATCGCGATGCCGTCGATGCCCTCGCCCAGTTCGTCGCCGAGCAGCGGGTGCATGCCCATCAGGCCCTGAAGCAGCACCGCCAGCTCGTCGGCCGTGCGGCGCGCGTCGGTGGAGATGCGCCAGTGCTCGACGATGTCCTCCCCGTCGAACAGGCCCAGCACGGTGTGCGTGTTGCCGACGTCGATCGTCAGGAGCATGGCCGTCACTCCGCCTCGCGCAGGTCCAGGCCGATGTCCAGGATCGGCGAGGAGTGGGTCAGGGCCCCGACGGCCAGGAAGTCGACGCCGGTCTCGGCGTACGCCCCGGCGTTCCCCAGGGTCAGCCGGCCGGACGCCTCCAGCAGGGCCCGGCCGTCGACGATGGCCACGGCCTCCTCGCACTCGCCGGGCGTGAAGTTGTCCAGCAGGATCAGATCGGCGCCGGCGTCCACGACCTCGCGCAGCTGGTGCAGGGTGTCGACCTCGACCTCGATCGGCACCTCCGGGAAGGCCTCCCGTACGGCCTTGAAGGCCTGCCCCACGCCGCCGGCCGCCACCACGTGGTTGTCCTTGACCAGGGCGGCGTCCGACAGCGACATGCGGTGGTTCACGCCGCCGCCGCACCGGACGGCGAACTTCTCCAGCGACCTGAGGCCCGGCGTGGTCTTGCGGGTGTCGCGCACGCGCGCCTTGGTGCCCTCCAGGGCGTCCGCCCAGGCGCGCGTGGCGGTCGCGATGCCGGACAGGCGGCACAGCAGGTTGAGCGCGCTGCGCTCGCCGGTCAGCAGGTCACGCGTGCGCGTGGTGACCGACAGCAGCTTCTGCCCGGCCTCGACGCGGTCGCCGTCCTCGACGTGCCGCTCGACCTCGAACTCGTCCGTGCAGACCACCGAGAGCACCGCCTCGGCGACCCTGAGGCCGGCCACCACGCCCGCCTCGCGCGCGGTGAAGTCGCCCGTGGCCACGGCATCCTCGGGGATGGTCGCGACCGTCGTCACGTCCACGCCGTGGTCCAGGTCCTCCTGGATGGCGACGTTGGCGATGTCCTCGACCTCCAGGGGGTCGAGTCCGGCGTCCGCCAGGAGCTGGGCGAGCGCGGGGTCGAGCCCGCACTCCAGGTACTCCTCGTCGGCGTCCGCGCCGCAGGCACAGCCGTCGCCGCAGCCGCCGCTCGGGGCGAGGGGAAGGTCTTCGCTGCTCACTTGTGTCACTGCTCCAGAGGACGCGGGGCCGGGGCCCCGGGGCGGGTCGGGGGGAACTCTGCGGTGTCCGTGGTGTGCACGGCAGGTGTGCCGTCGGGGTTCAGCCGTACGACGATGTGGCGACGCCAGTGGGAGTCGTCCCGCTCGGCGCGGTCCTCGCGCCAGTGGCAGCCGCGGGTCTCCTCGCGCAGCCGGGCGGCGGCGACCAGGACGCCGGACACGCACATGAGGTTCGTGGCCTCCCAGGTGTCGACGCCCGGTTCGGCGGTCTTGCCGTTCTCCTCCAGGGCCGAGCGGGCCTCCGCGTGCAGCAGCTCCAGCCGGCCGGCGGCCCGGGCCAGCGACGCGGCGGACCGCAGCACGCCCGCTCCCTCGGTCATGATCCGCTGGATCGCGAACCGGGTCTCGGGGGCGAGCAGGGGGCGGGAGGGCCGCTCGGCGTACGGGACGGGTTCCGGCACGCGCGCGTGCAGGCCGTCCTCCGACCGCTCCCGAGCGATGTCGGCGGCGATGCGCTCGGCGTAGACCAGGCCCTCCAGGAGGGAGTTGGAGGCGAGGCGGTTGGCGCCGTGCACGCCGGTGCAGGCCACCTCACCGCACGCGTACAGGCCCGGCACGGTCGTCCGGCCGTGGGAGTCGGTGCGGACGCCTCCGGAGGCGTAGTGGGCGGCCGGCGCGACCGGGACGCGCTCGGTGACCGGGTCGATGCCGTGGGCGCGGCAGGCGGCCAGGATCGTCGGGAAGCGGTGCTCCCACATGTCGGCGCCGAAGTGCCGGGCGTCGAGGAACATGTGCTCGGTGCCCTGCTCCCGCATCCGCCGCATGATGCCCTTGGCGACGATGTCCCGGGGCGCGAGTTCGGCCAGTTCGTGCTGCCCGGTCATGAAGCGCACGCCGTCGCCGTCGACCAGGTGGGCGCCCTCGCCGCGCACCGCCTCGGAGACGAGGGGCTGCTGGCCCTCGGCGTCCGCGCCGAGGAAGAGCACTGTCGGGTGGAACTGCACGAACTCCAGGTCGGAGACCTCGGCGCCCGCGCGCAGGGCGAGCGCCACGCCGTCGCCGGTGGAGACGGACGGGTTCGTGGTCGCGGAGAAGACCTGGCCCATGCCGCCGGTCGCGAGGACCACCGCGGGCGCGTGCACGGCGCCCACGCCGTCGTGCTGGCCCTCGCCCATGACGTGCAGGGTCACGCCCGCGGTGCGGCCCTCGGCGTCCGTGAGCAGGTCCAGGACGAGCGCGTTCTCGACGGTGTGCACGCCACGCGCGCGTACCGCCTCGACGAGGGCGCGGGAGATCTCCGCGCCGGTCGCGTCACCGCCCGCGTGCGCGATGCGGCGGCGGTGGTGACCGCCCTCGCGGGTGAGCTGGATGCCGCCCTCGCCGTCGGTGTCGAAGTGCGCGCCGGTGGAGATCAGCCGGCGTACGGCGTCGGGGCCCTCGGTGACGAGGATCCGTACGGCCTCCTCGTCGCACAGGCCGGCGCCCGCCACCAGGGTGTCGTCCAGGTGCTGCTCGGGGGTGTCGCCCTCGCCGAGGGCCGCGGCGATGCCGCCCTGGGCCCAGCGGGTGGAGCCGTCGTCGAGGCGGGCCTTGGTGACGACGACGGTCCTCAGGCCGGCCGCCTCGCAGCGCAGCGCGGCGGTGAGGCCGGCGACGCCGGAGCCGACGACCACGACGTCCGCCGCGATGGACCAGCCGGGCGCGGGCGCGTGCAGTCGTATGCCGGTGCTGGTCACGAGGCGGCTCCCAGGGTGCCGAAGGTGAGCGGGAGGTTGTCGATCAGCCGGGTCGCCCCGACCCGCGCGGCGACGGCGAGGACGGCCTCGCCGGTGAAGTCGTCGCCGATCTCGGTGAAGTCGGACGGGTCGACCAGGGCCAGGTAGTCGAGTTGCAGCGGCGGGTCGAAGCGCGCGGCCTCGTCCAGGACCAGCTGGGCGGCAGCGCGGACGGCCGCGGCGGCGCCCGGGGAGGCCTTGGCGACGGCCGCGGCGTCGGCCGCCGCACGGGACTCCCCGAGGGCGCTCAGGGCCTCGGCACGCGCACGCGTGGAGGGCACTTCACGGGCCCGCGCGCGCAGCGCCTCCTGGGCGGCGTGCCGGTCGCGGCCCGCGAACAGGGCCTGGGAGAGGGCCAGGGCGGTGTACCGCTCCTGCGGAGAGAGGTAGCGGTTGCGGCTGGACAGGGCCAGTCCGTCGTCCTCACGCACGGTCGGTACGGCGACGATCTCCACCCCCATGTCGAGGTCGCGCACCATGCGGCGGATCAGGGCGAGCTGCTGGGCGTCCTTCTGCCCGTACAGGGCCACGTCGGGGCGGGTGAGGTGCAGCAGCTTGGCGACGACGGTGAGCATGCCGTCGAAGTGCCCGGGCCGGCTGGCGCCCTCCAGGCGTTCGCCCATGGGGCCTGCGGTGATCCTGACCTGCGGCTCGCCGTCCGGGTAGATCTCTTCGGCGGACGGCGCGAACACGGCGTCGGCGCCCGCCTGCTCGGCCACCTTGAGGTCGGCCTCCAGGGTGCGCGGGTAGCGGTCGAGGTCCTCGCCCGCGCCGAACTGGAGCGGGTTGACGAAGACGGTGACGATCACGAAGCCCTTGCGGCCGACGCACTCACGGGCCGCGCGGATCAGGGCGGCGTGGCCCTCGTGCAGGGCGCCCATGGTCATGACGACGGCGGTGCGTCCCTGGACCGCGTAGTGGTCGCGCACGTACTCCAGATCGTCCACCGTGGGGGCGAGTTCGAACATGCGACGGCTCATCGGTCTTCCCCGTTCTCGGGCAGGTTCGTGCCACCGGCGAGTACCCCCAGCAGGTCCTCGGCCAGCTCGGGCTTGAGCAGGCCGTGGGCGAGCGCGCGGTCGGCGGTGGCACGGGCCATCGCCAGATAGCCGGCGACGGTCTGCGGGGCGTGCCGGCGCAGTTCGGCGACATGGGCGGCGACCGTGCCGGCGTCCCCTCGCGCGACCGGTCCGGTCAGGGCCGCGTCGCCGGAGCGCAGGGCGTTGTCCAGGGCGGCGCCGAGCAGCGGGCCGAGCATCCGGTCGGGGGCCTCGACGCCGGCCTCGCGCAGCAGTTCCATGGACTGGGCGACCAGCGTGACCAGGTGGTTGGCGCCGAGCGCGAGTGCCGCGTGGTACAGCGGGCGCATCTCCTCGGCGATCCACTCCGGCTCGCCGCCCATCTCGATGACCAGGGCCTCGGCGGCCAGCCGCAGCTCCTCGGGGGCGGTGACGCCGAAGGAGCAGCCGGCCAGCCGCTGCACGTCCACGGGCGTGCCGGTGAAGGTCATCGCGGGATGCAGGGCCAGCGGCAGCGCGCCCGCGCGCAGGGCGGGGTCCAGCACCTTCGCGCCGTACCGCCCGGAGGTGTGCACGAGCAGCTGCCCGGGCCGTACGGCGCCGGTCTCGGCAAGGCCCGCGACCAGTCCGGGAAGGGTGTCGTCGGGGACGGTCAGCAGCACCAGGTCGGACCGCTCGAGCACGTCGGCGGGCGGCACCACGGGCACGTCGGGGAGCATCAGCCCGGCACGCCGCCTGGAGGTGTCGGAGACCGCGGAGACTGCCACCGGACGGTGCCCGGCCAGTTGGAGGGACGCGGCGAGGGCGGGGCCCACCCGGCCGGCGCCGACGACGCCGACGGTGAGCCGCGCGGGGCGGTCCCTGGGGTCTGGTTGTTGGCTACTACTCACGCGACGGTGACCTTCCCGTTCCAGTCCGCTCGGGGTACCGGACGATTTCTCGTCATGTTAACGCGA
Source organism: Streptomyces sp. NPDC047453 (assembly GCF_040643155.1). Lineage (NCBI taxonomy): Bacteria > Bacillati > Actinomycetota > Actinomycetes > Kitasatosporales > Streptomycetaceae > Streptomyces > Streptomyces sp. NPDC047453. The sequence continues at coordinate 159,440 of NZ_JBEYTS010000013.1, read as the reverse complement.
TCGGTTCCGAGGGCGGCCGGTCGTCCACAGGCTGTGGGTCGGCCCACAGTGCCGCGGGCGGGAAACGACGGGCCGCGGGCGGGAATGCGGGTACCCGCCGCCTCCCGGACGCGCGATGATCCGGGACATGAGTGATACGGCGGAGCAGGACGCACGGGACGTACGGCTCGAAGAGCGGGTCCCGGACGGGGAGCGGCACAAGCGGCTCCGGGAACGGCGCGCGGCCGCGTGCCGGAGCGCGGAGCGCGTGCTGGCGCGCCCCGGGTTCCTGGGGACACTTCGGGAGCGGCTGGCGCTGCTGGACGGTGCGCGGGAGGTGTACGACCTCGACGAGGCGTCGGACATGTACGGCAACGGGGTCGTCGAGGCCCTGGAGGAGAAGGTCGCCGGCCTGCTCGGCAAGGAGGCCGCCGCCTTCTTCCCGACCGGCACGATGGCCCAGCAGGTGGCCCTGCGCTGCTGGGCGGGCCGCACCGGCGACCCGGCGGTCGCGCTGCACGCGCTGGCCCATCCCGAGGTGCACGAGCGGCACGCCTTCAGCCAGGTCGCCGGGCTGCGGCCGGTGCGGGTGACGAGCGAGCCCCGCCAGCCGACCGCCGAGGAGGTGCGCAGCCTCGACGAGCCCTTCGGGACGCTGATGCTCGAACTGCCCCTCAGGGACGCCGGGTTCCTGCTGCCCACGTGGGAGGAGCTCCTCGAGCTCGTGGACGCGGCACGCGAGCGGGACGCGGTGGTGCACTTCGACGGCGCGCGCCTGTGGGAGTCCACCGTGCACTTCGGCCGGCCGCTGGAGGAGATCGCGGACCTGGCCGACAGCGTGTACGTGTCGTTCTACAAGTCCCTCGCCGGTTACGGCGGCGCCGCGCTCGCCGGACCGCGGGAGCTGATGGAGGAGGCCAAGGCCTGGCGGCACCGGTACGGCGGCACCGTCTTCCAGCAGTTCCCGACGGCGCTGTCGGCACTGGCCGGACTGGAGCGGGAGCTGCCCCGGCTGCCGGAGTACGTGCGGCACGCGCGCGTGGTGGCCGCCGCGCTGCGCGAGGGGTTCGCCGCGGCGGGGCTGCCCTGGAGCCACGTCCACCCGGCCGAGCCGCACACGCACGAGTTCCAGGTCTGGCTGCCGTACGAGGCCGAGGCGGTCGCCCGGGCCGCGATCCGGACCGCGGAGGAAACGGGCACGATGCTCTTCACCAGCGGCTGGGACGCCCCGGCCCCCCGCCTGGCCCGCACCGAGGTCTCCGTCCGGGCCGAGGGCCTGGCCTGGACCGCGGCCGACGTACGAGCAGCGGTCGCCGACTTCACCGCCCGCCTCCCCAAGCAGCCCGACGAGTAACCCACCGACCCCACCGAGCCGCATCCACCCACGGTCTTGACGACCACCCGGACCACCACGGGGAACGCCGCCAGTGCCTCGGCTCGCGCACCAATTGCCGCTCGCGCCGGCCACGGGCATCGGGCGCGGCACGGACGGCGACCCCGGCGCGGGGCCGGGTTGGGCCCGGGGGCGGGGTTGGGCCCGGGCGGCGGGCCGGGCGCGGCACGGGCGGCGGGCCTGGGCGGGCCGTTGCGCTCGCCGGTTGGGCCCGGGCCGGTTCTGGGTGGTGGGCGGCGGTGTTGTCAGTGGGGGCGGGCACCATGGGGGCATGAGCGTGCGGATCGATATCGCGGGGCTGCGGCCGGAGAGGGTCGCTGTCGTGCCCGCGCCCCTGGCCGAGCTCTGCATGGCGCTGCACGCGCTGTCGGAACCGGGACACCACCCCGGTCTGCAGGGCTGGGTCACCGGCGTCACCGCCCGGCTCGACTCGCACCTGGCCGACCGGATGTGCGAGGCGGACTTCCTGTGGCGGACGACGTTCTCCGACCTCTTCCTGCCGTGCGCGGGCGTGCCCGGCGGCTCCACGCTCCCGGGCGCGACGCTCGCCGACGAGCTGGACATCCTCGACGAGCTGTCCGACGAGCAGTTCGTGGACGCCGCCCTGGAGTTCACCTGCGCCCTGCCGTACGGCCTGCCGGGTCCGGGACCGCTCGCCGACGCCGGTCTTCGACGCCGCGCCGTGGAGCTGGCCGCCGCGCGCGGGCCGCAGCAGGTGCGCTTCACCGAGCGGCTGCTGACCGACCCGCCGCGCATCAGGGCCTGGCTGCGGCAGTTCCTCGAGGACTGCGACGAGGCGTTCTTCGCGCAGACCTGGTCCCGGCTGCGCCACCGGCTCGCGGCCGACACCCGGCACAAGACGGAGCTGCTGCGCCGCAAGGGCCTGGCCGAGGCCCTTGCGGCGGTGTCCCCGGCGGTGGCGCTCGACGAGGCGGCCAGCCGGATCACCGTCGACAAGCTGGGCGAGGGCCGCACGGCCACGGCGGAGGGCGGCCTGCTCCTCGTGCCGACGAGCCTGGGCTGGCCCCACCTGATGGTGCTGCACCGGTACGGCTGGCAGCCGGTGCTGCACTACCCGGTCGGCTCCCCGGAGCTCGCCGCCCCGCCCTCGGTGGAGCAGCTGACCCTGCGGATGACCGCCCTGTCCCACCCGGTGCGGATGCGGCTGTGCCGCAGCCTGGCCCGCAGCGCGTTCACCACCAGCGAGCTGGCCCAGGTGCACGGCATGACCGCGCCGGAGATATCCCGGCACCTGAGCCTGCTGAAGAAGGCGGGTCTGGTCACCACCCGGCGCCGGGGGCGGTACGTGCTGCACCAGCTGGACGTCGCGACGGTCGCCCGGCTGGGCAGCGACTTCCTCGAAGGCGTGCTCCGCTAGTGCTGTGACCGGAAAGGTTTGCCGGAAAGCTCGCGGCGCCCGGTGCTGGGGGTACCTCCCACGCCGTTCAGGCTGTGGGGGAGCATCGCAAGGCGGAGCGTCACCCGCGTACTGGATGTACTCGGGTGATGCGACAACGCGGCGTGGGGGTACCCCCGGCCGAAGGCTGAGGGAGTGCCGTGCCGGGCGTCGCGAGCCGGCGAACCTTTCCGGTCGCAGCACTAGTCACCGGAGCCGGGGTCGGGCGTGCGGCGGGGTCCGTCGAACCGGATGTGCCGGACGCCGACCTTCGCCTGCCGCAGCCGTGTCCGCAGCGGGCCCTCGGTGTTGGGCCGCAGCGTGAGGCCAGCCAGGACGGCGATCCGGTCCGCGGTCTTCGGCACGGTCGAGTGGTCGGTCCACAGGTGCTCGGCGAACTCCGGCTCGCGCAGCCGCTCGAGGCAGCCGTCGAGCTGCTGAACGGCCCAGCTCTCCCGGCCCAGAGCGGAGCTCTTCCCGGCGACATACCCGACGAGGTGCCCGAACCCGCGCTCCCGCAGCCGCTTCAGAACGGTCTCGCGTTCCGCGAGGAGTGCGAAGTGCCGTACGTCGTGGCCCAGTTCGCGCAGCCGCCCGACGGTCTCGGCGAACTGGCCGGAGTCCGTGACGGTCATGGGGGCGATCACGACCCCCTCGTGCCGGGTGAGGGCCAGGTCCAGGACTTCCACCACCCCTTGCCGCCAGGCCGCCAAGTCCCTGAAGTCCGTGCGCAGTTCGGGTGGCAGCATGCGGCGCAGGCCGAACCCGGCATGCTCGGGATCGCAGACGACGCTGCCGGGCAGACGGCGCTGGATCTCGTGTGCGGTCTGTGTCTTGCCGCCCCCGAAGGGGCCGTTGATCCACAGGAGCATGCGCAGACCCTACCGACGGCCGCGTACGCCGTTCAGCCGTGTCCGCCGGCCCGGACGAGTCCCGTCTCGTAGGCCAGGACCACCACCTGCACCCGATCCCTCAGCCCCAGCTTGGTCAGGATGCGGCCCACGTGGGTCTTCACCGTCGCCTCGGACAGCACCAGCCGGGCGGCGATCTCGCCGTTCGACATGCCCTGCGCGACCAGGACCATGACCTCGCGCTCGCGCTCGGTGAGCCGCTGGAGCTCCTTGTGCTGGGGCTTCTTGCCGGCCGTCGGCAGCATCGGGGCGAACCGGTCGAGCAGCCGGCGGGTGGTGGAGGGCGCGACGACGGCGTCACCGCTGTGCACGGAGCGGATCGCGGCGAGCAGGTCGCCGGGCGGCACGTCCTTGAGCATGAACCCGGAGGCGCCCGCCTTCAGCCCGGAGAAGGCGTACTCGTCGAGGTCGAAGGTGGTCAGGATGAGCACCTTCGGCGGGTCGGGCTCGGAGCAGATGCGGCGGGTGGCCTCCACACCGTCCAGCTTGGGCATGCGCACGTCCATCAGCACCACGTCGACGGCGGTGGCGCGCAGCACCTGGAGGGCCTCGACGCCGTCGCCCGCCTCCGCGACGACCTCCATGTCCGGCTGGGCGGCGAGCACCATCCGGAATCCGGTGCGCAGCAGCACCTGGTCGTCCACGAGCATCACGCGGATCGTCATCGGGGTCCTCTTCCGTTCGTCATCGGCGGTTCGGGTCCGTTCGTCATCGGCAGATCGGGCGGGTGTGTGACAGGTGCCGGCGGGGTGCGCGCCGGCGTCAGTGCACCGGTTTGAGCGGCAGCAGGGCGCTGATGCGGAAGCCTCCGCCGGGGCGCGGACCCGCGTCCAGGGTGCCGCCCACCATGCCGACGCGTTCGCGCATGCCGATCAGGCCGTGCCCCTCGCCGTCGGCGCCGCCCTCCTCGTACAGCTCGTGCGGCGCGCCCTTGCCGTCGTCCTCGACGAGCAGTCCGAGGCCGTCGTCGAAGTAGACCAGGCGCACGCTCGCGCCCGTGTTCGGCCCGCCGTGCTTGCGGGTGTTGGTGAGGGCCTCCTGCACGATGCGGTACGCGGTGAGCTCGACCCCGCTGGGCAGCGGGCGCGGGGTGCCCTCGATCCTGAAGTCGACGGGCAGTCCGGAGCCCCGGCACTGCTCGACGAGGTCCTCGATCTGGTCGACGTCGGGCTGCGGCACGTACTCGCCGCTCTCCTGGTGTTCGCCGGTGCGCAGCACGCCCAGCAGGCGGCGCATCTCGGCGAGGGCCTGGCGGCCGGTGGAGGAGATCGTCTCCAGGGCCTTCTTGGCCTGGTCGGGCGCGGCGTCCAGGACGTAGGCGGCGCCGTCGGCCTGCACCACCATCACCGACACGTTGTGCGCGACCACGTCGTGCAGCTCGCGCGCGATCCGGGCGCGCTCGGCGGCGACCGCGACCTTGGACTGCGCCTCGCGTTCCTTCTCCAGACGGGCGGCGCGCTCCTCCAGTTGCGCGAAGTAGGCGCGGCGGGTGCGCATGGAGTCGCCGAGCACCCAGGCGAGGGCGAACGGCACCGTCTGGAAGACGGTTATCGCGACGTTGCCCAGGGCGCTCGCATCGTGCTGCGGCCAGCGCATCTGCGCGAGGGTCGCCGCGCACAGCCCGCCGACCAGGGCGAACCGGGAGGCCCAGCGGGCGCCTATCGCGGAGACCGTGTAGATGATCACCAGCATGGCGAAGTTGGCGACCATCGTCTCGACGTCCAGGACGAGCTGCGCCACACCCGCCGCGCCCGCCAGCACCAGCATCTTCTCCGGCACCCGGCGGCGCAGTGCGACGACCACGCACAGCACGGAGGACAGCGCGAGGGCCGCGCCGATCGAACCGTGGTGGCCGGGCGCCCCGTTGATGCTCGACACGCTCACGCCGGAAAGCCCGAGGAGGATGAGGGCCCAGGAGCCGTCCACCCACATCGGGTGCCTGCGGAGGAAGTCATAGAGGCGCTGCACGTAACCCAGAGTAGGGAAGCGGCACAGGTGCGGGGTCAGCCGAAGGGCCGATCCGTACGGGCCCCTCGTACTCCCCAAGGTGGAGGCAGTGATCACTTGTTGCGCCTCACTCCGCCGGACGGACCCTAGTCTGTCGGGGTGGCGGACGACACGGCGGACAGCACCGCGCGCACCACGGCCGACAGCACCCGGCGCACCACGGCGCAGAGCGCGGCGGAGGGCCGGGCCGAGGAGTGGCGCGGCTGGCGGGCGGCGACCGAGGAGGCCCTGTACGGGCCGGACGGCTTCTACCGGCGGCCCGAGGGCCCGGCCGGTCACTTCCGTACGTCCGTGCACGCCTCGCCGCTGTTCGCGGTGGCCGTGGCGCGGCTGCTGTGCCAGGTCGACCGGGCGCTGGGCCGCCCGGCGGCGCTCGACTTCGTCGACATGGCGGCCGGGCGGGGCGAGCTGGCCGCGGGCGTGCTCGCCGCGCTGCCTGCGGACGTGGCGGCACGCACGCGCGTGCACGCGGTCGAGATCGCCGCCCGGCCGGAGGGCCTGGACGACCGGATCGCATGGTCGGGGCAGGCCCCACGGGGGATCACCGGGCTGCTGTTCGCCAACGAGTGGCTGGACAACGTGCCGCTGGAGGTCGCCGAGGTGGGCTCCGCGGGCGTGCCCCGGCGGGTCCTGGTCCGGCGGGACGGCGCGGAACGGCTCGGGGAGCCGGTGTCGGGGGCGCAGGCGCGGTGGCTGGCCCGGTGGTGGCCGCTGCCCGCCGAGCAGGGCCTGCGCGCGGAGATCGGGCTGCCCCGCGACGCCGCCTGGGCCGACGCGGTCTCGCACGTCGAACGGGGCCTCGCGGTCGCCGTCGACTACGCGCACACGGCCGGCGCGCGACCGCCCTTCGGAACGCTCACCGGCTTCCGGGAGGGCCGGGAGACGGCGCCCGTACCCGACGGGTCGTGCGACATCACGGCGCACGTCGCGCTGGACGCGTGCGCCGCGTGCGCGCCTCCGGGCGCCCGGCTGCTGACCCAGCGCGAGGCCCTGCACGCCCTGGGAGTCACCGGCGCACGCCCCCCGCTCGCTCTCGCCTCCACGCGCCCCTCGGAGTACGTACGCGCCCTCGCGCGCGCCGGGGAGGCCGCCGAACTCACCGCGGCGGGCGGGCTCGGCGACTTCGGCTGGCTGGTGCAGCCCGTCGGCCTCGCGGAGGCGGACGTGGCGGCCCTACTTGTCGATGTCCCCGACCACGAAGAACATTGACCCCAGGATGGCCACCATGTCCGCCACGAGCGTGCCCGGCAGCAGTTCGGTGAGCGCCTGGATGTTGTTGTACGACGCCGAGCGCAGCTTCAGCCGGTACGGGGTCTTCTCACCCTTGCTGACCAGGTAGTAGCCGTTGATCCCGAGCGGGTTCTCGGTCCACGCGTACGTGTGCCCCTCGGGTGCCTTGAGGACCTTCGGCAGCCGCTGGTTGATCGGGCCGGGCGGCAGCTCGGCCAGCCGGTCCAGACAGGCGTCGGCGATGTCCAGCGCGTTGTGGGTCTGCTCCAGCAGGCACTCGAAGCGGGCCAGGCAGTCGCCCTCCTGCCGGGTGACCACCTTCAGGGTGTCCTGCACCTGTTCGTACGCCAGGTACGGCTCGTCGCGGCGCAGGTCGAAGTCGACGCCGGAGGCGCGCGCGATGGGACCGCTCACGCCGTAGGCGTGCACGACCCGCGGCGAGAGGACGCCCACGCCCCGGGTGCGGCCCCGGAAGATCTCGTTGCCGAGCACCAGGTCGTCGAAGACGTCCATGCGCGAGCGCACGGCGGCCACCGCGGCACGCGCGCGCGTGGCCCAGCCGGCCGGCAGGTCCTCCTTCAGGCCGCCGACCCGGTTGAACATGTAGTGCATCCGGCCGCCGGAGACCTCCTCCATGACGTTCTGGAGGACCTCGCGCTCCCGGAACGCGTAGAAGACCGGGGTGATGCCGCCCAGCTCCAGCGGGTAGGAGCCGAGGAACATCAGGTGGTTGAGCACCCGGTTCAGCTCGGCGAGCAGAGTACGCGTCCACACCGCGCGCGCGGGCACCTCCATGCCGAGCATCCGCTCCACGGCGAGGACGACGCCCAGCTCGTTCGAGAAGGCCGACAGCCAGTCGTGGCGGTTGGCCAGCATGACGATCTGGCGGTAGTCCCGTGCCTCGAACAGCTTCTCCGCACCGCGGTGCATATAGCCGATCACCGGCTCGGCGCGCATGATGCGCTCGCCGTCCAGCACCAGCTTCAGCCGCAGAACACCGTGCGTGGACGGGTGCTGAGGCCCGATGTTGAGCACCATGTCGGTGCTCTCCGCGGCGCCGCCGATCCCGACCGTGGTCTCCGTCGTGGGAGTCATGGACACAGTCTCTCGTACGTACGCTTGCCCCATGGAAACGGGGATCCCGGAGGACGAACGGGCGGCGGCCGAGGGCGAGCCGGCGTGGAGGGCGCTGCCGCGCGGCCTGCTGCGAATGCGCCGGCTGCTGCTGGTGGTGTGGATGGGCCTGTTCGCCCTGGCCGCGGGGCTGCTGCCGGGCCTGCTGGCCGGTCCCGCCTGGTCGGCGTTCGCACTGCTGCCGCTGGCGGTGATGGCGTGGGGCTGGGTGCTGCTCGGCCGCAACTGGCGCTCGTGGCGCTACACCGAGCGCGCCGACGACCTGCTGATCAGCCGGGGCGTGCTGTGGCGCGGGGAGACCGTCGTGCCCTACGGGCGGATGCAGCTGGTCGAGGTCACCTCCGGGCCCGTCGAGCGGCACTTCGGGCTGGCCACCGTGCAGCTGCACACGGCCGCCGCCGCGACCGACGCGACCATCCCCGGCCTCGACCCGGCCGAGGCGGAACGGCTGCGCGACCGGCTCACCGAACTCGGCGAGGCACGATCGGCGGGGCTGTGACGGCGGCGGAGGACGAAGAGGCCATACGCGAAGAGGCCGTACGCGGAGAAGCCCTGCGCGGAGAAGCCGTACCCGATGAGGCCGTGAGCGACGGGGACATGTCGGAGAAAGCGGTGAGCGACGCGGCCGTACGCGACGGGCGGCCCGTGACCGAGCGGCGGCTGCATCCCGTCACGCCCCTGAGACGGGCGTGGGCGCCGGTCGCCGTGCTCACGGGCTGGGCCGTGCACGACCCCGACCAGGCACAGCGGCATCTGACACGGCTGACGACCACCACGCTGCTGATCGGGCTCGCGGTCGTCATACCCGTGGCCGCCCTCTACGGCTTCCTGTCCTGGTGGTTCACGAACTTCGCGGTGACCGGCGCCGAACTGCGCATCCGTACCGGGCTGTTCTTCCGCCGCACCGCGCACATCCGGCTGGAGCGGATCCAGGCCGTCGACGTCACCCGGCCGCTGCTCGCACGGATCGCGGGCGTGGCCAAGCTGAAAATCGACGTCATAGGGACGGACAAGAAGGACGAACTCGCCTTCCTCGGCGAGGAGGAGGCCCGGACGCTGCGCGCCGAACTGCTCGCGCGCGCGGCCGGGTTCGCGCCCGAGACGGCACACGAGGTCGGCGAGGCACCCGCGCAAAAGGTGGTCCGCGTACCCGGGCGCGTGATCGCCGTCTCGCTGCTGCTGACCGGCGCGACCTGGGGATCGCTGGTCGCCGCGGTCGTCGTACCGCCGCTGCTGTGGCTGGCCACCCACAGCCTGTGGACGGTGCTCGCCGCCGTCCTGCCGCTGCTCGGCAGCGCCGTGGCGAACAGCGCGGGGCGCTTCGCCGCCGAGTACGACTGGCTGGTGAGCGAATCGCCCGACGGGCTGCGGATCGACCGGGGACTGCTGGACCGCACGCACGAGACGGTGCCGCCGGGGCGGGTGCAGACCGTGCGGATCGTGGAACCGCTGCTGTGGCGGTGGCGCGGCTGGGTGCGGGTCGAGCTGGACGTCGCCGGGTCGTCGAACTCCGTGCTGCTGCCGGTCGCTCCGCGGGAGGTCGCCGAGTCGGTGATCGCCCGGGTCCTGCCCGGGGTGACGGTGCCGCAGGCCGCCGACCTGCTCCGGCCGCCGCGGCGCGCCCGGTGGTGCGCGCCGGTGTGGTGGCGCGGGCACGGGATCGCCGTCACCGACGCGGTGTTCGCCGCGCGGCACGGACTGCTGCGGCGCCGGCTCGCGCTGGTGCCGCACGCGAAGGTGCAGAGCGTACGGCTGCGGCAGGGGCCCTGGCAGCGCATGTGGGGCCTCGCCGGCGTGCACGTGGACAACGGGGCCGACAAGACCGTGACGGCCCGCCTGCGGGACGCGCAGGAGGCGGCCCGGCTGCTGCGGGCCCAGGCGGAGAGGTCGCGCACGGGACGCCGGAGCGCAGGACCGGACCGGTGGATGACCTGACCGGTGGACGACGGGCCCGGTGGATGACATGAGTGCGACGCCGGGCGGGCGCCCGGCGTCGCGGTGTGACGTGGTGTGGCGTGACGGGAAGCGACCGTCAGGAGGCCGCGGTGCGCAGCCCCGGAAGGTCGATCCGCTCCGTCTCGTCGTGGGCCGTCAGGTCGATGATCTGACGGCCGGCGGCCGGCGCGTCGGCGTCGGCCGGCTTGTACTGGGACTCGGCCTCCGCCTTGTGCAGGGCGAGCGCCTCCTGGCCCACGACATCGGCGAGGTCGTCGTTCCGGACGGTGCCAGGCTCGGTGTCCGCCGCGTCCTTCTTCGTGCCGAAGAAGTCGAATCCGCCCTCGACCAGCGGGCGTCGCACGGGCGCGGCCGGTACGACGGCCACCGCGGTCGGCACGGTGAAGTGCCCGGAGGGCAGTTGCGGCGCGGCCTTGGCCGGCTCGATCGCCGCGGCGGAGGGGGCCGGTGCGGCCTGCTCGCCCGGATCGGCGGCGGTGGACCGGTCGGCGGGTCCGGCGGGTTCGACGGCTTCGGCCACGCCGGTCGCCTCGGCGGGGTCACTCGGGCCGGCCGTCCCGGTCGCCTCGACCGTCTCGGCCGTCTCGGCCGTCTCGGCCGTCTCGGTCGTCTCGGTCGTCTGGGCCGTCTCGGTCGTGGCGGCCGCGTGGTCGGGCGTCCCGCCCGTCCCGGCCTCCCACGCGGGATCCGGGTCGGCGTCGCCGTCCGCCGTCACGGCCGTTTCCCGCACCGGGTCGGCCTCCGACGCCGTGTCAGCTTCCTCGGAGGAGCCCGCCTTCGCGGCCTCGTCCGTCCGCGCCGCCCGGGCGCCGCCCTTGCCCAACCGCGACAGCGCGGCCTCGGCACGCAGGTACAGCTCGGACCCCTCCGGGGAGAACACGGCGGCGGCCGCGGACCCCGGCTTCTTCTCGGTGGGCCCGGTCACGGGGGCCGCGGACTCGTGCGTCTCCGTGACCGCGGCGTCCGGAGCGGCCGTCGGCGCGGCGGGCAGCGCGAGCATCTCGGAGCCGGTCTCGATCTCCAGCAGGCGGCGGCCCTCCAGCGCGCTCGCGCGCTCGGTCTCCGCCGTGGCGTACCGCCGCAGCAGCGACGCGTGCTCGTTGCGCAGCCCCGCGAGCTCCGTGCGCTTGGCGCGCAGCTTCTGCTCGAGGCGGCCGCGCAGTTCGCGCGACTCCTCGAGGTCGGTCTCGAGTTCGGCGACTCGTTCCTCGAATCGCCACTCGTCGCTCGCACGCGCGCGCGTGAGGTCGGCTACCCGCCGTCCGGCCTGCGCGTCCCAGCGGCGCATGACGAACGCGCCGAGAACAGCGGTCACCGCGGCGGTCCCGGCGAGCAACCGCAGCACCACCGCGTCCGTGAACGCCCAGGGACCAAGGGCGCAGACGACAGCGACGCCGGCGATCGCCGAGGAAGGCAACAGCCTGTGCAGGGGTGGGGAATGGCGGTGACGTCCACGTGGCATGGCCAGAAACTTACCGCGCGTACGCGAATCATGCCGGGCCGCCCCGCAAAAAGACAGCCATAACGAAACCTTCATGCGTCAGAGGGAGTTCCGGCCGCGTTTTCCTCCGCTTCTTCCCTCGCCTTCCGTTGCTCCGGCCCGCTCGTCTTCCTTCACTTCCGCCGCCGTTTCAACAAGATCATTTTCAGCGGTCGCCGAGCAGGCCGCTCATCCACTGCAGCGTCGCCGGGATCTCGCGCCGCCAGGTGTTGAAGTTGTGGCCGCCGCTGTCGAGGATGATGGACGCGATCCGCGTCCTGTTCGTCGCCTTCACCGCGTCGATGAACCTGAGCGTCGACCTGTAGTTGGTCTCGCCGAGCTTGCTGCTGGTGACGAGCAGCGAAGTGTCGGGCGCCTTCAGGTGCTTGATGCTCCACATCAGATCGGCACGGTTCCGCAGATTCCTGTCCCCTTGAAAAAGATCACCTGTGGTCGGGTCGGTGGGCGCCTTGTAGTACGGGGACAGGCCCGCGCCCGCGGCATACACCTCGGGATGGTGCAGGGCGAGTTTCAGCGCGCAGTAACCGCCCGTGGAGTCGCCGACGATGCCCCAGCTGCCCGGTTTCTTTCCGACCCGGTAGTGCGCGAGAACCGCGTCCGGCAGATCCTTGGCGAAGAACGACTCGGTCTGCGGGCCGCCCGGGACGTCCACGCACTCCGTGTCACGCGGCGGCGCCACCGAGGGCCGCAGCATCACCAGGATCATCGGCTGCATCCGCCCGGTCCTTGCGAGTTCCTGCGCGGTGTGCGGGTAGCGCAGCTTGGTGACCAGCGACTGCGCGGTGCCCGGGTAGCCGGTGAGGACCACGGCCGCCGGGAAGGTACGGGTCTGGTACTGCGGCTGGAAGTACTCCGGGGGCAGGTAGACGAACGCGGGCGCGGCGAGGTGTGTCGTGCGGCCCACGATGCTGACCTTCTGGATCTGGCCGGAGACGTCCGGCCGGTCGCCGTTGCCCAGCCGCACCTGCTGGGTCCCGATCACCTGGAGGGGTCCGCCGGTGCGGCCGTGTGCCGAGTTGTCCATGACAACTCCGGGCGCGTTCTCCTGCCCGAACAGATCCGCCCAACTGGCGTAGAAGCCGAATGCCTGGTTGGCGGCGAGTCCGACGCAGGCGAAGACCGCCGCCTGCGTGGCCAGCAGGATGCCGGCGCGTCCGGTCACCGCGCGCCAGGTACCGCGGGCCAGACGCGGCCAGAACCACACCGTGCCGACGAACAGCAGCACGGCGCAGAGGATCGCCAGTGCCAGCACTTTGTTGCTCATGAGACCCATGGGCTTTTCCCGCCTGCGCTTCCCGCCCAGGGCTCGCCGACGCTTCCTCGCGAGGGCTTGCCCCGGGCTTTCCCTGCCCTTTGACCCGACTTTCCGTTGGGGAGTGAACCTCTCTCCCCGAGACACCGTCCTAGAGGGCGCAATGTCGCCGGATGCCCGGATCGGCACCGGATTCAAGGTCTCTCGCAGAACTAGTGGGATGCGATGTCTGTCAGGGTAGATGGGGAAATGTCGGACGGGGTTCCGGACCGATCGAGCAGGATGCGGCGCATACTCCGCGGCCCGCGCCCCGAGGCCGTCCCCGTACTGGTCGGCAGGGCCTGCGCGGTCGTCGGTCTCCTGGACATCGCCGCGGGGGTCTTCCCGCGCTTCCGGCACAGCCGCATGCACGCCCTGGCCGAGGTGCTGCCGGGCTCGTTCGGCCCGTTCGCCGCGGCGCTCTCGCTCAGCGTGGGCGTGCTGTTGCTGCTGCTCGCACACGGCCTGAAACGGCGCAAGCGCCGGGCCTGGCGCGCGGCCGTGGTCCTGCTGCCGGCCGGTGCGGCGGCGGAGTTCGTCTACCGGCACTCGATCGTCGGGGTGGTCATCTCGCTGGCGCTGCTCGCGCCACTGCTGATCCACCGCGGCGAGTTCGCCGCGCTGCCGGACCCGCGCAGCCGCTGGCGGGCGCTGGCCAACTTCGTCCTGATGAGCGCCGGCTCGCTGGCCCTGGGCATGGTCATCGTCAGCGTGCACACGCACCGCATGGTCGGCGACCCCAGCGTGGCGGACCGGCTGACCCACGTCGTCTACGGCCTGATCGGCTTCGAGGGTCCGGTGGACTACCAGGGCAACACCTCCTGGACGGTCGCCTTCTCCCTCGGCGCTCTCGGCTGGCTCACCGCCGTCACCACCGCCTACCTGGCCTTCCGGCCCGAGCACCCGGCAGCGCGTCTGACCGAGGAGGACGAGACCCGGCTGCGCGAGCTGCTGGCCCGGCACGGCGGCCGCGACTCCCTGGGCCACTTCGCGCTGCGCCGCGACAAGGCGGTCGTGTTCTCCCCCAGCGGCAAGGCGGCGGTGACGTACCGCGTCGTCTCCGGCGTGATGCTCGCCAGCGGCGACCCCATCGGCGACGTCGAGGCCTGGCCGGGCGCCATCGAGCGCTTCATGGACGAGGCCAAGGCCCACTCCTGGACGCCCGCCGTGATGGGCTGCTCCGAGACCGGCGGCGAGGTGTGGACCCGGGAGACCGGTCTGGACGCACTGGAACTGGGCGACGAGGCGGTGGTCGACGTCGCGGATTTCTCGCTCGCCGGACGCGCGATGCGCAACGTCCGCCAGATGGTCAAGCGCATCGAGCGAGCCGGCTACGAAACCCGGGTGCGGCGCATCCGTGACCTCGGCGGCACCGAGCTGGAGCGCATCCGGCGGGCCGCCGAGGACTGGCGCGGCACCGACACCGAACGCGGCTTCTCCATGGCGCTCGGCCGGATCGGCGACCCGGCCGACGGCGAGTGCCTCATCGCCACCGCCCACAAGCAGGACGAGGAGCCGGGCGAGTACGGCGATCTGAAGGCGATCCTGCACTTCGTGCCGTGGGGCGAGGACGGCGTGTCCCTGGACCTGATGCGGCGCGACCGCTCGGCCGACCCCGGCATGAACGAACTGCTGATCGTGGCGGCGCTCCAGGCCGCCCCCAAGCTCGGCATCACCCGCATATCCCTGAACTTCGCGATGTTCCGCTCGGCGCTGGCGCGGGGCGAGAAGATCGGCGCGGGCCCGGTGCTGCGCGCCTGGCGCGGGCTGCTGGTCTTCCTCTCCCGCTGGTTCCAGATCGAGTCGCTGTACAAGTTCAACGCCAAGTTCCAGCCCCGCTGGGAGCCGCGGTTCGTCGTCTACCGCGCCTCCTCGGACCTGCCCCGCATCGGCTTCGCCGCCATGCAGGCCGAGGGCTTCGTCGACCTCGCCCTGCCGCTGCCGCGCTTCCTGCGCCGCCGCTCCGCCACGCAGAGCCCCTGCGCGCACTCGGTGGCGGAAGGGGACGTGCGCGCGGCATGACCCCGGACCGGCCCGGGCGGACCTCCCACCCCCTCCAGCACAGGGAGGTTCCGTCCGGGCCACAGCACGAGGCGGCCGGGGACGGGGCCTACGCTGAACGTATGAGCAACTTCAGCGGGCGCGGCCGCGTGGCGGGCCTTCCGACGTGGGGCCGGTGCGCGGTCATGGGGGTCGTGAACGTGACCCCCGACTCCTTCTCCGACGGAGGCCGCTGGTTCGACACGACCACCGCCGTCAAGCACGGCCTGGACCTGGTCGCCCAGGGCGCGGACCTGATCGACGTCGGCGGCGAGTCCACCCGGCCCGGCGCCACCCGCGTCGACGAGGGCGAGGAGCTGCGGCGGGTCATCCCCGTGGTGCGCGGCCTCGCCGCCGAGGGCGTCACGATCTCCGTCGACACCATGCGCGCCCGCGTCGCCGAGCAGGCCCTCGCGGCCGGCGCCGCCCTCGTCAACGACGTCAGCGGCGGCCTCGCGGACCCCGCCATGATCCCAGTGGTCGCGGACGCCGGCGCCCCCTTCGTCGTGATGCACTGGCGCGGCTTCCTGGAGGGCGGCAACGTCCGCGGGGTGTACGAGGACGTCGTCTCCGAGGTCGTCGACGAACTGCACGCGCGCGTGGAGGCCGTCCTGGAGGGCGGGATCGCCGCCGACCGCGTCGTCGTCGACCCCGGTCTCGGCTTCTCCAAGGAGGCCGGGCACGACCTCACGCTCCTGGCCCACCTCGACCGCCTGCGCGGGCTCGGCCACCCCGTGCTGGTCGCCGCCTCCCGCAAGCGGTTCCTCGGGCGGGTGCTGGCCGGCCCGGAGGGCGCGCCCCCGCCCGCGCGCGAGCGCGACGCCGCCACCGCCGCCGTCTCCGCCCTCGCCGCGCACGCCGGCGCCTGGGCCGTGCGCGTCCACGAGGTCCGCGCGACGGCGGACGCGGTACGCGTCGCCCGCGCCGTGGAAGAGGCACGCACCCCCGCGAGCGCACCGGAGGACCGCGCGCACCCCTCCGATGACGGGCAGGCGGACGGCAGACGTGGTGCGCACGGCCCCGCCGAAGGAGAGCGGTGAGCGCGCCCCACACCGACGTCGAACAGGTGGAGGCCGCCAACACCGCTTACTACGAGGCTGTGGAGCGGGGCGACTTCGAGGAGTTGTCCGCGCTCTGGCTCACCCCCTCCGACCTGGGCGTCGACGAGGAGTACCACGACCCGGCCGACACCGGCGTGATCTCGTGCGTGCACCCCGGCTGGCCGGTGCTCACCGGACGCGGGGAGGTGCTGCGCTCCTACGCGCTGATCATGGCGAACACCGACTACATCCAGTTCTTCCTGACCGACGTCCACGTCTCGGTGACCGGTGACACCGCCCTGGTGACCTGCACCGAGAACATCCTCAGCGGCGGCCCCGCCCCCGCCGCCGGCGGCGAACTCGGCCCGCTGGTGGGACAACTCGTCGTCGCCACCAACGTGTTCCGTCGCACCGGTCCCGGCTGGAAACTCTGGTCGCACCACGCCTCTCCCGTTCTGGCCGAAAACGACGGTGCCGAGGACGACGACACGCCCGCCTGAGTGGGTAGGCGCTGGAGCAGGAACGCGGAGTGGCCGGAATCACGGACTTCGGGAAAAGGGCCGCCCACCGGTCCGTGAGCAACCGGGTTCTCCAGGGGAAACGCACGGTGAAACCTGCCGGGCCCGGACGCCCCCGCCTCCCCGTGGCCCGGCTCCGTCAGTGCCCGCGGGTAGATTCGTGCCAGGCCGGTGTGCCGCCCGCACGCGGCAGGGACCGGTCGCCGCCGACGATTGCAGGAGTGATTCGCGTGGATCGTGTCGCGCTGCGCGGCCTGAGGGCCCGCGGGCACCACGGTGTGTTCCCCAAGGAACGCGAGGAGGGCCAGACCTTCCTCGTGGACATCGTCCTGGGAGTCGACACCCGGCCGGCCGCGGCCGACGACGACCTGGCGAAGACCGTGCACTACGGCATCGTGGCCGAGGAGGTCGTGGCCGTGGTGGAGGGCGAGCCCGTGAACCTCATCGAGACGCTCGCCGAGCGCATCGCCCAGGTCTGTCTGAAGCACGACGGGGTCCTGGAGGTCGAGGTCTGCGTCCACAAGCCGGACGCCCCGATCACCGTTCCCTTCGACGACGTGACCGTCACCATCACCCGGAGCCGAGTATGAACGCGCCTTTCACCAAAGGGCCCACCGACCCGACCGTCCAGCCGGTGCCCGCCTCGGTCGTCGAGAAGGTCGACGCCGCGGACACCACGCTGCAGAACCCCAAGCGAGCCGTGATCTCGATCGGCTCCAACCTCGGCAACCGCCTGGAGACCCTCCAGGGGGCCGTCGACGCCCTGGAGGACACGCCCGGCGTCCGCGTCAAGGCCGTCTCCCCCGTCTACGAGACGGAGCCGTGGGGCGTCGAGCCCGGCAGCCAGCCGTCGTACCTCAACGCGGTGGTGATCCTCAAGACCACGCTGCCGCCGTCCTCGCTGCTGGAGCGCGCCCACGCCGTCGAGGAGGCCTTCAGCCGGGTCCGCGACGAGCGCTGGGGACCGCGCACCCTCGACGTCGACATCGTCGCCTACGCGGAGACCGTCTCCGACGATCCGCTCCTCACGCTCCCTCACCCTCGCGCCCACGAACGCGCCTTCGTCCTCGCCCCGTGGTACGACGTGGACCCGGACGCACAGCTTCCGGGCCGGGGCGCGGTGGCCGATCTGCTGACCGCGCTCACCCGGGAGGGCGTCGAGCCCCGGGCGGACCTGGAACTCCGGCTGCCCGAGTAGTCGTTAAGGTCAGGGCGACGCAAGGTCTGCGACCGGCCTCGGTCCGGGGGAGCTGAAGGGACACCGTGAGAGAGCTGCATATCAGGGTGCTGGCAGGCGTGTTCGTCGTCGCCGGAGTGCTGTCCTGGGCGGGCGCCCGGCTGTGGAACGCGGTGGGGACGCTCCCCGGCGTCCCGCTGGCCGCCCCCATCGTCCTCGCCCTGATCGCCGTGGTCCTTCTGTCCACGGCGCTCTCCCTGCGGGCCCGGCTGAAGGCCCAGCGCGAGCGCCGGCCCGGCGCCAAGGGCGTCGACCCCATGATGGCCGCCCGCGCGGTCGTCTTCGGTCAGGCCAGCGCCCTGGTCGCCGCCCTCGTCGCCGGCATGTACGGCGGCGCGGGCGTCGCCCTGCTGGAATTCCTCGACATCCCGGCCCGCCGCGACCAGGCCGTCTACGCCGGCTTCTCGGTCCTCGCCGGCATCGCGGTGATAGCGGCCGCCCTGTTCCTCGAACGGGTCTGCAAACTCCCGGAGGACGACGACCAGAACCCGCCGGGGGCGGAACCGACCGCTTGAGCCCTGCGGGCGGCGTACGCGGGTGAGCGGGCGGGCGCGTGCGCTCCGTCCGCGTCAGCGCGCCATGATGAGGCTCATCGCCTCGTTCCGCGTCGCCGCGTCCCGCAACTGACCGCGCACCGCCGAGGTGATGGTCTTCGCGCCGGGCTTGCGGATGCCCCGCATCGACATGCACATGTGCTCGCACTCCACCACGACGATCACCCCGCGCGGCTCCAGGATCTCCATCAGCGAGTCCGCGATCTGGGTGGTGAGCCGTTCCTGCACCTGCGGGCGGCGGGCGTAGACGTCCACGAGCCGGGCCAGCTTCGAAAGACCCGTGATCTTCCCGCTGGTGGACGGGATGTAGCCGACGTGCGCGACACCGCGGAACGGTACGAGGTGGTGCTCGCAGGTCGAGAACACCTCGATGTCCTTGACCAGCACCATCTCGTCGTGCCCCAGGTCGAACGTCGTCGTCAGCACGTCCTCGGGCTGCTGCCACAGTCCCGCGAATATCTCCTTGTACGCCCGGGCCACCCGTGCCGGAGTCTCCCGCAGGCCTTCACGGTCCGGGTCCTCGCCGACCGCGATGAGGAGTTCGCGTACGGCGTTCTCGGCGCGCTTCTCGTCGAACTCACCGAGGGAGCCCTCGCCGTCCAGCGTCACGGGGTCGGTCATGTGAAGCCTCGTTCCTGTGTGTCTGATCTGCGGACATGCGAAATGCCGCGCCCCCCAGGCTAGAACCTGGGGGGCGCGGCATACATTCCGGGGCCATCGGGCGTCCGGAGCGGGCTCCGGTCAGTTGTCCGGACGGTCCTCCGGCACCTGCTCCGTGGCCGGGGCGGGTTCCGTCGCCGTGGACTTGACGGTGCTGATCGCCGCCGTCGAGCCGTTGGCCCCGTTCGTCAGCGCGAGCTCCTTCGGGGAGAGCACCGGCGGGCGGGTGGACGGGGTGCGGCGGGAGGATCCGGTCCAGGCGGGCCGAGGCGGCCGCTTGACGATCGGGGCGAAGATCTCGGCGATCTCCTCCTTGCCCAGGGTCTCCTTCTCCAGGAGGGCCAGGACGAGGTTGTCGAGGACGTCGCGGTTCTCGACCAGGATCTCCCAGGCCTCGTTGTGCGCGTTCTCGATGAGCTTCTTGACTTCCTCGTCCACCAGCGCGGCGACCTCTTCCGAGTAGTCGCGCTGGTGAGCCATCTCACGTCCGAGGAACGGCTCGGTGTTGTCGCCGCCGAACTTGATCGCACCGAGACGCTCGGTCATGCCGTACTGGGTGACCATCGCGCGGGCCGTGGTGGTGGCCTTCTCGATGTCGTTCGCCGCGCCCGTGGTCGGGTCGTGGAAGACCAGTTCCTCGGCCGCGCGACCGCCCAGCATGTAGGCGAGCTGGTCCAGCATCTCGTTGCGGGTCGTGGAGTACTTGTCCTCGTCGGGCAGGACCATCGTGTAGCCGAGGGCCCGGCCGCGGGACAGGATCGTGATCTTGTGGACCGGGTCGGAGTTCGGCGAGGCCGCCGCGACCAGGGCGTGACCGCCCTCGTGGTACGCGGTGATCTTCTTCTCCTTGTCCGACATGATCCGGGTCCGCTTCTGCGGGCCGGCGACCACGCGGTCGATCGCCTCGTCCAGCATGTGGTTGTCGACCAGCTTCTTGTCGCTGCGGGCCGTGAGCAGCGCGGCCTCGTTCAGGACGTTGGACAGATCGGCACCCGTGAAGCCGGGGGTGCGGCGGGCGACGGCGGACAGGTCGACGTCGGGCGCGACCGGCTTGCCCTTCTGGTGGACCTTCAGGATCTCCAGACGGCCCTGCATGTCGGGGCGGTCCACGGCGATCTGGCGGTCGAACCGGCCCGGACGCAGCAGCGCCGGGTCGAGGATGTCGGGCCGGTTGGTGGCCGCGATCAGGATCACGCCGCCCTTGACGTCGAAGCCGTCCATCTCGACCAGCAGCTGGTTCAGCGTCTGCTCGCGCTCGTCGTGACCGCCGCCGAGGCCGGCGCCGCGGTGACGGCCGACCGCGTCGATCTCGTCGACGAAGACGATCGCCGGCGCGTTCGCCTTGGCCTGCTCGAACAGGTCGCGGACCCGGGAGGCACCGACGCCGACGAACATCTCGACGAAGTCGGAACCGGAGATCGAGTAGAACGGGACGCCGGCCTCACCCGCGACGGCACGCGCCAGCAGGGTCTTGCCGGTTCCGGGCGGGCCGTAGAGCAGCACGCCCTTGGGGATCTTCGCCCCGACGGCCTGAAACTTGGCCGGCTCCTGGAGGAACTCCTTGATCTCGTGGAGCTCCTCGACGGCCTCGTCCGCGCCCGCCACGTCCGAGAACGTCGTCTTCGGGGTGTCCTTGGTGATGAGCTTGGCCTTCGACTTGCCGAAGTTCATCACCCGGGAGCCGCCGCCCTGCATCTGGTTCATCAGGAACAGGAAGACGACCACGATGAGAACGAAGGGGAGCAGGGAGAGCAGGATGCCGACGAAGGGGCTCTGCTTCGACGGCGAGACCGTGTAGCCCTTCGGGATCTGCTTGTCCTGGTACTTGGTCTGCAGCGTGTTGGCGATGGTCACGCCCTGGTCGCCGATGTAGCTCGCCTGGATCTTCGAGCTGCCGTCGACCTTCTGGCCGTCCTTGAGCTCGACCTTGATGGTCTGCTCGTCGCCCGTGGTCAGCTTGGCCTGCTGGACCCTGTTGTCATTGATCGCTGCTACGACCTTGCCCGTGTCCACCGTCTTGTAGCCGCCGGACTGACCGACGACATTCATCAACACGACCACGGCAAGGACGGCCAGCACGATCCACATGACCGGCCCACGGAAGTATCGCTTCACGTCCATCCATACGGAGCGGTGCCGCCCCGTCCCTCCTGCCACAGTGAGTTTGATAAGACAGTTCTTCTGACGGTACCCCAGCATGGGGGCTCGAAGCCGCTCTGTAGGGCGGACGTACCCGTCTGCTTGCTCCAACGGCTTCGGTGCCGCCGGGGTTCCCGATCACGTACCGCGCTTGAGCCCCTGGGGAGTCAGCCGCCGTAGACGTGGGGAGCGAGCGTACCGACGAACGGCAGGTTCCGGTACTTCTCGGCGTAGTCCAGGCCATAGCCGACGACGAACTCGCTGGGGATGTCGAAACCGACCCACTCCACGTCGATGGCGACCTTCGCGGCCTCGGGCTTGCGCAGCAGCGTGCACACCTTCAGGGAGGCGGGCTCCCGGGAGCCGAGGTTGGAGATCAGCCAGGAGAGGGTCAGGCCGGAGTCGATGATGTCCTCGACGATCAGGACGTGCCTGCCCTTGATGTCGGTATCGAGGTCCTTGAGGATGCGCACGACGCCGGAGGACTGGGTGCCCGCGCCGTACGAGGACACGGCCATCCAGTCCATGGTGACGGGGGTGGACAGTGCCCGGGCGAGGTCCGCCATGACCATCACCGCGCCCTTGAGGACGCCGACGATCAGCAGGTCCTTGCCCGCGTACTCCGCGTCGATCTTCGCGGCCAGCTCGGCCAGCTTCGCGTCGATCTCTTCCTTGGTGATGAGTACCTTCTCGAGGTCGGCACCCATGTCTTTCGCGTCCACCCGCATCACTTTCGGTCGTCTCACCGGCGTTGACGGTCCTCCTCCGGACTCCGCGTCAGCGGGCCGGCCGAAGGGTCCCGATTCAGCCTTGCCGAATCACCAGTCTGCCACCCTGCCGCTGGGCGACCACCCTGCCGGGCAGGTTGATGGCCTTCTGACCGCGCCAACCGGTGATCAGCCGGTCGACTTCCTCGATGTGCCGGGCGAACAGCGAACCGGCCGGAGCACCGGCGTCGATGGCGGCACGGCGCAGGATGCGGCGGCGTACGGCGGGGGGCAGGGCGTACAGCTTGGCGCACTCCAGGAGGCCGGCGTCGTCGCGGACGGTGGCCTCGGCCTGGCCGGCCCAGGCGTCGAGGGCGTCGGCGTCGTCGCGAGAGAGCTGGGCGGTGCGCGCGAGGGCCTCCACGATGCCCTTGCCGAGGGCCTTCTCCAGGGCCGGGAGGCCCTCGTGGCGCAGCCGGGAGCGGGTGTAGGACGGGTCGGTGTTGTGCGGGTCGTCCCAGACGGGCAGGGACTGGACCATGCAGCCCTTGCGGGCGGTCTGCCGGTCGATGTCCAGGAAGGGGCGGCGGTAACGGCCGCCGGCCCCCGAGACCGCGGCCATTCCCGACAGGGAGCGGATACCGGAGCCGCGGGCGAGGCCGAGGAGCACCGTCTCGGCCTGGTCGTCGCGCGTGTGGCCGAGCAGGACGGCGTGGGCGCCGTGGCGTTCGGCGGCGGCGTCGAGGGCGGCGTAGCGGGCGTCGCGGGCGGCGGCTTCGGGCCCGCCCCCGCGGCCGACGGTGACGGAGACGGCCTCGACCGGGTCCAGGCCCAGTCCGCGCAGCCGCTGGGCGACCTCCTCGGCGCGCAGGTCGGAGTCGGCTTGCAGGCCGTGGTCGACGGTGACGCCGCCGGCCCGGATGCCGAGTCTGGGAGCCTCGAAGGCGAGGGCGGAGGCGAGCGCCATGGAGTCGGCGCCGCCGGAGCAGGCCACGAGCACGAGCGGCGACGGCGGACGCTCGTGGGGGGCCGGTGTGTCCTGGGCGGCAGGCGAGGCCGATGCGGCCTGTGGGGCCGGCGAGCCGTGGGAGGTCTGCGGGGCGGTCGCCCGGGCGGGGCCCGGCGTCGGCGCGCCGTGCGGGGGCTGCCCGGGAAGCCGCGCGGGCAGGGGGCCCGACCGGGCGGGCGCGGGCGCCTGCGCAGGGTGGGGTGAAAGCTGTTCGTCGAGGATGTCGTGGAGGACGCGGCGTACCGCCAGGCGTATCGCCGCGACCGCAGGATGGGGACCCATGTCCGGTTCCCTTCACGGAGTCTTCGGGGGTGAGCCCGATATCGGTCACTCAGAGTGCGTCGATGGTGACAGAAACAGGCCGTTCCCCGAGCATTGCACGCCTACGCATGGCTCACGGTCCCTCGGACGAGTGATTGAAGTGGCGTTCGCCTGCCGTGGGCCGGATTCAGCGGCGCGCTTTTCCCGGCCCTCGCACTTGCGGTCACGGTTCGGCCCTGCGGTGCACCCGTGCGATCCAGTCCGCCGGCTTGGAGATCTCCGCCTTGGTGGGGAGGGTGTTGGGCGAGGTCCACACCCGGTTGAAGCCGTCCATGCCGACCTGCTCGACGACCGCGCGCACGAAGCGCTCGCCGTCGCGGTACTGCCGCAGCTTGGCATCCAGGCCGAGCAGCTTGCGCAGGGCCATGTCCAGGCGGGAGGCGCCCTTGGCGCGGCGCTGCTGGAACTTCTCGCGGATCTCCGCCACGGTCGGTACGACGTCCGGGCCGACGCCGTCCATCACGTAGTCGGCGTGGCCCTCCAGGAGGGACATCACGGCGGTGAGGCGGCCGAGGATCTCGCGCTGGGCCGGGGTCTGGACCATCTCGACCAGGGAGTGGCCGCCGTCGTCCTCCTCGCCCTCGGGGCGGCCGCCGGCCAGCGACTGGGCGGCCTCGCGGATGCGCTCCAGGAGCGCCATGGGGTCGACGTCCGTCTCCGCGAGGAAGGACTGGATCTCGCCCTCGAGGTGGTCGCGCAGCCAGGGCACGGCGGTGAACTGCGTACGGTGCGTCTCCTCGTGCAGGCACACCCACAGGCGGAAGTCGTGGGGATCGACGTCGAGTTCGCGCTCGACGTGGACGATGTTGGGGGCGACGAGCAGCAGCCGGCCGCCGCCACCGGGCGAGTCGGGGGGCCCGCCGGCCGGCAGGTCGCGGGTGGCGGGGGCGAAGGTCTCGTACTGGCCTAGGACGCGGGAGGCGAGGAAGGACAGCAGCATCCCGAGTTCCACGCCGGTGACCTTGCCGCCGACGGCGCCGAGGACCGCGCCGCCGGGGGTGCCGCCGCGCCGCTCCTGCATCTTGTCCAGGAGCGGTTTGAGGATCTCGCGGAACCCGGCGACGTTCGCCCGCACCCAGCCGGGGCGGTCGACCACGAGTACGGGGGTGTCGTGGGCCTCGTGGGTGCCCAGGCGGGTGAACCCGCGGACGTGCCCCTCGGACGCCTTGGCGTGCCGGCGCAGTTCGGCGACGACGGCCCGGGCCTCGTCCCGGCTCACCTCGGGACCCGGCCGTACCAGCCGGGTCGCGGTCGCGACCGCGAGATTCCAGTCGACCATCCCGGGAGTTGCAGCACCACCGATGCTCGTCATGTGTCAACGGTACGTGAGCACTGCCGCTGGGGGCAGGCCATGGCGCTGGGTGGGGGTGCCCTTTGTGGATCCGGGGGCCGGAGCGGCGGTGGCGGGCGGGTCTCAGCCGCAGGCGCAGGTGGCCAGGGTCGTGACCGCGTGGTCGAGGGCCGACTGGGCAGCTTCCGGGCCGGTGGTGTTCTCCGCGAGGAAGGCGAAGGCCAGCAGGTGGCCGTTGTGGGCGACGACCGTGCCCGCGAGGGTGTTGACGCCCGTCAGCGTGCCCGTCTTCGCCCGTACGAGCCCGGCCGCGCCGTCCGCGTAGCGGCTGGTCAGGGTGCCGGTGAAGCCGGCGACCGGGAGGCCGGTGAGGACCGGGCGGAGGCCGGGATCGGCCGGATCGGCGGCCTTGGCCAGCAGGGCCGTGAGCAGGTCCGCGGTGAGCCGGTCGGCGCGGTTGAGCCCGCTGCCGTCGTGGAAGTCGGCGCCCGTCAGGGGCATGCCGAGCTTCCTCAGCTGGGTGGCGATCGCGGCAGCGCCCCCGTCGAAGTCCGGCCGCCCGCCCGTCGCGGCGGCCGTCTGGCGGGCCAGGGCCTCGGCGATGTCGTTGTCGCTGTTGGTGAGCATCCGTTCGACCAGGCTCGACAGCGGGGGCGAGGAGACGGCGGCCACGGTCTCCGCGCGGCCGGACGCCTTGGCGGGGCCGGCGACCGTGGTCCGGATTCCGTGTCCGGAGAGCAGGTCGGCAAAGGCGCGGGCGGCGTCCGCCGCCGGGTCGGCCACGCGCGGAGCCGGGCCGCTGGTCGAGCCGTCGGTGCGGGCCTCGTCGGTCATCAGGGCGCTGACCGGGGCGAGGTTGTCGTTCACGCCGATGGGGTGCAGGAGGGGACCGGCGTACAGGGTGGTGTCGTGGGAGAGCGTCACCTCGGTCACGCCCCGCTTGGTCAGCGCGGTCGCCGTGTTGGCGGCGAGGGTGCGCAGGCTCGCCAGGTTCCCGGCGTCCTTGCGGGCGGTGAGCGTGGGGTCGCCGCCCCCGATCAGGACGAGCTTCCCGGTGCCGGGCTCCAGGGCGGCGCGGGTGGTGAGCCGGTGGTCGGAGCCGAGGGCGGACAGCGCGGCGACGGCGGTGGCGATCTTGGTGGTGGAGGCGGGGACGAGCGGGTCGCCGGCGCTCTGGCCGTAGAGCCGCTCGCCGCTGGTGACGTCGACGACGGCCGCGGCGTGGTGGGTGCCGAGGGCGGAGTCCCCCAGCAGCGGGTCCAGGGCGGCCGCGACGGCCGAGGCGTCCGACGCGGGCCGCGCCGGGTCGCCGGAGCCGCCGAGGCCCACGAGCACCGGCACGGCGCTGGGCGCGGGCTTCGCCCCGCCGTCGGACCCAGACCCGGACGCGTCGGATGTACGGGACGGATCCGGCATACCGGTCCGGTGGCCGTGATCTGCGCCACCCGTGCGCCCCAGTGCCGCGGCCCGGCCCCGCTCGGCCGTACGCTGGCCGGAGGAGTCCCAGGGCCCGGCGGCGGTCACCACACCGGCGGCGAGCGCCAGCCCGGCCGTGGCGGCACCCGCGGTGTACTGCCAGGTCATCGGCTTCGCGAGCCGCGACCCGGCGGCCCCCGTGAGCCGTGCGACCGGCGGTTTCACGGCCTGCGCGGCCCGTACGAGCCGCGGCCGTGCGGCCCGTGCGAGACGGGCCAGGCGCGGTCTCGCGGCCCGCCAGGCTCTCAGCTCCGGCACGACCACCAGCCCCTTTCGCGATCACACACCTGCGTGAGGGACACTTAATCACCAGAACTATGTGCTGATCATGGAGGAGCCACCGGTGGAGTTCGACGTCACGATCGAGATCCCGAAGGGTTCGCGGAACAAGTACGAGGTGGACCACGAGACCGGTCGTATCCGCCTGGACCGTCGACTCTTCACCTCGACCAGCTACCCGGCCGACTACGGCTTCGTCGAGAACACCCTCGGCGAGGACGGCGATCCGCTGGACGCGCTGGTCATCCTGGACGAGCCGACTTTCCCCGGCTGCCTCATCAAGTGCCGCGCGATCGGCATGTTCCGGATGACCGACGAGGCCGGCGGCGACGACAAGCTGCTGTGCGTGCCGGCGTCCGACCCGCGGGTGGAGCACCTCCGGGACATCCACCACGTGTCGGAGTTCGACCGCCTGGAGATCCAGCACTTCTTCGAGGTCTACAAGGACCTGGAGCCCGGCAAGTCCGTCGAGGGCGCCGACTGGGTGGGCCGCACCGACGCCGAGGCGGAGATCGAGCGTTCCATCAAGCGTTTCCAGGAGCACGGCGGTCACTGAGCCCCGCGCGTCCCACGGGCCGCACCATCCCCACGGGGGCGGTGCGGCCGTTCGCGTACCTGTACGTCCGTCTGCGCATACTGAGCCTGACGGAAGGTTTCGTTCAGGGAGCATTACTCAGTGACGGACGCGGAGGACCGCAAGCCGCAGTCGGACGAGGCGCGGAGTGCGTTCAGAGTTCCCGCCGGGCCCTCGGTGACCCAGGCGACCCAGGTGATTCCGGCCGTACCGGCGGCCGACGCGGAGTCGTCCACGACATCCGAGTTCGCCGTGCCCGAGGGGCTGGCGACGCTCAGGACGGGGACCGAGTCGGAGGCCACGTCCGAGTTCGCCGTGCCGGACGGGCTCGACGTCACGTCGCCGCCGGCCGCGGAGCCGGAGGGGTCCGCGTTCAGCACGCCGAAGACCTACAGCGCCCGCCAGGCCCCGCCCGCCTTCACCCCGGCGGGCGGCATCCCGGCGATCGACCTGCACAAGGACGTCCCCTGGCAGGACCGGATGCGCACCATGCTGCGCATGCCGGTGGCCGAGCGGCCGGCGCCCGAACCGGTGCAGAAGGCGGACGAGGGCGGCCCGGCCGTCCCGCGCGTGCTCGACCTGACCCTGCGTATCGGCGAGCTGCTGCTCGCGGGCGGTGAGGGCGCCGAGGACGTGGAGGCGGCGATGTTCGCGGTCTGCCGCTCCTACGGCCTGGACCGCTGCGAGCCGACCGTCACCTTCACCCTGCTGTCGATCTCCCACCAGCCGTCCCTGGTCGACGACCCCGTGACGGCGTCGAGGACGGTACGCCGCCGGGGCACCGACTACACGCGTCTGGCGGCCGTCTTCCGGCTCGTCGACGACCTGAGCGATCCGGAGAACCACCTCTCCCTGGAGGAGGCCTACCGGCGGCTGGCGGAGATCCGCCGCAACCGGCACCCCTACCCCGGCTGGGCGCTGACCGCGGCCGCCGGGCTGCTCGCCGGCACGGCCTCCGTCCTGGTCGGCGGTGACCTGATCGTCTTCGTGGCCGCGGCGCTCGGCGCGATGCTCGGCGACCGGCTGGCGTGGCTGTGCGCCGGGCGCGGGCTGCCGGAGTTCTACCAGTTCACGGTCGCCGCGATGCCGCCGGCCGCGCTCGGCGTCGCGCTCACCGTGGCGCACGTCGACGTGAAGGCGGCCGCCGTCATCACCGGTGGACTGTTCGCGCTGCTGCCGGGGCGGGCGCTGGTGGCGGGCGTGCAGGACGGGCTGACCGGCTTCTACATCACCGCCTCCGCGCGCCTGCTGGAGGTCATGTACTTCTTCGTCGGCATCGTCACCGGCGTCCTGCTGGTCCTGTACTTCGGTGTGAAGCTGGGCGCCGCGCTCGATCCGGACGCCGCGCTCGCCATGAGCCGACGGCCGGTGCTCCAGATCGTCGCCGCGATGCTGCTGTCGCTGACCTTCGCCGTGCTGCTGCAGCAGGAGCGGTCCACCGTGCTGCTGGTGACGCTCAACGGCGGTGTCGCCTGGTCGGTGTACGGCGCCATGCACGACGTCTGCAACATCTCCCCGGTGGCGTCCACGGCCGTGGCGGCGGGCCTGGTGGGCCTGTTCGGGCAGTTGCTGTCCCGCTACCGGTTCGCCTCCGCGCTGCCGTACACGACCGCCGCGATCGGGCCGCTGCTACCGGGTTCGGCGACGTACTTCGGCCTGCTGTCGATCGCGCAGAACCACGTCGACAAGGGACTGGTGTCGCTGGCCAAGGCGGTGTCGCTCGCCATGGCCATCGCGATCGGGGTGAATCTCGGCTCGGAGATCTCCCGGCTGTTCCTCAGGATGCCGGGCGCCGCCTCCGCCGCGGGGCGCCGGGCCGCGAAGCGGACCCGCGGGTTCTGACCCGCGGATCCGGCCGGCACGCCCTACGGGGCGCGGTAGTAGCCGCCGTTGTCCGGGTACTGCGGGTTCTGGTCGTAGTCGCCCTGCTGCTCGCCGTAGGACTGCTGCGGGTACGGCTGCTGCTGTGGATACGGCTGCTGCTGCGGGTACGGCTGCGCGTACTGCTGGCCGTAGCCGTACTGCTGCTGCTCCTGCTCCTGCTGGGGGGCGTGGTTCCGGTCGCCGTACTGGTGCGGGGGCTCGTGGTGCGGCGGCTCGATGCGGCGCAGGCGGGTCGTGGCGTCGTCCACGACCGGCTGCTGGAACTGCTGCTGGTACGGGGCGGCGAACTGCTGGTCGGGGGCGGCCGGCTCCTCGGGGGCGTTCTTGGCCTTGGAGCGGGCGCGCAGGAACTCGATGATGATCGGGACCACCGAGACGAGGACGATCAGGATGAGGATCGCCTCGATGTTGTTCTTGACGAAGCCGATGTTGCCCAGCCAGGAGCCGAGGAGCGTCACACCCGCGCCCCACAGCACACCGCCGATGATGTTGAAGATCAGGAACGAGCGGTACCGCATGCCGCTGACGCCCGCGATGATCGGCGTGAACGTGCGCACGATGGGCACGAAGCGGGCCAGGACCAGGGACTTCGGGCCGTACTTCTCGAAGAACTCGTGCGCCTTGGTGACGTTCTCCTGCTTGAACAGTCGCGAGTCGGGCCGGTTGAAGAGCGACGGCCCGACCTTCTTGCCGAACATGTAGCCCGCCTGGTCGCCCAGGATCGCGGCGAGGCAGATCAGGCCGATGGCACCCCACAGCGGGAAGTCCAGCTGCTTGGACGTGATCAGCAGACCGCAGGTGAACAGCAGCGAGTCACCCGGCAGGAAGAAGCCGATGAGCAGACCCGACTCGGCGAAGACGATGAGGAGCAGGCCCCAGATGCCGAACGAGTTGAGCAGGTGGTTCGGATCCAGCCAACTCGGGCCGAGGGCAAGCGTCGTCACGGTTCCGGACTCCTGAGGGGGATGGGGTGTACGGCGTCGAGGTGTCGAGGCGGGGCCTCGTGCGGTGCCGCACAAAGCTACCAACGCAAGGTATACGCCCGAGGTTCCACGGGTGCCCTGGGGATGGCGCTGCGCGGTCCGCTCACGCCAAGCTGTGCGCCATGAACATCGATGAATTCGGCGGCGGCCAGGAGCCCCAGCCGGACGTGCTGGTCGTGACCACGAACGACGTACCCGGTCACCGGGTGGAGAAGGTCATCGGCGAGGTCTTCGGGCTGACGGTCCGCTCCCGGCATCTGGGCAGCCAGATCGGAGCGGGTCTGAAGTCGATGATCGGCGGTGAGCTGAAGGGGCTCACCAAGACGCTGGTGCAGACCCGCAACCAGGCCATGGAGCGGCTCGTCGAGCAGGCACGCGCGCGGGGCGCCAACGCGGTGCTGGCCTTCCGCTTCGACGTGACCGAGGCGGCGGACGTCGGCACGGAGGTGTGCGCCTACGGCACGGCCGTGGTCCTGGCCCGGGAGTGACCGGCGGGGGCCCGGGTGCCGGGACCCGGGCCCCCGGGCTCCTACGCGGTGTGCCGCTCGGCGTTGGCGAGGATCGCCTCGCGCAGGTACGCGGCCAGGCCCGGCCGGATCTTCTCGTAGGTCGCGGTGAAGCGCGGGTCGGCGACGTACATCTGCGCCAGGCAGGTGTGCATCTCGTGCCCGCAGTCGTAGTAGCTGCCGGAGATGAACCGGCGGTGTTCCTCGGCCACGTCCATGGCGGCCTCGGAGCCGGCCGGCGTGCCCGCGTCGAGCAGCGCCGCCATGCGCCGGTGGATCGCGTCCTGCTCCTCGGTGAGCCGCTTCCAGTCCTCCTTGGTGTACGAGGCGGTACGGCGCTGGGACTGCCGGTAGGCCTCCGTGTCGCCCCAGCGCTGCCGGACCTCGTCGGCGTACTGCTCGGGGTCGTGGTCGCCGAAGACCTCGAACCGCTCCTCCGGCGTGAGATCGATGCCCATCCTGCGTGCCTCCATGGCCTTCTCCACGGCCGCGGCCATCTTCTTCAGCTTCTCGATCCGGGCGGTCAGCAGCTCGTGCCGGCGGCGCAGGTGCGCGCCGGGGTCCGCCTCCGGGTCGTCGAGCAGGGCCGCGACCTCCTCGAGCGGGAAGCCGAGCTCCCGGTAGAACAGGATCTGCTGCAACCGGTCGAGATCCGCGTCGCCGTAGCGCCGGTGACCCGCGTGGCTGCGCTCGCCCGGGACGAGCAGGCCGATGTCGTCGTAGTGGTGCAGGGTGCGCACCGTCACTCCGGCGAATCCGGCGACCTGTCCCACGGAGTAGCTCACTTCCGCTCCTTTCTCGGTACGCGGTCCACGGTGGCTCCTCACGCCACGTGAGGTGCAAGCGTGTTTCGCTCCGGATGTTGTGTCGCTTTCGTCCGCTTATCGTGAGCCCGTGGCCCAGGACACCGCACAGCAGGCACCGACCGCCCCGGCGACCCCGGCCCGCGCCCTGCTGCCGCTGCTCCTGCCCGCACTGGCCGTCGGGGTCGGCTCCAGTCTGCTGTTCCTGCTGGTGAGCGGGCTGGCGGAGCAGTTACAGGCGGTTTTGTGGGAAAGCCTGCCCGATGCCCTGGGCATCGGGCGCTACTCGGTGGTGTGGATGCTGGTCGCACGCGGGCCCGGACCCGGTGACGCTGGGCCTGACGGCCGCCCCGGTGGCGCCGGGCGTGCTGCCGGGGCTGCTGGTGGCCGCCATGCTGATGCTGGCCGGCGGGCCGAGTCTCGGCCCCGAGCACCCCATCATCATGGCGAACGTGGCGCTGGCGTTGGCGCTGGGCCGCCGGCTGCTGCCCCGGCTGCCGGGCGCGCTGTGGCCGGTGCTGGCGGAGGCGGCGACGATCGGCGCCCTGTTCGGCACCCCGGTGGCCGCCGCGCTCGTCATCTCCGAGGCGCTGGCCGGGCGGCCGACGAAGGGAGCACTGTGGGACAGCCTCTTCGCGCCGCTGGCCGCCGGGACCGCGGGCGCCATGACGACCGCGCTGGTCTCCCGCCCCACCTTCGACCTGGGCCTTCCTCCCCTCGGCCGGCCGCACGGGGGCGACCTCCTGGCCGCGCTGGTGATCGCCTCCGCGGCCGCGCTGCTCGGCCTGCTCGCCGTGTACGCCTTCCCATACGTCCACCGCGCCTTCTCCCGGCTCGGGCACCCGATGCTGGCGCTTCCCGCCGGTGGGCTCGTCCTCGGCCTGCTGGCGGCGCTGGGCGGTCCCCTCACGCTCTTCAAGGGGCTGTCGGAGGTCGCGGAGCTGACCCGCGACCCCGGCGCCTGGACGGCGGGGCAGTTCGCGACCATGACCGTGGTGAAGCTGGCCGCGCTGCTCGTCGCCGCGTCCTGCGGGTTCCGCGGCGGGCGGATCTTCCCGTCCGTGTTCGTCGGCGCCGCGTTCGGGCTGACCGCGCACGCCCTCGTGCCCGCCGTGCCCGAGTCGCTCGGCGTGGCGGCGGGCGTACTGGGCATGCTCCTGGCCGTCACCCGGCAGGGCTGGGTGAGCCTGTTCACGGCCGCGGTCCTCGTGTCCTCTCCGACCATTCTCGCCCTGCTGTGCGCCGCCTCGCTGCCGGCCTGGCTGCTGGTGACCGGCAGACCGCTGATGCAGCTCGGGAAGGACGGCAAGGCGATCCGCTGACCGGCCCTCGCGCCCCGCGCACACGACGGCTCCCCCGACTCCGCTCCCCCGCTCCCGGCCCCTCGAACACCCCGGCCCCTGGAACCCATCACCCCTGAAACCCATCGATCGCCTCGATCCCGTCGATCCCGTAGGAGACAGCCCATGCCGCTGCACCAAGGACACGAGAAGCCCGACGAGCGCCCCCTGTCCGTCAACCCCTTCTACGGGGAGGCGAATCCGGCCGTCGAGATGGCCGAGGCACCGCCCAAGCACCGGCTCGCCGACGCGCCCCTGCCGCCCTCGACGGCGTACCAGCTCGTGCACGACGAGCTGATGCTGGACGGCAACTCCCGGCTGAACCTGGCCACGTTCGTCTCGACCTGGATGGAGCCGCAGGCCGGTGTCCTGATGAACGAGTGCCGCGACAAGAACATGATCGACAAGGACGAGTACCCGCGCACCGCCGAACTGGAGCGGCGCTGTGTGGCGATGCTCGCCGACCTGTGGAACGCGCCGGATCCCTCGGCCGCCGTGGGCTGTTCGACAACCGGGTCGAGCGAGGCGTGCATGCTCGCCGGGATGGCGCTCAAGCGGCGCTGGGCGCAGCGCAACGCCGATCGCTACCCCGGCCGGGACGCGCGCCCGAACCTCGTCATGGGCGTCAACGTCCAGGTGTGCTGGGAGAAGTTCTGCAACTTCTGGGAGGTCGAGGCCCGCCAGGTGCCCATGGAGGGCGACCGCTACCACCTCGACCCGCGGGCCGCCGCCGAGCTGTGCGACGAGAACACCATCGGGGTCGTCGGCATCCTGGGCTCCACCTTCGACGGCTCCTACGAGCCGATCGCCGACCTGTGCGCGGCCCTGGACGCCCTCCAGGAGCGCACGGGGCTGGACATCCCGGTGCACGTCGACGGCGCCTCGGGCGGCATGATCGCGCCCTTCCTCGACGAGGACCTGGTCTGGGACTTCCGGCTCCCGAGGGTGGCCTCGATCAACACCTCGGGGCACAAGTACGGGCTGGTGTACCCGGGCGTCGGCTGGGCACTGTGGCGGGACCGGGAGGCGCTGCCCGAGGAACTGGTCTTCCGGGTCAACTACCTGGGCGGCGACATGCCGACCTTCGCGCTGAACTTCTCCCGGCCCGGCGCGCAGGTGGTCGCCCAGTACTACTCGTTCCTGCGGCTGGGCCGCGAGGGCTACCGGATGGTGCAGCAGAGCACCCGGAACGTGGCCCGCCACCTCGCCGAACGGATCGAGGCGCTCGGCGACTTCCGGCTGCTGACCCGCGGCGACCAGTTGCCGGTGTTCGCCCTCACCACGGCGCCGGAGGTGCAGGCCTTCGACGTGTTCGACGTCTCCCGACGGCTGCGCGAGAACGGCTGGCTGGTGCCCGCGTACACCTTCCCGCCGAACCGGGAGGACCTGTCCGTCCTGCGCGTGGTCTGCCGGAACGGGTTCTCGGCGGACCTCGCCGAACTCTTCCTCGAGGACCTGAAGCGTCTGCTGCCCGAACTGCGCCGCCAGCCGCACCCGCTGATCCGGGACAAGAACGCGGCCACCGGCTTCCACCACTAGGGCCTCTCGTTTGGATCACGCCGGGCTCAGCGGTCGTCCTCCGGATGGCGCTCGCCCGTCGCGTACGGGTTGCGCTCCCCCTCGGCCAGGACGCCGACGAACGGTTCGCCCTCGCCGGCGAAGGTGTAGGCGCCGCGTTCCAGGCGGCCGATCAGTCCTCGGGTCCACGCGGCGTCGGAGTCGGCCGTGTGGACCCACAGGTTCATGATCTCGCCGATGTGGCCGAGTTGTTCGGGGCCGTCCTCGGGGACGTAGTGCTCGGTGACGGACGTCCGCCACTGCTCGATCCGCCGGATCCGCTCCTCCAGCAGGGCGATCGCCTCGGCCCTGGGCAGGTCCACGAGGAAGCCGATGGCCGCGGACTGGACGTCCGCCTTCTGGCCGTAGGAGACCAGGGCTTCCCGCAGCAGCCGGAAGTACTCCTCGGTGCCGGCGTCGGTGATCTCGTACTCCGTGCGGGGCGGGCCGCCGGCCGTGGACGGGGCGGTCTCGTGCGCCTGCAGCAGCCCTTGCCCGGCCATCTGCTTCAGGGCGTGGTAGATCGAGCCGGGCTTGGCGTTGGACCACTCGTGCGCGCCCCAGTACTCCAGGTCGCCCCGCACCTGGTAACCGTGGGCCCGCCCGTGCTGACGGACGGCGCCCAGCACGAGGAGACGGATCGCTGACATGGGCTCCAGGTTAGGGCTAGTGCTGTGACCGGAAAGGTTTGCCGGGAAGCTCGCGGCGTCCGGTGCTGGGGGTACCTCCCACGCCGTTCAGGCTGTGGGGGAGCATCGCAAGGCGGAGCGTCGCCCGCGTACTGGATGTACTCGGGTGATGCGACCACGCGGCGTGGGGGTACCCCCCGGCCGAAGGCTGGGGGAGTGCCGTGCCGGGCGTCGCGAGCCGGTGAACCTTTCCGGTCACAGCACTAGAAGGGGAACCCGCTCCGGCCGTGCTGTACCGAGATCCACTTCAGTGTGGTGAAGGCGTCCGGGGTCGTCTCGCCGTTCAGGCGGCCGACGCCGGAGTGCTTCTCACCGCCGAAGGGGACGAGCGGCTCGTCGTGGACGGTGCCGTCGTTCACGTGGAACATGCCGGTGTCGATCTGCCTGGCGAAGGCCACGCCCCGCTCGACGTCCGCCGTGTGGACGGCGCCGCTGAGGCCGTACGGGGTGTCGTTGACGATCCGGACCGCCTCCTCCTCGCCGTCGAACGGGATGACGAAGGCGACCGGGCCGAAGACCTCCTGGCGGAGCAGGGAGGAGTCGGCGGGCAGGTCCGTCAGGACCGACGGCTCGACGAGGTTGTCGGTGGTGGTGCCGCGCAGCAGGGCCGTGGCCCCCTCGGCGATCGCCTGCTCGACGGCGCCCGACACCGCGTTCGCCTGGGTGGAGTTGATCACCGGGCCGATGACGGTCTCCGGATCGCGCGGGTCGCCGACCTTCAGCGACCTCACCTTGGCGACGAACTTCGCGGTGAACTCCTCGGCCACCGAGCGGTCCACCATGATCCGGTTGGCGGCCATGCAGACCTGGCCCTGGTGGACGTACCGGCTGAAGACGGCCGCGTCGACCGCGTAGTCGAGGTCGGCGTCGTCCAGGACCACGACCGCGCTGTTGCCGCCGAGTTCCAGGACCGAGCGCTTGAAGTGGGAGGCGCAGACGGTGGCGACGTGCCGGCCGACCTTGTCTGAGCCGGTGAAGGAGATGACCTTGGGGACGGGGTGCTCGATGAACGCGTCGCCGATCTCGGCGATGTCCGTGATGACGACGTTGAGCAGACCGCCCGGCAGACCCGCGTCCTCGAAGATCTTCGCGACCAGGGAGCCTCCGGTGACCGGGGTGTTCTGGTGCGGCTTGAGTACCACGCCGTTGCCGAGGGCGAGCGCCGGGGCGACCGACTTCAGTGACAGCAGGAACGGGAAGTTGAAGGGGCTGATGACGCCCACGACACCGACCGGCACCCGGTAGACGCGGTTCTCCTTGCCGTCGACCGGGGACGGCAGGATCTTGCCGTCGGGGCGCAGCGCCAGGTGGATCGACTCGCGCAGGAACTCCTTGGCGAGGTGCAGCTCGAAAGCGGCCTTCAGACGGGTGCCGCCGAGCTCCGCGATGATCACGTCGGCGATCTCCGACTCCCGCTCCTCGACCAGCCGCAGCGCCTTCTCGAAGACGGCCCGGCGGGCGTAGGCGTTGGTCGCGGCCCACTCCTTCTGGGCGCGGGCGGCCGCGCGGTAGGCCTGATCCACCTCGTCGACCGTGGCTATGGTGATCGAGGCCAGCTTCTCCCCGTCGTACGGGTTGAAGTCGATGATGTCCCAGGAGCCGGTCCCGGGGCGCCACTCGCCGTCGATGTACTGCTGGGCCAGGTCGGTGAAGTAGGACGACATGTGCTCCCTCGATCCCCTGCTGTCGAGACGGTCGAAGCAGTCGGAGCCCGATCAACCCCCGATCACTTCTCCACGGTCTGATCACGCGTCATCGTACTTGCGACCGAACGGAGTTGGGATCCCCTACAGGTTTCCGAGGGGTTGTCCCTAGGTGAGCTGGAGCAGCCCGCGGAGCAGGTCGCGGCTCTCGTCGAGGCCGGGTCCGTCGTGCTGGATCTCCTCCAGCGTCCTCTCGTACTGGGCGACGTCCTCGGGCTTGTCCAGGTAGAGGGCGCTGGTGAGCTGCTCCAGGTAGACCACGTCCGACAGGTCGGACTCGGGGAAGCTGAGGATGGTGAAGGCGCCGGACTCGCCGGCGTGCCCGCCGAAGCTGAACGGCATGACCTGAAGCCGTACGTTGGGCTGCTCCGAGATCTCGATCAGGTGCTGCAACTGCCCGCGCATCACGTCGCGGTCGCCGTAGGGCCGGCGCAGGGCGGCCTCGTCGAGGACGATGTGGAGGTCGGGCGCGTTCTCCGAGACGAGGTGCTTCTGCCGCTCCATGCGCAGCGCCACCCGTCGCTCCACGTCGGCCTCGCTCGCGCCCTGCATACCGCGCCGGACCACCGCCCGCGCGTACGCCTCGGTCTGCAGCAACCCGTGCACGAACTGCACCTCGTAGACGCGGATCAGCGACGCCGCGCCCTCCAGTCCCACATAGGTGGGGAACCAGCTGGGCAGGACGTCGGAGTAACTGTGCCACCAGCCGGCGACGTTGGCCTCCTTGGCGAGGGAGAGCAGCGAGGTGCGCTCGGCCTCGTCCGTGATGCCGTACAGGGTCAATAGGTCTTCCACGTCTCGGGTCTTGAAGCTCACCCGGCCCAACTCCATCCGGCTGATCTTCGATTCCGAGGCGCGGATCGAGTACCCGGCCGCCTCGCGCGTGATCCCCCGCGCTTCGCGCAGCCGCCTGAGTTGCGAGCCGAGCAGCATGCGCCGCACCACCGATCCGGGCTCTCCCGCGCTCACGTTCGCCAGCCTCCCCAACCGTCTTCAAGGCCCGCAGTCTGCCACTAATTCACTCCGAGCTGTACTCGCGTGATTACGGAAACGGAAAGAGATCGAGGAATCCGCACGGCGACAGCCGGGCAGGAGACCGGCGGATGACGAGAAGATGGCGGAAAAAATGGCCAGTAAGCGGTACGGGAAGGTCCAATTCGGTCTCGTGCACGTGCATCTGCCCTTGCATCTGCTGTACGCATCCGAAACCATGGTCGTGCGCCACCGCTGCATCGCAACGACCGCGGATTACCGGGAGTGCCTCGCATGGGGACGAATGGATCGACCATGCTCGAGCCGTTACGGCAGGGCCTTCCCCCGCTGGATCCCGCGGCCGTGTCCAGCGCCGCCTCCTGCGCACTGCCCGCCCGCTACGAAGCGGTGCGTGAGGCAAGGCAGTTCACCCGCACGACGCTCGACCGGTGGGAGCTGGGCGACCGGTTCGACGACGTCTGCCTGGTGGCCTCCGAGCTGGTCACCAACGCCCTGCGGCACGGCCTGCCGGCGTCGTCGGCGCACTCGTGCGACCACGATTCGCCCGTGCGGCTGCACCTGCTGCAGTGGACCGGGCGACTGGTGTGCGCGGTGCGCGACCCCAGCCGGGAGAGCCCGGTCGCCCGTGAGACGGACGACTTCTCGGCGGAGTCGGGCCGCGGCCTCTTCCTGGTCGACTCCTTCAGCGACAGCTGGGGCTGGCACCCACTGACCGGCACCCTGGACGGCAAGGTGGTCTGGGCGCTCTTCCGGCTGCCACCCGCCGAATGACGAACCGGGGCCCTTTTCGACGCCACGGTTCTACGCGCGTTACCCCGTGTCGCGCACCGATCGC
Organism: Streptomyces sp. NPDC047453; assembly: GCF_040643155.1. NCBI lineage: Bacteria > Bacillati > Actinomycetota > Actinomycetes > Kitasatosporales > Streptomycetaceae > Streptomyces > Streptomyces sp. NPDC047453. Next base: position 121,504 of record NZ_JBEYTS010000013.1, on the reverse strand, counting down.
ACCGAGTCGCGCACCTGCTTCGAGGCCACGTCAGCCCGCTATCAGGTGGTCGAACTCCCCGTCCTTGGCGCCCAGCAGCATCGCCTCGATCTCCGCGCGCGTGTAGACGAGTGCGGGACCGTCGGGGAAGCGGGAGTTGCGCACCGCCACGTCTCCGCCCGGCAGCCGCGCGAACTCCACGCAGGAGCCCTGCGAGTTGCTGTGCCGGCTCTTCTGCCAGGCCACTCCGTGCAGCCGTGCGGCCGCCATGCCGTTGTACACGTCGCCCCCGTACCCGCCCTCAACGTCGTGGTCCACAGGTCGCTCCCCGGTGGTGCACTGGCTGGTGTGGCCATTGATGCATCGGTCAACTGATCGGGATCATAGCCCTGTTTCAACATGCAGATGCATGAGCAGATGCACGTGCACGGGGAGTGGTTCAGCGGTTACAGTCCTGACTCCGCCTCACCCGAGCCGCTCGAGCGTCTGCCCCAGAACGCGCAGGACATGCGAGCGCCAACCCCCGTCCATGATCTTCCGCGCCATCATCTGTGCCGGGTCGTCCGGATCGAATCCGTCGTGCACCAGGAAGAGACGCGTACCGCGGCCTTCCTGTTCCAACGTCCATGTGAGCGTCCAGTCCGCGGGGTTGGCCGGATCGGCGTCCCTCCAGCGGACGGACAGCATGCGCTCGGCGTCGTAGGCGAGAACCTCCACGTCGACGACGCCGGAGAAGTTGGAGTTGGGCCGCGGGACGGAGGTCATCCGGTAGCGGTGGCCGACCTGAAGGCGGAAGTCCGCGGCACCCGGCATCTGCCACTGCGCGAGCAGCGAGGGCTCGGTGAGGGCCCGCCAGACCTTGGCCGGCGGGTGCGGGTAGAACTGGTCGACGCGGATCGTGGTGAGGTAGTCGTCGTGGTCGGTGCTCATGTGCGGTCGTGCCTGTGTGGTCGTCATGGGGGCCGGTGCCCCGGTGCGGTCACCGCAAGGATCGGGGCTCAGGTGCGGTCGTCGTCGGGCATACGGTCCAGCAGCGCGCCGAGTTCCTTCATCCGGCCGCGCCAGAACCGCTCGTACGGGTGGAGCCAGTCCTGCACCTCGGCCAGCGGGGCCGCCTCCAGGCGGTAGATGCGCTGCCGTCCGGAGCGCTGCTCGGAGACGAGGCCGGCCTCCCGGAGCACCTTGAGGTGTTCCGAGAGGCTGGGGCGGCGCATGGCGAAGCGGTCGGCCAGGTCCTGGACGGGCTGGGGTCCCTCCTCGCGCAGCAGCCGCAGCACCTCGCGGCGGGTGGCGTTGGCGAGCGCAGCGAAGACGCGGTCCTCCGCGGCGGTACCCGCCCCCTTCATAGGGTGCTCGTCCCGTTCATGGCGCCGGTCAGAAACCTTCCTTCTCGGTCAGCAGCATCAGACCGTTGCCGTCGGGGTCCGTGAAGGAGGCCATGCGGCCCCAGGGCAGCTCGTCCGGGCCCTGCACGGAGACCCCCGCCTGCGCGAGCCGCGCGCAGTCGGCGTCGACATCGGTCGTGACCAACATGATCCCCCGAGCCGATCCGGGCTCGAAACCCCCCATCCCCGGCCCGGAGAGCGTGAAGACCGTCTGCGCGCCGGCGGGTGCCACCTGGAGCCAGCGGCCCTGGGGCAGGTCCCGGTCGGCGACGGTCTCGAAGCCGAGGACATCCGTGTAGAAGCGCAGCGCGCGGTCCTGGTCGCCGACGGGGAGGGTGACGAAGGAGGCGTGAGTGATGTTCATGCGAACGAGATTAGGTAGGAGATTCCCTACGTGTCAACCGTAGGGAATCTCCTACCTATTGCCCGTGTGCGCCGCGGACCGGGTCAGCGTCCGGAGTACGGCAGCAGCGCCATCTCCCGCGCGTTCTTGATCGCCCGCGCCAGCAGCCGCTGCTGCTGGGCCGTGACCCGGGTGACCCGGCGGCTGCGGATCTTGCCGCGGTCGGATACGAACCTCCGCAGCAGATCGGTGTCCTTGTAGTCGATGTACGAGATCCCGGCCTGTTCCAACGGGTTGGGGCGGGCCTTGGCGAGCTTGCGGTCGCTCTTGCGGGGCATCGGGTCAGACCTCCAGGAGGGTGTCGAAGGCGGACGCCAGGCCCCTCCAGGCCTCGCGCCCGGCGGCGTACTCGGCGTCGGTCAGCAGGCAGGACTCCAGCAGCCGTTCGAGGCCGTCGCGGTCGAGGCCGGGGGACGTGAAGACGAGGTGCTGGCAGCGGTCGCCATGCTCCGGGTGCCAGTCCAGTGCGGCGGCGGCCCGGCGCACCGGCGGGACCAGGTCCCAGGCCGCGTCCGGCAGGGCGGCGAGCCACGGGCCCGCGCCCTCCACGCACAGCGCGCCGCCGGCGGCGTCCCAGTGGAGGAGCGTGTCGGGCCGGTCGGCCAGCCAGAACCGGCCCCGGCTGCGCGCGGCGGCGCAGGTCAGGTCCTCCAGTGCCGCGTACAGCCGCTCCGGATGGAAGGGGCGGTGGCGGCGCCAGACCAGCGTCGAGACACCGTGCGCGTCGGCCTCTGCGGGCAGCAGCGCGCACGCCGGGTGCTGGGCCGCCGCGGCCGCCTCGACGTCGAATCCGGCGAGGGCGGCGCGGACCAGCTCCGAACGCGGGGCGGTCTCCCGCGCACGTGCCGGGGCGGGGGTGGCGCCCGCCGGGTCGCCGTGGCCGATCGGGACCCGGCGGGCCGTCGGGTGCAGTTGTGCCAGCAGTTCGCGGTCCTCGTCGTCGGCCTCCGGGGAGTCGGCGACGGCGAGCACGGGCGCGTACTCCAGCTGCCGGGCGAAGGTGTCGGCGACGGTCCGCTGGTCGGTGGCGGCCGCGGCGAGCCCGCCGTCGGCCAGATCGTCGCCGTTGCCGAGGTACGGCAGGACGAGGGCCGGGTCGACGGCGGTGACCACACCGGTGACCGTGAGCCCGCCGGCCACCACCACCTCGGCCATCGCCTTGGGCTCCACGGAGTCCCACAGCTCGACCACCGCGAGCGGGGCGTGCCCGGCGGCGGCGATCCCGCGCAGCTCCGGCACCAGGTCCTCGCGCAGCGCGCAGCACGCGCAGTCGTTGACCAGGGGCGTCTCGCCGCGGGACAGCGCTCCGGAGGCGTCCCGGACGGTCCGCACGACCGTGCCCGCAGAGGCCGTCGCCAGGTCGTGGTGGAGCGCGACACTGCCGGGCACCTCGGCGAGGAGCCTCGCGACGGCCGCCTTCCGGGCGTCGGCGTGCAGCCCACCGACGATCACCACCGACAGGCTCACGCCCCACCCCGCTTCCCGTACCGGCGCTCGAAGCGCTCCACGCGCCCGGCGGTGTCCAGGACGCGGGCGGTGCCGGTGTAGAAGGGGTGGCTGACGTTCGAGATCTCGACGTCGACGACGGGGTAGGTGTGGCCATCCTCCCACTCGATCGTCTTCTCGCTGGTCATCGTCGAGCGGGTGAGGAACGCGTGGTTCGCGGCACGGTCACGGAAGACGACGGGACCGTAGGCCGGGTGGATTCCGTTGCGCACGGCGGGCCTCAGCGCTCCTCTCGGAAGTCGACGTGCCGGCCGGCGACCGGGTCGTACTTGCGCAGGGTCAGCCGGTCCGGGTCGTTGCGGCGGTTCTTGCGGGTGACGTAGGTGAAGCCGGTCCCTGCGGTGGACCGGAGTTTGACGACCGGGCGGAGTTCGTTGCGTGCCATGCCGCCATGCTACTGAAAATGAATTCCATTTACATCACCGATCGAGGAGAGGTGCGTCACCCGTGTCCGCCCACTGCATGCTGACCGGCGCCCGGCCCGGCTTCGGCAACCACATCTCGCACTCCCACCGGCGGACCTCCCGCCGCTTCGACCCGAACATCCAGACCAAGCGCTACTGGCTGCCGGGCGAGGGCCGCCACGTGCGGCTGCGGCTGAGCGCGAAGGCGGTCAAAACCGTCGACACGATCGGCGTCGAGGCAGCCGTGGCGCGCATCCGCGCGCGCGGGGTGAGGGTCTGAGAAACCCGAGTCACCCGAGGAACCTGAAGAACCCCGAGGAACCTGAGGAACGAAGAACAGGGAGACGCCATCGCGAAGAAGAGCAAGATCGCGAAGAACGAGAAGCGGCGGCAGATCGTCGAGCGGTACGCCGCCCGCCGGGCCGAGCTGAAGGAGATCATCCGCAGGCCGTCCTCGACACCGGACGAACGGCTCGCCGCCGAGCGGGAGTTGCGCGGGCAGCCGCGGGACGCGAGCGCCCCGCGCGTGCGCAACCGCGACCAGACCGACGGCCGGCCGCGCGGTTACCTGCGCACCTTCGGCCTGTCCCGGGTGAGCCTGCGGGAGCAGGCGCACGCCGGGCATCTGCCCGGGGTCCGAAAGGCCTCCTGGTAGGGATCGGTCCTGATAGCTTGCTGCGGTCGTACCGGCCGCCGGGCGGCCGACCGGTCAGAGCTTGGGGGCTTTCCGATGACTGCGGCGACCAGGGCGGCCAAGGCGGCGGCGACCGGGACGGGCGCGGCGACGCGGATCGCGGCCGCGGTCCTGCTCGGCGCGCTCGCCCTCACCGGGTGCGACAGCGGCGGCTCCGGCGCCACGGACAAAACATCCGCCACTCCCGGCGTGAGCGCGACCGCGAGCGACGATGACGGCGGCGGCGCGGCCGGTACGGGCGGTCCGGCCGCCAAGGGGGATGGCGTGGAGGGAAGTTGGCTCGCCACCACCGGTGGCAAGGCCGTGGTCCTGATCGTCACCGGCAGGCAGGCCGCGCTCTTCTCGACCGACCGGACCATCTGCACCGGAACGGCGGTCGAGGAGGGCGCGAGGCATGTGATCCACCTCGACGCGTGCAAGTCCCGTACGACCGGCACGGTCGACTCCGTCAACAAGACCACGCTCCGCGTTACCTGGGAGGGTGGTCTCGGCACCGAGACGTACACCCGGTCGGCGGGCGGGGCACTACCGTCGGGCCTGCCGACGGCGAGCCTGGGCTCCTGACGCGCGGAGCCGATCGCGGGGCGGGCAACCGCGCCGCCTGCTCGTGCGTGATGATCCTCGGGCATCGTCACGATCCAAGGGACCAGTTCATGCGCGCCATTCCGATTCCGCTCACCGTCACCGCCCTCGCCGCGGCCCTCCTGCTCACCGCCTGCGACAGCGGGGGCAGCGGCACCGGCTCCGGGGACAAGAAAACCGGCAGCACGGCCTGCCGGATCAGCGAGGTCGGGGTTCAGGTCGGTCCGGCCAACGCCGCACCCGCCGCCGGGGACACGGGCAATGTGCCCGTCACCGTCACCAACCGGGGTGCGCGGTGCACCCTGGAGGGCTTCCCGGGCGTCACCCTGTCCGGCGGCAACGTCACGGCGACCGTCCCGCAGGACACGTCCGGCAAGCCGCAGAAGCTCACTCTCGCCAAGGACGACACGGCGTCCTTCACTCTCACCTACGTGCGAGGCAAGGAGGCCGACGCCAAGAGCCTCGCGGTGACATCACTGAAGCTCAGCCTGCCCGGAGCGTCCGACAGCCAGGATTTCCCGTGGTCCTACGGCCCGGTCCAGGGCAGGAAGAACGTGGGCGACCCGGACGCGTCGGTGACCGCCCTCCAGCAAGCCGGCGACTGACCGGCGCCGTTCACGCGGGTGGCGCGGCACGCCCGCCGAGTGGCGGGCGGGACTTCACCTGGGCCCGGTCCGCCGCCCGGGCGCCCTCCCTCCACCCCGCCGTGTCGCTCACCCCTCGCAGCCGGGTGGTGGTCGTCTCCGGGAACAAGCGGTCCACGCGGTCGGTGACCGCGATGTCCCGGCTCGCCAGGACGGGCAGCAGGTCCGCGGTCACCTGGGTCTCGGCGGCGGCCTCCAGGCGGGCGCCGGCGCGGTGGGCGTAGGCGGCGAGGAAGGACTGCCGGAAGGTCTTGGTCCGCTTGCGCCCGCCCGCCCGCTGGGCGGCCTCCGCCCTGGTCATCGCCGTCGTGGCCTGGACCAGTAGGGAGGCGTAGAGCAGCTCGACCGCTTCCAGGTCGGCCTCGAAGCCGACGACGGTGGAGAACGCGAGGGCCTCGTTCCACACGGCGCGGCAGCGGTTCGCGGTGGCGACGGCGTCCAGCAGCACGGCCTTGGCCTGCTCGTACGGCGGCTCGACACCGATCCGGCAGGCGCCGGGTGCGTCGGGCGACGGGGCGCGGGCGGCGAGCAGCGCCTCGTCGACACTGTGCCGCGCCATCAGTTCCTGCGCCTTCGCGCTCAGCGCCTCCGCCTCCTCCGGATACCCGGTCGCCTCCGCCTTGGCGAGCAGCGCCCGGATCCGGGTGAGCATGCGGGACTCGGCCCGGGGCGCGGGCTCGTCCAGAGGTTCGAGCGCGGGGAGCCGCAGCAGCAGGCGGTAGAGCTCCAGGACGGCGGTGGCATACGAGAAACGGTCGGCGCGGGGCGGTTCCCCGGGCGGCAGTCCGTCGAGCTGGGCGGCCCAGCGCGGGCCGCGCGGCCGGTCGTCGGCCGCCTGTGCGCGGACGAGCGCCGCGAGCAGCCGCACATGGACCTCGTCGAGCTCCCGCCGCACGATCCGGGCGACATCGGCGGGCTGCCAGCCGCGCTGCCACGTCGTCGCCACGAACTCCCGCCCGCGCCGGGAGAGTTCGGCGTCCGCCGCGGGGTCGGCCGCCAGCAGGGAGGCGCCGGCGTCGAGGGCGTCGTCGGAGGGTGCATACAGGGCGGCCCGGAAGGCCCGGTCGACGGTGCTGGACGTACTCACCGCTCGATCGTGCCATGAGGCACGCGCGACTCTGTCCACACCCTGTGGACAAACCCGCCGCAGGGCATTCCATGGGTGTCAACTTCGGGTTGACACCCCCAGGAGCGCAACCTACGGTTGACACATGACGAACCCCACCATCAGGTCGAGCGTCCGTCTGGACGACCTCATCTCGGCCATCAAGAAGGTCCACCAGGAACCCCTCGAACAGCTCCAGGACGCCGTACTCGCCGGCGAGCACCTCGGCGAGGTGGCGGACCACCTCATCGGGCACTTCGTCGACCAGGCCCGCCGCTCCGGCGCCTCCTGGACCGACATCGGCAGGAGCATGGGCGTCACCCGGCAGGCCGCGCAGAAGCGGTTCGTGCCCAAGGAGTCGGCCGACCTCGACCCCAGCCAGGGCTTCAGCCGCTACACGCCCCGCGCCCGCAAGGTGGTCATGGCCGCCCATGAGGAGGCCAAGGCCGCCGGGAGCGCCGAGGGAACCCCCGCGCACCTGGTCCTCGGGTTGCTCACCGAACCGGAGGCCATGGCCGCGCAGGCCGTCGAGGCCCAGGGCGTCACCCTGGACGCCGTCCGCGAGGCCGCTACCGCCGCCCTGCCGCCCGCGTCCGCCGACGCTCCCGAGCTGGTCCCGTACGGCTCGGCCGCCAAGAAGGCCCTGGAACTCACCTTCCGCGAGGCCCTGCGCCTCGGCCACAACTACATCGGCACCGAGCACATCCTGCTGGCCCTGCTGGAGCTGGAGAACGGCGAGGGCGTCCTCAGCGGCCTGGGCCTGGACAAGGCGCGCACCGAGGAGTACGTCGCGGCGGCCTTGGCGGAGCTGGTGAAGGACCGCGCCCGGCAGGACGAGGACCAGGAGCCGCACGACGGCGGACAGGACGGCTGACCGCACTCCCGAGCAGTGGGCCGGAGCCGTTGTCGGACCCGCCTGCGACACTCGCCGACATGACCGACCGGTGGGCTCTGGCACCGGCCGAGGACGGCGGCGCCGAGGTCGCCCCCCTCGGCCGGGACGGCCTGCCCGCCGGTCCGGTGCACCGTGCCGCCGACCTCGCGGAGGCGGTCCGCGGCAGGCCGGACGTCACACGATGGGTGTGGCGGTCCACCGCGGAGGTCTATCCACGCCTGCTCGCCGCGGGCGTACGGGTGGAGCGGTGCTACGACATCGAGGACGCCGAGACGCTCCTCCTCGGCCACGAGGGACGCCACGGCGAGCCCCGCTCGGCCGCCGCCGCCCTGGCCAGGCTGCGCGGCGGCCCCGTACCGCCGGACCCGCCGCACCGTTCCGCCGAACCCGGCGCGCAGTCCTCGCTCTTCGAACCGCAGGGCGTGCGCCTGCCGCTGGCGGACCTGATCACGGCCTACGCCGAGCAGCAGCGGCGGCACGAGCGAGCCGAGCATCCCGACCGTATGCGCCTGCTGACCGCGGCCGAGTCGGCGGGCACCCTGGTGGCGGCCGAGATGAACCGCGCGGGCCTGCCCTGGCGCGCGGACGTGCACCGCGAGGTGCTGCACGAACTGCTCGGCGAGCGGTACGCGGGCGGCGGCGAGCCCCGCCGCCTGGCCGAACTCGCGGACGAGGTGTCCGCTGCCTTCGGCCACCGGGTGCGGCCGGATCTGCCCGCCGACGTGGTCAAGGCCTTCGCCCGGGCCGGGATCAGGGTGAAGTCCACCCGCCGCTGGGAGCTCAGGTCCGTCGACCACCCGGCCGTCGAACCCCTGCTGGAGTACAAGAGGCTGTACCGGATCTGGGTCGCCCACGGCTGGTCCTGGCTCCAGGACTGGGTGCGGGAGGGGCGGTTCAGGCCGGAGTTCCTCGCCGGCGGCACGGTCACCGGCCGCTGGGTGACCAACGGCGGGGGCGCCCTTCAGATCCCCAAGGTCATCCGCCGGGCCGTGGTGGCCGACCCGGGCTGGCGCCTTGTCGTGGCCGACGCCGCCCAGATGGAGCCGCGGGTGCTGGCGGCGATCTCCCGCGACCCGGGGCTGATGGAGGTGGCGGGCCGGGACGCCGACCTCTACCAGTCGGTGTCCGACCGGGCCTTCTCCGGCGACCGCGCCCAGGCGAAACTCGCCGTGCTCGGCGCGGTCTACGGGCAGACCTCCGGCGACGGCCTGAAGAACCTCGCCGCCCTCAGACGCCGCTTCCCGAAGGCGGTGGCGTACGTCGACGAGGCCGCGCGGGCCGGTGAGGAGGGCCGGCTCGTACGGACCTGGCTGGGCCGCACCTGTCCCCCGGCCGCCGGGACGACCGAGGACGCGACCGGGGAGGCGGGCCTCCCGCAGGAGGATCCCGCCGCCGCACCACCCGCCGACCAGGGCTGGATGCCGGGGTACGCCTCCACCAACTCCCGCGCCCGAGGCCGCTTCGCCCGCAACTTCGTCGTACAGGGCAGCGCCGCCGACTGGGCCCTGCTGCTGCTCGCGGCGCTGCGCCGCACCTGCCGGGACATGGCGGCCGAACTGGTCTTCTTCCAGCACGACGAGGTGATCGTGCACTGCCCGAAGGGGGAGGCGGACACGGTCGTCGAGGCGATCCGGCAGGCCGCGGAGGTGGCGGGGCGGCTGACGTTCGGCGAGACCCCGGTGCGGTTTCCGTTCACGACGGCGGTGGTGGAGTGCTACGCCGACGCGAAGTGAGCGCGGGGGCGGGAGGTGAGCCTGAGGCCCGGCACGGGACCGACCCCGTACATGGACCCGGCAACGGCCCGAACACCCTACGGACCCGGCCCCCGCACACACCGAGCCTCGCACGGCCCCAGCGGCTGTGATCCGGCGGGTCAGACGACCGGCGGGCGGCCGAGCCGGGTCAGCCGCCACACGGTCCGCCAGCGCATGGGCCGCCGCTCCCCCGCGGGCTCGCGCAGCCCCTCCACGAACCCGCCGAACCAGGCCCGCAGCCCGGCGGACGAACGGGTCCGCGCCAGGGTGAGCAGCGTCCACACGCCGAGGTGCACCGGGATGAGCGGGAGCGGCAGCCGCCGCCGGACCAGCCAGACCCGGTTGCGGGCGGTGACCCGGTAGTAGATGGCGTGCCGGGCGGGCGAGGTCTTCGGGTGCCGCAGAAGCAGTTCCGGCGCGTAGAGGATCTTCCAGCCGGCGTCGGCGGCACGCCAGGCCAGGTCGGTCTCCTCGTGCGCGAAGAAGAACTCCGCGGGCCAGTCCCCGGTCTGCTCCAGCATCGCCATCCGCAGCGCGTGCCCGCCGCCGAGGAACCCGGTGACGTACCCGCCCCGCATCGGGTCCGACCCGCCGATCCGCGGCACGTGCCGCTGCTGGGTCTCGCCGCACTCGTCGGCGATGCGGAAGCCGACGATGCCGAGGCGCGGGTCGGCGGCGTACAGATCCCGTACCCGGCGCAGTACGTCGGCGTCGACCAGGAGCCCGTCGTCGTCCAGCTCCACGACCACGTCGACGTCCCCGAACTCCCGCAGCCGGGCCAGGGCTGCATTGCGCCCGCCGGGGCAGCCGAGGTTCTCGTCGAGATCGACCGCCGTGACCTCACCGGGCAGGGACAGCCGGCGGGCGAACTCGGGCAGCCGGCACCCGTTGCCGACGATCACGATGCGCGCGGGCGAGAGATCCTGCTTGGCCACGGACTCCAGCAGAGCGTCGACCTCGGCAGGCCGGTTGCCCATGGTCACCACCGCGACAGCGATCCTCGGCTCCACCACGGCCCTCATCCCATCCGACGACAACGGCGCCCGCACGGCGCCCCTCGTTCACCAGGATGTCGCCCGGGCGGCGCCGGTTGCTCCGACGCCACCTCACTTTGCGGCCTCTTACCCCCGCCTCACCGCAACCCTCCCGGAACCGGTACGAAAAACGCACGCCATGCCGTGAGTCCGTCAGCCGCCCGGGTGACGTCCGCGACATTCCGTGCGGTCACCCGGTCGGGTACTGTCCGGCGAAAGATGCCGGAGAGAACCGGTTCAGCCGCGTTTGTACCCCGATCATGCCCGAGTGAGCAAGCAACTCCGAAGTGCCGCACGCCGCCGGGCCGTTCCGGCCACCGTGGGCTCCCTCCTCGCCCTGTCCCTCCTGACCGCCCCGTCCGCCGACGCGCAACCCGCCGGCGCGCGACAGACCGCCGACGCGCAACAGACCGGCGGCGGGCTCCCGTCGCGTGCCGTGCCTCGGTCCAGGCCGATGACGGTCGCGGAGACCCGTACGGACGCCTACCTGAGATCGCTGCGCTCCCGGCCCGTGCCGCTGCGCGGGTTCTTCGTGAGCCTGCCCAAGGGCGGGGACCTGCACAACCACCTCTCCGGCGCGGTGTCCACGGAGTACCTGATCGAACTGGCCGTCGAGGACGGGCTGTGCGTCGAGACCGCGACGCTGACCGCCGTCGCGCCTCCCTGCGGGCCCGGCACCCGCCCCGCGGCGGACGCCCGGACCGACCGCGCCTTCCACGAGGCGCTGGTCCGCGCCTGGTCCATGGAGGACTTCCCGCCGGGCGGCAACGGCCACGACCACTTCTTCGACACCTTCGGGAAGTTCGGCGAGGTGACCTGGCGGCACCGGGGCAAGCTGCTCGCCCAGGTCGCCGACGACGTCGCGGGCCAGAACCAGTTCTATCTGGAGACCATGGTCACCCCGGCCTCCGACGGCGCGAAGCAGTTGGCCGCCGAGGTCGGCTGGGACAGCGATCTCGCCGCGCTGCACCGCAAGTTGGTGGCAGGCGGCAAACTGGACAAGGTGGTCGCCGCGGCCCGCAGGGAGGCCGACGACGGCGACGCCGAGTTCCGCGCGACCGAGCGCTGCGGCACCCGCCAGGCCCGGCCAGGCTGCCGGCTCACCGTCCGCTGGGTCTCGCAGGCCTCCCGGGGCAGCGCCCCGGAGCGGGTCTTCACCCAACTCGCCCTGGGCATGCGGCTGGCCGAGCGCGACCCGCGCTTCGTCGCGGTCAACCTCGTTCAGCCGGAGGACGGGGATGTCGCCCTGCGCGACTACACGCTCCAGATGCGCATGGTCCGCTATCTGCGCGGCCAGTACCCGAAGGCCCATGTCACCTTGCACGCTGGCGAGTTGTGGCCCGGGCTGGTCAAGCCCGAGGACCTGAGGTTCCACATCGAGGAGGCCGTCGACGTCGCCCGCACCGAGCGGGTCGGGCACGGCGTCGACCTCGTCCACGAGGACGGCTGGCAGAGCACGGCCCGCACCATGGCCGCCCGCCAGGTCGCCGTCGAAGTGCCCTTCAGCAGCAACGCCCAGATCCTCGGCGTGAAGGGCGCCGACCACCCCTTCACCACGTATCGCCGCTACGGCGTCCCCATCGTGCTGGCCACCGACGACCCCGGCGTGTCCCGGATCGACATCAGCCACGAGTACCAGTACGCCGCCACGACCTACGGCCTCTCCTACGCCGAGCTGAAGGACCTGGCGCGCGCCTCACTCCAGTACGCCTTCCTGCCCGGTGCGAGCCTGTGGCAGGGCAATCCCACCACCGCGGGCTACCGGGTCGTGTCCGCCTGCCGCGGTGAGCGCCCCGGCCTGCCCGTACGGACCCCGGCCTGTCAGCGCCTGCTCTCCCGCAGCCCCAGGGCGGAACTCGAATGGCGCCAGGAGGCGGCCTTCGCCGTCTTCGAGCGCACGCACACCCGCGCGGTGCGCTGAACACCCTCCGCGCCCTCCCCGATTTGTGCACGGGGCACTCCACGGGGGCACTCCGCGGCGAAAGCCCCGGCGTGCCCCCGTGGCCCCGCCTTCCGCAGCCCTCTCAGGGGTGGGCGGGGCTCTCGGCGGAGGGTGCGGCTTCGGGTACGTCGCCGGCACGGCCGGCCACGGTCAGCCGCAGCGTCGTGGCGGCCACGACTCCCGCCACCAGACCGCAGGTCAGGTCGGCGGGAACGCCGTCCCCGGGGCCCGCTGACAGGTACGTCAACCCCCAGCGCAGGCCCGCCCCGTCCGTCGCCATCCGCAGCGACTGGCTCGCCAGCAGCCCGAGGACGGTCGCGCACACCGCGCCGACCGCCATCGCCGGGACGGTGGCCCGGGTCAGCGGCACGGGCAGCCACCGCAGCGCCCACCACACCACCACGAGCAGCAGTACGCCGCGAAGCCGGTGCAGGAACCAGTCGCCGAACGGCGCGCCCGCCGGTCCCGCCCAGCCGCCGAGCAGGAGCCACTCGCGCAGCAGCTCACCCGGCTCGGCGAACAGCCCACCGACCGGGTCGAACCTCTGGATGGCGGCTGCCACCGACTGGTACGAGAGGACGAGCAGGGACAGCGCGATGATCGCGGTCCCGGCGGTGACGGAAAGGCGGGCGGCGCGCGCCGGGACTGCCTGCCGCGGCAGCGGACCGGCGCCCTTCGCGGTGATCCGGGCCGCGAACACCGTCCCCACCGCCGCGACCAGCGCGGTCACCACCAGGATCTGCCGCCCGGACGAGGTCGTGACCGCCAACTGGGGCAGGAAGCGGTAACTGCCGCGCCCCTGCGAGGCGATCAGCCACGGCGCGGAGACGGCCACCGCCAGGGTCCCCGCCACCAGGCCCCGGGCCACACACCGCGAGCAGCGTGGCGGGCAGCCGGCCGTACACCGGCGGCAGCCTGCGGACCAGGTGCAGCGCGCCGGGCACGAAGAAGGCGAACACCGCGCCGAAGCGGATCTGCATCGCGGTGTGGTAGAGCACCAGGTAGCGCGCTCCGTCGGGCTCAGGCGTGCCGTTGGCCCGGTCCGGACGCCCCGGCACCGAACCGCACGACGTCCGGTGGGTCGTACGACCAGGGGATGAGCCAGTGTTCGAGTTCGGTGGCGGTCCGGCCGCCGATCGCGTCGGCGGTGCCCGCCAGGTGCAGCGCCTGCACGCTCGCCCCCGCCCGCCACAGCAACGCCGTGATCAGCACACCCCCGACCAGCGCCGGTATCGCCGCGCGCCGATACGTCATGACCGTCCCCCGCCCTTGTCCGCGCCTTCCGCGCATCCCACAGCCGGGCGGCGACACTACGGCTCCCCGATCACATGCGGATCACAGCAGGCGGCCCGACCGGGCGCTCGCCGACCCCACGAAAGGCGGGGTCACTGCTCCGAGTCGGACGGCAGCAGGTCGTCCAGAGACAGGCCCTCCACGGCCAGGCCCTCCACCGGCAGGGCCTGCTCGCACCAGATGGTCTTGCCGTCGCGGGCGTGGCGGGTGCCCCAGCGCTGGGTGAGCCGGGCGACCAGCATCAGGCCGCGTCCGCCCTCGTCGAAGATGCGGGCCTGGTGCAGATGCGGGGCGGTACTGCTGGCGTCGGAGACCTCGCAGATGATCGTCCGGTCGTAGATGAGCCGCATCTGTATGGGCGGCTGGCCGTACCGGATGGCGTTGGTGACCAGCTCGCTCACCACCAGCTCGGTCACGAAGCCGATCTCCTCCAGGCCCCAGGTCGCCAGCAGGCGGGCGGTCCGAGCGCGGATCCGGGCCACTTCGGCCGGTTCCGCGGCGATGTCCCAGGTGGCGACCCGCGTCTCGTCCAAGGCGTGCGGCCGGACCAGCAGCAGTGCCGCGTCGTCGGCCGGGGGCTCGGGCAGCAGCGACTTGACCACGTGGTCGCACAGCGCTTCCAGCGAGGCGCACGGCTCGGTCAGTGCGTCGCGCAGTTCTTCCAGCCCCGCTTCCAGGTCGCGCTGCCGGGATTCGACCAGCCCGTCGGTGTAGAAGGCGAGCAGACTGCCCTCCGGCACCTCCAACTCCACCGTCTCGAACGGCACGCCGCCGACACCGAGCGGCGGCCCGGAGGGCAGGTCGAGGAAGTCGGCGCTGCCGTCCGGGGTCACGATGATGGGCACCGGATGGCCGGCACCGGCCAGGGAGCAACGCCCGGCCACCGGGTCGTACACCGCGTACAGGCAGGTGGTTCCGACGTCCACGGCGCCTCCGCGTGCCGGGTCGGCACCGTCGTCGGCGCCCGACTCCGCGGACTGCCGGCTCACCAGGTCGTCCAACCGGGTGAGCAGCTCCTCCGGGGTGGGATCGACATCGGCGAGGGTGCGCACGGCCGTACGCAGCCTGCCCATGGCCGCGGCGGCGTGGATGCCGTGGCCGACCACGTCCCCGACCACCAGCGCGACCCGGGCACCGGAGAGTCCGATCACGTCGAACCAGTCGCCGCCGACCCCGGCGCGGGGTGCGGCGGGCAGGTACCGGGAGGCGGCCGACACCGCCGAGTGCTCGGGCAGTTGCTGCGGCAGCAGACTGCTCTGCAGGGTACGAGCGATCTCGTACTGGTTCTCCAGTGCCGCGGCCTTCTCGATGCTCGCGGAGGCCAGCTGGGCGAGCTGGACGAGGATCGCCTCGTCGTCGGCCGTGAAGTCGCTGCCGTCCTGCTTGTCGGAAAGCTGGATCAGACCCAGGTTGCGACCGTCGGTGCCGATCAGCGGGACGGCCAGCCAACCGCGCATCGGCGGATGAACGGCGGCGTAGGAGCCGAAGCCCCGCCAGGCCGGATGGGCCTCCAGCTCGTCCTGGGTCATCCGCATCGGCCGGTTGTCCTGGCACACCAGGACATAGATCCCCTCTCCGACCGGGGGCGCGTCGAAGAAGCGGTACTCGCCGTACTTGTCCGACAGGGAGACCGCGTTGATCGCCTGGGCCCAGCGGAGGTTCGTGGTCATGCTGGTGACCGACTGGTGCGTGCCCACCAGCGACCTGGCCTCCTCGGTGACCGTCTGGAGGGCGTAGTCCAGTGAGGGCGCGGCATTGATCCGCAGACCGGCCCGGGCCAGGTCCTGCAACTGCTGGGACCGTCTGTGCTCGACCACGGCGGCGGCCGCGGCCTGCTCGTAGAGGCGACCGCGTTCGGCCGCGTCCAGCCGCAACCCGATCTCGCTCATCACCGAGGCGCCCAGTTGCTCCAGGGCGCGCCGCTGCTCCTTGTCCCACAGCCGCGGCCGGGTGTCGATCACGTACAGCGCGCCGAGCGACAGCTCCTCCAGCAGCAGCGGCACGCCCAGGTACGCGCGCATGCCGGTGGCAGCGACCGCGAGGTCGGACCGGTGCGCGGAGTCGTTCCGCACATCGTCGATGACCAGCGGCCGGCCGGACACCACCACCTCGGAGCAGAAGCCCCAGTCGACCCCCTCCTGCTCCCCGTGCCGCGGTACGGCTCGGCCGACCCCGCCCCTGATGAACTGCCGGTCCGCCCCGGCCAGACTGATCAGAGCCATTCGGGTGTCCAGCAGCCGTACGGCCAGGCGCACGGACCGGGCGAAGGCGTCCCTGGTCAGCTCGTCGACCGCGCGGACGGCGTCCACCGCGGCCAGCCGTGAGGGCTCGCGCAGCACCGCGGCAGGGTTCGGCGGGCTGCCCGCCTTACCGAGCTCGGCCATGACCCCTCCGCGCCTGCTGTGTGAGTACGCACCCCGCTCGGATCCGTGGTCCAGGGCCTTGGCCCGGGACCGCCAGGCCGCCCGAAGATCTCGCATGCGCCCTCGTGGCTTCCACCGAGGCCTGGACGTTCCGACCGGGGAGTCACCCTTGCCTGATTTCAAAAGTACGCCTGCCCGTCGCGGCGGCGAACTCGGCCGGGAACCACGGAACGACGAAGGACCAGCTGGGAACGTTCCCAGCTGGTCCTCCGGATGGAGCCGCTTTCGGGATTCGAACTCGAGACCTACGCATTACGAGTTGTCCGATCTTGGTCCGGGGGCGTCTGTAGACGTCCGTGTAACAGGCTCCACTGCCGGTCAGAGCGGGTTCGCGAACCTCGACGGACGTCAGTGGACAGTGCCGGATCGGGAGGCAAATGAGACTGCAACTGAGACTGGCCGCTGATCTCGCCGCGCCCCCAGAACACATCAGGCCCCGTTTCCATCTCTGGAAACCGGGCCTGACCTGGTGTTTCTCTGTCGGGGTGGCGGGGTTTGACCCCACGACCCCTTCGTCCCGAATCAGGCCCTGGAAGATCGTCTACCTGTGCTCCAGGTCAAATATGCAGGTCAGCGCGTCGGGGAGCGTCGGTCTCTGTCGGCTCCCCAGGGGCTTCGATGCAAGATCATCTCCAGGATTTCTCCACGGCAGCGCTCACGCCCCCTGCGCGCGGTGCAGGGTTCGGCGTGTGGTCCGCAAATCGGCTCTTCTCCCCGGATCCGCGGCCTGGTCCAGCGGCTCACCGGACGCCCGGACCCGGCCGAGGTGCCCTGGCTCCTCGCCGACCTCCTCACCAGCCCCGCGAGTGGCAGGCCAGCAAGCCCATCCCCACCCTTGAAGCCGCCCGGCTGACGCTGTGCGGCGGATGCCGCCGCGCCCTCACCGGTGGCACGGAGGGAGTGCTATGAGACAAGCTCAGGTCCCCCACCGTCAGGCGTAGGTCGTATTGCTGTTCCGTCGACGGCACCTCCCATTTCATAGACGAATGACAAAATTCCGTGTATGCGGCGCAGAGGGTAGGTATTTCTCCTGCGATGCGCAAAGCTATCCAGCGGTTCGTAGCCGACGCACAGCATTACTTCGCTCCCCTCATACGACTCCAGGTTAATCACCGCAGCCTCAAGCAGACCGAGCTCGCTGGCAAGTAAAGGGATATTGTCGCGGTGCCGGCTTGAGGCCAACCCGGCCCGTGCATACAGTGCCGGTATTAGCGTGGATCCGCTGGCCTTGGCGATTGTTTCTTTGTCGGCGTCGCTCAATTCGGCTATTTGAGTATAAGCATGCTCAAAACTAGTTCCTTCACTGGCCCCGACGTTTTCCTTCCCTGCCTGAGCGTGCAAGGTGAAGGAGATATCCACCCCAGGCCAATGTCAATCCGGCCAGGAGCCCGCCCAATGCCGTTCGGAGTAGTGATCCGGCGTTGGAGTCAGCTTGCACTTGACTGACCAGTTGAAGGGAAATAACCGCAAAGACGGAAAGAGCGATAGCGGCAAGCGCCGCCTTGCCCAGGTTTCTCATGAGAACCTCCGTGATGGGTGTGAGGCGGTAGATTGTGGCCATTTACGGCCCAATGCCGCTGCTGACCAGGAACGCCTGTCAGCAGCGGCTCTGAAACGGTTTCTCCCTGGGAGGTATCCGTGCGAACGGTCCTCAATGATTACTTAGGACATCAAACCCTCCAGGCTCTTCGGTGTTTGCCGGCTCCCCGGAGCAATCGCCGGCCGCGCCCCACAAAGCCGCCGCCCCTGGGGCAGACTGAACGGTCCCGGACGGCCGCGTACGGCGATGAATGAGACGGAAACTGAGACGGACCGACAGTCTCAAAGGCTGGTCAGACAATGTGCAGAGCACGGGGTTCCATGGCCGGGGAACGATCAGTCACGGACGTCGGCGACCCCGGCCCCGCGCTGCCGACGCCGCCCGACCAAATCCAGCACGAGGTCCCAGGCGGCTGCAGCACCGATCACCAGACACCCCACACGCACCCACGCCGCACTGCCGCTACTGGCAGCTACCCACACAGCCCAGACGAGCTGCACCACCGTCCAGCCGTTGCTGTCGAGAAAGGACCGATCCCGCCCCTGCGACACCACCTGCTCCCCCCTACGCCCAGCCGACGGGCGTACCCCTGAAACGTCGTGCGAACGTCGACCGTTGCCCCCCCATCATCCAACAGCCTCTTGCCTGTGTGCACTCGGCAGGATCGAACCTGCAACCTTCTGGTCCGTAGGCGTGTGCGCCACCTCCGGTGGATCGCGCGTGGGCCTCGTTCAGCACGAGGTGAACGAGGCGGGAGACGTGCCATCGGTGCGCCGTCGTGCGTTGTTGTAGCCGGTGTTGATGTCAGCGGTTGATGTCAGCCCACGTGCTCGGGAGCTGCGGTTTCGTCCGTGAATCCGTGCGCCGCGGGGCCCGTTGCCCGCTGTGCGAGCCACCCTGACACCCTAGGTCCACCGTTCACGGCGACCTCCTGGTGAACCGTCCGAACGTGCCGGAAGCCGTGGCGCAGGTAGTACGCCTGCAAGCCGGTGTTCGTCGTCCAGGCGTCCAGGCGAAGCCACTCGGCACCCGCACGACGGCCACGGTCCCCGGCCCAATCGAGCAGCCGGCCACCAAGGTTCTGGCCAGCGTGCGTACGCGCTACGGTCAGCTTGTTGATGAACAGGGAGGGTTGCCGTAGCTCATCTGCGGTCCACAGTCCCTCTTCCGCTTCCGGGGTCAATGTGATCGTGGCTGCCGTGGCGTCACCGTCGCGCACCATGAAGACCTCTCCCGCCTCGATGGTGGCGAGCAGCTTGTCAGCCGGGTAGGGACGCTGCCACTGGTCGGTACCGAGACCCGACAGCCAAGCTGCCGCCTCCTGTCGGAAGGCGAGCAGCTTGGCCAGGTCATGCGGTTGCGCTGAGCAGATTCTCACTGAGGCTCGTTCTCTTCCCGGCCGGACAGGGTGCCGATCTCGTAGTTCATCTGGTTCAGGTCGCCCCGGAACGTGGTGATCGTGCACCGAATCGGCTGATCCTCCGAGTAGCCGGTACGCGTCACCTTGGGCACCGCCGGTAAGGACCGGCCGGCGGTGCCGTGCGGCCGGTCCGTTCCGGTTCGCAGCACGGTTGCTGCGCCGACTGCCTCTCTCGCCCGTCCGTTCCGCGCGCTGCGTGAGGACGTACGGGCGAGAGCGCGGGGAGTCGGAACCGACTTCAACGGCGAGCGGCTCCCGGGGTGCCACCCGGGAGCCGCGTTCGGGCCGTTCCTCTGTGGAAGGAACCACGACCCAATGAACCACATCGTCACTGTTCAGGACGCTGTTACCGCGTTCGCCGACTTCATGGAGCCGACGGCCGCGGAGCTGGACGCGATCGAGCTGGAGATGCCCGCGATCCTCGCGGACGTCGACCTGATCGACGCGCAGATCATCACGCTCGACCGCACGCCGTCCGAGCTGGACGCCCGCCGTATCCGCCGGGCCCGCCGCCGGGCGCTCGCCGCCCGCGCCGCCCTGCTCAACCGCACGGCCGGCGCGATGGCGCCCGGAGGTGCGGCATGAGCGAGCCGACTGTACGCCTCGACTCCCTCCCTGAGGCTGTCGTAGCGCTGCTGCGCGCGGTGCATGAAGCACTGGACATCCCGCTGCCGGGCCTGACCGACGCCGACGAACGCGCCTACGCCAGGCTCTCGGAGTATCGGTTGCGGGACACGCGGGTCATCCTCGCCGGTGTCCTGGACGAGGGCCACGAGGTCAGCGGCGCCGCCGAGGCGCTGCGTACGTGGACCGAGCAGACGCCGGTCACTCACACGCCGTGGACCGATGGCGGGGGTGCGGCATGAACCGCAAGGAACTGACTCGCTCACAGCGGGTCGTGCTCGGGGCCGCGTTCGTCATCATGGCCGCCGTCGGTGGTATCGGCGGGTACGGCACTTTCAGCAACATCGGCCACGCCTACGGCACCGGCACTGCGCTCGGTGCGGTCGCCGCCGGTGAAGGCGCCACCGCCGTGCTGGGCCTGGTCCTGCTCGGGCTGACCATGCTGGGACAGTCCTCGCCCCGGATCGTCCGTCTCGGGCTGTGGGCGCTGCCCGCCGCCGCGTCCGTGATGGCCGCGATGGCGGGCCCCGACATCGGCCGGACCGTGATCTACGCCGTCACCCCGATGGGCATGTGCGTGTCCGCCGAAGGCATGGCGTTCCTGGCGCGGCGGATCGTCGTCCACACCGACGGCCACGATGCCGAAGCCGAGGCTCGCGCGGCGGCCGTCGTCCGCGAGCTGGCCTATCACCGGGCCGTCGCCGCCCCCGGCGACCTCAAGCGCGTGCTGGAGGACGCCGGCGCGGAGCCGTACAAGTCCGACGGCCGCACGGCCAGTTCGACGGTGCCCGCCCGGGTGTCCCACTCGCGCGGGCGGTAGCCGTTGCGGTGGTTGACTCTCTCGTCGCTGACCTGGCCGTATTCGGCGTTGCAGAGGGCGTCGGCCTCCGCGCCGGGCCGCCGAAGCCGCCGGCAATTACGAGGCGGCGGCGGAGTGGGAGGAGCGGGGGCAGCGCTACCCCCAGAAGCCGCCCGCACGGTGCGGCTGTGGATCGCCGACTCGGGTGCGCTGGACGAGCCGATCGGCCCGTCCCCGCTCGCCACGGACGACACCCTGACCGCCGACTACGCCAAGGGCCGCGCCCCCTGGGGTCACCTGCGCGGGGACGCTGCCGCGCTGAGCGTCCGCTGAACAAGAAAACCCAGCTCAGACAGCGTCTGAGCTGGGTTTCACTGGAGCCGCTTTCGGGATTCGAACCCGAGACCTACGCATTACGAGTGCGTTGCTCTGGCCATCTGAGCTAAAGCGGCGCGCTGCCGCATCATGATGCGATCGGCAACTTCGGTAAGTCTACACAGTTCCCGGGGGTGCTTCGCACACGCCCCGGGGCGCCCCTGGGGCCGGGGGCGCCGGGGTGGGCGCGGTGGTTACGAGCAGCGCTTTCCGTTCGCCGGAGGGGTGCCCTGGAGGAGGTAGGTGTTGATCTCGGAGTCGATGCAGCGACTGCCGCGGCGGTAGGCGGTGTGGCCGTCGCCGTCGTAGGTCAGCAGGCGGGCCGAGGAGAGCTGGCGGGACAGGGACTGGGCCCAGCGGTAGGGGGTCGCCGGGTCGCGGGTGGTGCCGACGACGACGATGGGGGCCGCGCCCTTGGCCTCGATGCGGTGGGGCCGGCCGGTGGGCTTCACCGGCCAGTACGCGCAGTTCAGCGTGTTCCAGGCGAGGCCGCGGCCGAAGACCGGGGAGGCCTTCTCGAAGGCGGGGAGGTATTCCTCCACCTGCTCGGGGGCGGCGAAGGGGGCCGGCAGGTCCAGGCAGTTCACGGCGGCGTTGGCGTACATCAGGTTGCTGTAGTGGCCGCCGGAGTCGCGTTCGTAGTAGCTGTCGGAGAGGGCCAGCAGGGCGGAGCCGTCGTTCTGCTTCATCGCCGACGCCAGCGCCGAGCGCAGTTGCGGCCAGGCCGCCTGGTCGTACATCGCCGCGATGACCCCGGTGGTGGCGAGGGACTCGCCGAGACGGCGGCCGCCGGCGGCACCGGCGGGGATCGACCGGGCGTCGAGTTTGCGGAAGAAGGCGGCGAGCTGGTCGCCGACCTGCTTCGGCGTCGCGCCGCGGCCGCCGAGCGGGCAGTCGCTCTGCTGTACGCAGTCCTTCGCGAACGACTGGAAGGCCTCCTCGAAGCCCGCCGTCTGGTCCAGGTTCATCTGGCGCGCCGACAGCGAGGGGTCCATCGCCCCGTCCAGGACCAGGTGGCCGACGCGGTCCGGGAACAGGCCGGCGTACGTGGCCCCGAGGAACGTCCCGTACGAGGCACCGACGTAGTTCAGCTTCCCGTCGCCCAGCACCGCGCGCACGATGTCCATGTCGCGTGCCGCCTCCATGGTGGAGACGTGCCGCAGCAGGCGGGCGTCGCGTGCGCCGCAGCCCTCCGCGAACTTGCGGTACGCGGCGACGAGCGCGTCGGTCTCCTTGCTGTCGTCCGGCGTGAAGTCGGTCTGTGTGTACGTGTCCATGTCCCGGTCGTCGAGACACCGCACGGACTCGCTGCGGGAGACCCCGCGTGGGTCCGTCGCGACCAGGTCGTAGCGGGCGCTGATCTCGGCCGGGTACCCGACACCGGCGTAGTGCTGGAGATAGGCGACGGCCGCGCCGCCCGGTCCACCCGGGTTCAGCAGGAGCGAGCCGAGCCGCTTGCCCGGGCCGGACGCCTTCTTGCGGGCCACGGCCAGCCGGACGTCGCCCGCGTCGGGCCGGTCGTAGTCGAGCGGCACCTTGACCGTCGTGCACTCGAAGCCGGACACCCCGCAGCTGCGCCAGGCCGGCTTCTGCTCGTAGTACGGCGACAGGATGGGGGGCGTGGCCCGCGGCAGCGCGGCCAGCGCCGCGTCCGCCGCGGGCTCGGTCCGGCGCTGCGTGGTGCCGGGGGAGCAGGCCGAGACCAGCAGGGCGGCGGCCGCCAGGAGGGTGCCGCCCGCGCGGGCCGCGCGGAGGGGGGTTCGGGGCCGGGAGACTCTGCTGCTGTTCGGACGAAGGGCGCGCCTGATGTGCATCCAGCGAGCGTAACTCTCCGCGATCCAATGAGTGCGTTACGTGCGGGTCGTTCCCCGTACGAGTGACGCCGTCGACGCCGGTGGCCTCGGTGTTCTCGGCGCACTTGGCGTACTCGTCAGCCCGCCCTCAGGGCCATCGTCATCGCCTCCACCGCCAGGAGCGGGGCCACGTTGCGGTCGAGCGCGTCGCGGCAGGCGGCGATCGCCTCTATGCGGCGCAGGGTGGATTCGGGCGAGCTGTCGCGGGCGAGGCGCTCCAGGGTGTCCTCGACGTCCGCGTTGGCGATGGCCACGCGGGAGCCGAGTTGGAGGGCCAGGACGTCCCGGTAGAGGCCGGTGAGGTCGGTCAGGGCGAGGTCGAGGCTGTCGCGCTGGGTGCGGGTGCGGCGGCGCTTCTGCTTGTCCTCCAGGTCCTTCATCACGCCCGCCGTACCGCGGGGCAGCCGGCCGCCCTGGGCCGCGCCCAGCGCCGCCTTCAGCTCCTCGGACTCCTTGGCGTCCATCTCCTCCGCGAGCGCCTTGGCGTCGTCCGCCGCCGCGTCGACCAGTTCCTGGGCCGCCCGGAGGCAGCCGCCTATCTCGTCCACGCGCAGCGGGAGCTTCAGGACGGAGGTTCGGCGTTCGCGTGCGGCCGGGTCGGTGGCCAGGCGGCGGGCCCGGTCGATGTGGCCCTGGGTGGCGCGGGCCGCGGCGGCGGCGACGGCGGGTTCGACGCCCTCCCGGCGTACGAGCATGTCGGCGACGGCGTCCACCGACGGCGTGCGCAGGTTCACATGGCGGCAGCGGGAGCGGATCGTGGGCAGGACGTCCTCGACCGAGGGGGCGCACAGCAGCCAGACCGTGCGCGGGGCGGGTTCCTCGACGGCCTTCAGCACGGCGTTGGCGGACTTCTCGTTCAGCCGCTCGGCGTCCTCCACGAGGATCACCTGCCAGCGGCCGGTCGCCGGGGCGGTGAACGACTTGCGCACGGTGTCCCGCATGTCGTCGGCGAGGATCTGCGTACCCACGGCGGCGACCGTGTTGACGTCGGCGTGGGTGCCGACCAGCGCCGTATGGCAGCCGTCGCAGAATCCGCAGCCGGGGACGCCGCCGAGGGCGCGGTCGGGGCTCACACACTGGAGGGCGGCGGCGAAGGCCCTCGCCATCTGCGTGATCCCCGCGCCGGGCGGTCCCGTGAACAGCCACGCGTGCGTCATCTTCGACGCCTCGGGCGGCGGCGCGTCCGTGGCGGCCGCGGTGACCAGGGCGTCGGCGTCCCGGGCAGCGGCGCTCAGCTGTTCGCTGACCTTCTCCTGCCCGACGAGGTCGTCCCACACGCTCATGGGTCACGCCGCCCTTTCGTCATGGTTCGTGGTGCGGGATCCATTGTGCGGGGCACCACTGACAACACGGCGTGCGGCCTCGCCCGAATCGGCGAGCGCACCATCGCCCCGATCACCGCGATCGGCGCCCGTCCGACGGCTCAGCGCCGCCGGTCCCGCCCCCGGCCGCCGTCGCCGTCGTCGAGCCCCTTGCCGTCCTCGCGCGGGCCCAGCAGCTCGTCCGCCAGGGTCGGCAGATCGTCGAGCGGCGTCTCCTCGGCCCAGTCCGGCCGTGGCCGCCGCCGGGCGACCGACTCGGCGTCGACCTGGGGCAGCTCCCGCGTACGGTCGTCGCCCTGGTCGGGCCGCGCGGCCGGCGACCGCTCGCCCCGCTCGTCCCGGAAGAAACCGGGCGGAACCCGGTCCGCGGGGTCCTCCCCGCGGACCGGAGGCAGGACCGCCGTCTCGTCCGCGGCGCCCGGCGTGAAAGCGGGCAGTACGGCGGTCTCGTCCGCGGCCCCCGGCGGGACGGGTGGCAGTACGGCCGTCTCGTCGGCGGCCCCCGGCGGAACCACGGGCTTCGGCAGCTTCGCGGTCACCTCGGACTCGGACTCGCCCGCCGTCCGCGGCCCCGACTCCGCCGACCCGCGGGACGCCCCACGGGAGCCCTCGCTCAAGCCCCGGCCCGACCCCTGGTCCGAGCCCTCGCCCGACGGCTTACCGCTCCCCCGGTCGTCCCGCACCGGCGGCAGCACCGCCGTCTCGTCCGCGGGCCCGCCCGACGCGTTCGTCGGCGTCACCAGCGGCGTCGGCACGGTCACCTCGCCCGGCGGCACCGCCGCGGCCGTCGGCTCCGTGGACCGGCGCGGACCCGACTGCGCGGTGGCCGCGGCCTGCTCCGCCGCCCGCCGGGCCTCCTCCGCCCGCAACAGGGCCTCCTCGGCCTTGCGCTGCTTCTCCAGCCGCCGCGCCTCGGCCTCGGCGCGCAGCCGCTCCTCTTCCTCGGCCTGCCGGCGCCGCTGCTCCTCCTCGGCCTTGCGGCGCGCCTCGGCCTCCGCCCGTGCCCGCTCCTCCGCGAGCAGCCGGGCCTGTTCCTCCTCGGCCTTGCGCCGGGCCTCCTCGGCGCGCTGCCGGGCCTCCTCGGCCTGCCGCTCGGCCTCGCGCCGCTGCGCCTCCTCCAGCTCGCGCCGCTTGCGCTCCTCCTCCTCGGCGCGCAGCCGCGCCAGCTGCTCCTGGCGCTCGCGCTCCAGGCGCTCCTCCTCGGCCTTGCGCCGGGCCTCCTCCTCCGCCTTGCGGCGCGCCTCCTCCTCGGCCTTCCTCCGCGCTTCCTCCTGCGCCTTCAGCTCGGCCTCGGACAGCGGCAGCATCTGGTCGAGCCGGTGCCGGACGACCGTGGTCACCGCCTCGGGCTCCTGCCCGGCGTCCACCACGAGGTAACGGCCGGGGTCGGCGGCGGCCAGCGCCAGGAAACCGGACCGCACGCGCGCGTGGAACTCGGCCGGCTCCGACTCCAGACGGTCGGGAGCCTCCGTGAACCGCTCACGCGCGGTCTCCGGCGAGACGTCCAGCAGGACCGTCAGATGCGGCACAAGACCGTTCGTCGCCCAGCGGGAGATCCGCGCGATCTCCGTCGGGGACAGGTCGCGGCCCGCGCCCTGGTAGGCGACGGAGGAGTCGATGTACCGGTCGCTGATCACGACGGCGCCCCGCTTCAGCGCGGGCCGTACGACCGTGTCGACGTGCTCCGCGCGGTCGGCGGCGTACAGCAGCGCCTCCGCGCGGTGGGACAGGCCCTGCGAGGACACGTCCAGCAGGATCGAGCGCAGCCGTTTGCCCACGGGAGTGGCGCCCGGCTCGCGGGTGAGGACGACCTCGTGGCCCTTGGACCTGATCCAGTCGGCGAGCGCCTCGGCCTGCGTGGACTTGCCGGCGCCGTCGCCGCCTTCGAGGGCGATGAAGAATCCGGACTCGGCGGGGGCCGTCACCGGGTCGTCGCCGCCCCGCAGGGCGTCGACGAGGTCCTGTCGCAGCGGTACGCCGGAGCGGTCGTCGACCTTGGCGAGGACCAGCGCGGCCACCGGCAGGAGCAGCGCGCCGACCAGCATCAGCGTGAACGCGGCGCCTCCGTGCGCGAACACGAACCGCCCGTCCTCGAGGCGGTGCGGGCCGATCCCGGCCGCGACCACGGGGGCGAGCACGGCACCGAGCGCCACGAAGACCCGTACCACCGCGTGCAGGTGCTCGGTCATGCGCGGCTTGCGGTAGTCCTCGGCCTCCTGGTCGAGCAGCGTGTGCCCGGTGTTGGCGGCGGCGCCCGCGCTGACTCCGGCCAGCGCGAGGATCAGCAGGACCGTGGTGACGTCGGGGACCAGCCCGGCGGCGAGCAGGGCGACGCCGGTGAGCGCGATCGTCAGGGCCAGCAGCCGCCGCCGCGACAGGGAGACCAGCGCCTTCGGCGCCGTACGGATGCCGACGGCGACCCCGCCGGTCAGGGCGAGCACCGCCAGCCCGTACAGCACCGGGCCGCCGCGCAGGTCCGTGGCGTGCAGCACGCAGACGGCGACCGCGGCGGCGATCGCCCCGGCGACGGACGCGCAGGCGAGCACGAGCAGCGGAACGGCACCCGTGCGGCCCTTGTCGACGCCGGAGCCCGTCTTCGGGCGGCGCAGCCCCTCCAACGGCGAACGCGGGCGCGGGGTGCGGGTGCCGGGCAGTTCCAGGTAGGTCAGCACGGACAGGGACGCGGCGAACAGGCCGGCCGCGACGTACGCGCCGAGGGCCGCCTGGTGCTGGTCGAACCAGGCGATGCCGGTGCCCAGGAGGTTGTTGAGCAGGGAGGCGGCGACCAGGGCGGCGGCCGCCAGCGGGACCGCCAGGAAGGTGGTCCGCAGCGACAGGCGGCGCAGGGCGTCCATGTGGTCCGGCAGCGGGCGCACCGTGGCGCCCTCCGGGGGCGGGGCGGGCAGCAGCGCGGGGGCCGCGCCCTCCCGGCACACGCTCCAGAAACGCTCGGCGACCCCGGTCACGAAGACGGTGACCAGGAGCAAGGCCAGGGCGTCGTCCGGCGTCCAGTCGATCCACAGGGGCGCGACGAGCAGCAGGGCGGCGCGCAGACCGTCGGCGCCGACCATGGTCCAGCGCCGGTCGAGCGGTCCCTCCTGGGAGGTGAGCGAGGTGAGGGGTCCGAGGAGGACCGCTCCGAAGAGCAACGTCGCCAGGATGCGCGCTCCGAAGACCGTCGCCACTGCGAAGGCCACGCCCCGGTAGCCACCGCCGAAGGGGCCCGCGGCGACCGCCGCCTGGAGGGCGAGGACGACCAGGACCAGGAGTGCGAGGGTGTCCCCGACGCCTCCCACCAGTTGGGCGCTCCACAGCCGCCGCAGCTGCGGTCGGCGCAGCAGGGCGCGGACGGCGCGCTCGCGGGAATCGGCCATGAGTGCGTCGTCGGGTGCGGAGGTGTGGGCCGTTGGCTGCTCGGCTCGCGTCATGCGTTCAGCCTATCGGGACCCACCGACAGCATGGAGTGACCGTCCGGACGTGCGCACGCCCCGACACCAAAGTGATGCCGGGGCGTGCCTTTCGCAAAGGAGCCGCGAGGGACCCGCGGTGCGATCAGTCCTCCGCCGCCTTGGCGGCCGTCGCCTTCGCGGTGGTCTTCTTCGCGGCCGTCTTCTTGGCGGTGGTCGTCTTCTTCGCCGCGGTCTTCTTCGCGGCCGTGGACGCCGTCTTCTTCGCCGTCGTCTTCTTGGCGGCGGCCTTCTTCGCGGTCTTCTTGGCCGGGGCCTTGGCGCGCTTCTCCGCGAGGAGCTCGAAACCGCGCTCCGGAGTGATCTCCTCGACGCTGTCGCCGGAGCGCAGGGTCGCGTTGGTCTCGCCGTCGGTGACGTACGGGCCGAAGCGGCCGTCCTTCACCACGACCGGCTTTCCGCTGACGGGGTCCTGGCCGAGTTCCTTCAGCGGCGGCTTGGCAGCCGCGCGGCCCCGCTGCTTGGGCTGGGCGTAGATCGCCTGCGCCTCCTCCAGCGTGATCGTGAAGAGCTGGTCCTCGGACTGGAGCGAGCGCGAGTCCGTGCCCTTCTTCAGGTACGGGCCGTAGCGGCCGTTCTGCGCGGTGATCTCCTGGCCGTCGGCGTCGGCGCCGACGACGCGCGGCAGCGACATCAGCTTCAGGGCGTCGTCCAGGGTGACGGTGTCCAGGGACATCGACTTGAACAGCGAGGCCGTACGGGGCTTGACCGCGTTCTTGCCGGTCTTCGGGGTGCCCTCGGGGAGCACCTCGGTGACGTAGGGCCCGTAGCGGCCCTTCTTGGCGACGATCGTGTGGCCGCTGGCCGGGTCGGTGCCCAGCTCGACATCGCCGCTGGGCTCGGCCAGCAGCTTCTCGGCCAGCTCGACGGTCAGCTCGTCCGGGGCCAGGTCGGCCGGGATGTCGGCGCGCTGGTGCTGCTCGGTCTCCTTCTCGCCGCGCTCGATGTACGGGCCGAAGCGCCCGACCCGCAGCACGATGTCGTTGCCCACGGGGAACGACGACACCTCGCGCGCGTCGATCGCGCCCAGGTCGGTCACCAGTTCCTTGAGGCCGCCGAGGTGGTCCCCGTCGCCGTTGCCGGCCTCGGCGGCGCCGCCGTGGCCGGTGCCCTCGCCGAAGTAGAAGCGCTTCAGCCACGGCACGGCCTTCGCCTCGCCGCGCGCGATGCGGTCGAGGTCGTCCTCCATCTTGGCGGTGAAGTCGTAGTCGACGAGCCGCCCGAAGTGCTTCTCCAGGAGGTTGACCACGGCGAAGGACAGGAAGGACGGCACCAGGGCCGTGCCCTTCTTGAACACGTAGCCGCGGTCGAGGATCGTGCCGATGATCGACGCGTACGTCGACGGGCGGCCGATCTCCCGCTCCTCCAGCTCCTTGACCAGGCTGGCCTCGGTGTAGCGGGCCGGAGGCTTGGTGGCGTGGCCGTCGACCGTGATCTCCTCGGCCGTGAGCGCGTCGCCCTCGCCGACCTGGGGCAGCCGGCGCTCGCGGTCGTCGAGCTCGGCGTTGGGGTCGTCGGCGCCCTCGACGTACGCCTTGAGGAAGCCGTGGAAGGTGATCGTCTTGCCGGACGCGCTGAACTCGACGTCCCGGCCGTCGGCCGTGGCACCGCCGATCCGCACGGTCACGCTGTTCCCGGTCGCGTCCTTCATCTGGGAGGCGACCGTCCGCTTCCAGATCAGCTCGTAGAGCTTGAACTGGTCGCCGGTCAGACCGGTCTCGGCGGGCGTGCGGAAACGATCACCCGAAGGACGGATCGCCTCGTGCGCCTCCTGCGCGTTCTTGACCTTCCCGGCGTACGTACGGGGCTGCGGCGGCAGGTAGTCGCCGCCGTACAGGTGGGTGACCTGGGCACGGGCGGCGGCGATCGCCGTGTCGCTCAGGGTCGTGGAGTCCGTACGCATGTACGTGATGTAGCCGTTCTCGTACAGCTTCTGGGCGATCTGCATCGTCGCCTTCGCGCCGAAGCCGAGCTTGCGGCTGGCCTCCTGCTGGAGCGTCGTCGTACGGAACGGCGCGTACGGCGAGCGGCGGTACGGCTTGGACTCGACGGACCGGACGGAGAAGCGGGTGTCCTCCAGGGCGGCGGCCAGGGCGCGGGCGGTGGCCTCGTCGAGGTGGAGGGTGTTCGGGCTCTTGAGCTGTCCCAGGGAGTCGAAGTCGCGCCCCTGCGCGACCCGCCTGCCGTCGACGGTCTGCAGCCGGGCGACCAGCGACGACGGGTCGCTCGCGTCACCCGCCCGGCCGGTGGCGAAGGTGCCGGTCAGGTCCCAGTACTCGGCGGAACGGAACGCCATGCGCTCGCGCTCCCGCTCGACGACGAGCCGTGTCGCGACGGACTGGACCCGGCCCGCCGAAAGCCGCGGCATGACCTTCTTCCACAGCACGGGCGAGACCTCGTAGCCGTAGAGGCGGTCGAGGATGCGCCGGGTCTCCTGGGCGTCGACCAGCCGCTGGTTGAGCTGGCGCGGGTTGGCGACCGCCTCCCGGATGGCGTCCTTGGTGATCTCGTGGAAGACCATCCGCTTGACCGGGATCTTCGGCTTGAGCACCTCCTGGAGATGCCAGGCGATGGCCTCGCCCTCGCGGTCCTCATCGGTGGCGAGGAAGAGCTCGTCGGAGTCCTTCAGCAGATCCTTGAGCTTCTTGACCTGGGCCTTCTTGTCCGCGTTGACGACATAGATCGGCTGGAAGTCGTGTTCCACGTCCACACCGAGGCGGCGGACCTCGCCGGTGTACTTCTCGGGTACCTCCGCGGCACCGTTGGGAAGGTCGCGGATGTGCCCGACGCTCGCCTCGACGATGTAGCCGGGGCCGAGGTAGCCCTTGATCGTCTTCGCCTTGGCAGGCGACTCGACGATGACGAGTCGGCGGCCGCCCTGTGCGGTCTCGCTGGTCGGGGACAACTTCGCTCTTCTCTCCGGTCGACGCTTGAGCCTCCCCAGGCCTTGATTTCCCGGGGGTCGGGTGGTGGTGACGCTGCGGAGTGTGACGGTACATCCCGCCCCCGTGTCAAACGGGAAAAGCCCGCAACGGCCACTCGAACGGTAACCCGACTACCCCCCTTCCTGCCGCCCGGACTGCTCACCAGGCTGTTCGGGCTGATGCGGAGGGTGATTTCTCAGTTACGGAGACCGGACAGGAGCGGCGGCCGTCACAGACGCCCGAAGCACCACACGCCGACGGTCAGCGCGGTCACGGCGGCCAGGGTCGCGACGGTCGCCGACGCGGTGCGGGGCAGGCCGTGGGCGACGGGTTCCCGGTGCCGGACCCGGACCGCCGTCCAGCCCAGCAAAGCCGCTCCGAACAGGGAGAACACCGTTCCCGCGAAGATCGTCGGCCCGCTCTCCATGTACGTCCCCTCCCGTCCCCGGATGCCCCGGTACGGGAGGCTGACACCCGCGGGCGACGACGACACCAACCCGCGGTGAACAGGAGTCGCCCCGCTCCCGGGGCGGCGCTCCGACGCCTTCGCGAGGTGACGGGAATCAAGCTCTCCGCTTTTTCCCGCGTTTTTCCGGCTCGGTCCCGGCAAAGATCGAAAACCTTGTCGGAGCACCGTCGAAACGGCCCACACGCCCCGAGAACGACGAGAACTCGCCGCCGCCCCAGTAGCACCTGTGGGCCCGGCGAGCGCTCAGGGGCGCACGGGCCTCATCGGTCGCGTGAACCGGTCACCGAGCCGGTTCCTCCACCGATTTCTGCGCCGGTTCGATGAAGCCCTGCTCCACCAGCAGGCGGATCTGGGCCGGAGTGCGGTCGCGCAGGAGGAGCGGGTTCTCGCCCATCAACTGGGCGATGGCGTCCAGGATGCGGCCGGCGCTCAGCGTGCCGTCGCAAACACCGGCGAAGCCGGCGCCCACCGTGTCCACCGTGGTGGCCCGGCGCATCCCGCGGTTCTGGCGCAGCACGACGTGCTCGGGGTCCTCGGCGCCGGGGAGCCCGACCTGCTCCTGGACCACCTCGCGCACGAGCCGGAAGTGACCGTCGAGCAAGGCCGCGTCGTCGTGGTCCCGCAGATAGTCGACGCGGGCGAAGTGCGCCCGGACGGTGTCGCCGAGCGGCTGCTCCACCGGGTGCGGCCACTCCTCCACGGTGATCGAGGGCGTCGCGGAGCCCGTCCTGCGCAGTGTGATCCAGCCGAAGCCCACGGCCCTGACCTTGCGCGCCTCGAACTCCTCCAGCCAGGCGTCGTACCGCGCCTGGTACTCCGCGGCGTCGCCGCGGTGGTCGCCGGCGTCCCTCAGCCACAGCTCGGCGTACTGCGTGACGTCCTGCACCTCGCGCTGGACGATCCACGCGTCGCACCCGCGGGGCACCCATGACCTGAGCCTGTCCTGCCAGTCCTCCCCTTCGACGTGCTGCCAGTTGGCGAGGAAGTGTGCGAACCCGCCCTCGTTCAGGCGGTCGCCCGCCTCTTGAACGAGCGTGCGGCACAGATCGTCCCCGCTCATCCCGCCGTCGCGGTACGTCAGCCGGGCGCCCGGGGAGATCACGAAGGGCGGGTTCGACACGATCAGGTCGAACCGCTCGTCGTCGTGGACCGGTGCGAACAGCGAGCCCTGGCGCAGATCGGCGGCCCGCGCGCCGGACAGCGCGAGCGTCAGGGCGGTGATGTGCAGCGCGCGCGGGTTGATGTCGGTCGCGGTCACGCGCGTGGCGTGCCGGCCGGCGTGCAGCGCCTGGATGCCGGAGCCGGTGCCGAGGTCGAGCGCGGAGCCGACCGGCGTGCGGACCGTGATGCCGGCCAGCGTCGTGGAGGCGCCGCCGACCCCGAGGACGACGCCCTCGTCGCGGCTGCCGATCCCGCCCGCGCCGCCCACCGCGCAGCCCAGGTCGGACACGATGAACCAGTCCTCGCCGTCGAGTCCGCCGTACGGCCGGACGTCCACAGTCGCGGCGACCTCGTCCGCGCCGGCACGCACCAGCCAGCCGGTCTCCAGGCACGCCTCGACGGGCAGGACGCCCGCCACGCGCGCGTACGGCACCGGCTGCTGGAGCAGGAACAGCCGGACCAGCAGTTCCAGCGGCGTGTCGCCGCGCGTGGCCCGGAGCGCGGGCACGGTCTCGGCGCGCGCCAGCGCCGCGTACGCGGGCGCGCCGAGCAGCTCCAGCAGTCCGTCGGCGGTGAAGGAGGCGCCGAGCAGGGCGTCCCGGAGCCGGGCGGCGACGTCCGGTCGGTCGGAGGCGGGCAGTGCGGGCAGGCTGGTGTCACTCACGCCCCCATTGTGTCGGCTCACTCCGACAGCGCACGCGCGCATGTGCCTGCGTGTGTCTGCGCGCGTGCTCGCGTGCGTCTCTGCGTGCCTGTCCGAGCGCCTGCCTGCGTGCGTCAGCCGCTCGTCGCCGGGGACGAGCCCGAGGTGGACGGGGTGGCGGAGGCGGACTTGCAACTCGGCTGCTGGGCCATCGCCCGGCCGACGTCGCCCTCCTCGAGGTTCTTCAGCGCGTCGCTCCCGGTCCGGCTCAGCTTGTCCAGCCGGGTGGCGACCTCCTTGAGGCCGTCCGCGAACTTGGCCTGGTCCTTGGTGTCGAGCTTGTCCACCTGCTGCTTCAGCGAGGTGTACGAGGCCGCCAGGCCGTTGAGCTCCTTGACCGCGTCCTGCTGCTTCTTCCGGCCGTTGTCGACCTCGGGTGCGCCGGCGGTGTTCACGGCCTGGCCGATGGCCTTGTAGGCGTCGGCCATGTCCTGGAAGGCCTGCGCGTCGGTCTTCTGGACCTGGGCCGGCTCGCTGTTGTCCGAGGTCTCCTTCTGGATGGCGGCGTTGGCGGCCTCGATCTTCTTCGCCTGCGGCTGCACCGCGTCGCACACCTGCTTGGCCCAGGTGTTCAGCGCGTCGTTCTTGCTGTCGGCAGCGCTGCTGGTGCAGCCCGTCAGTGCCAGTACGAGTACCGCACCGCCGGACAGTGCGGCCGCGAGCTTCTTGTTCACCGGGTTGGTCCCTTCCATGGCTCTCGGCCCCGGAACATACACGCCGTGTCGGCCACACCCGGGAGTCGGTCGCCCCTTGTGTGGTGTCTTGCGACCATTTGAACCAAGCGAGAGAAGGCTCACGGAGAGCATCCGCACACACGGCGGGCGGGCGACGCGTCGTACGCGCCGCCCGCCCGTCTCCTGAGCTGGGCCCGGGATGAGACCGCCTACGAAACCACCGCGGGATCGGCCGACTTGGAGACCCGTTCGGCGTTGTCGTCGTCGCCCACGGCGATACCGCGCCGCTTGGAGATGTAGACCGCGCCGACGATCACGGCCAGCGACAGGACCGCGATCACGATCCGTACGCCGAGGCTCTTGTCGCTGCCGTAGGAGAACTTGATGACCGCGGGCGCGATGAGCAGCGACACCAGGTTCATCACCTTCAGCAGCGGGTTGATCGCGGGGCCGGCGGTGTCCTTGAAGGGATCGCCCACCGTGTCCCCGATCACCGTGGCCGCGTGGGCCTCGCTGCCCTTGCCGCCGTGGTTGCCGTCCTCGACCAGCTTCTTGGCGTTGTCCCAGGCGCCACCGGAGTTGGCGAGGAACACCGCCATCAACGTGCCCGCGCCGATCGCGCCCGCGAGATAGGAGCCGAGCGCACCGACCCCGAGCGTGAACCCGATGAAGATGGGCGCCATGACGGCGAGCAGCCCGGGTGTGGCGAGCTCGCGCAGGGCGTCCTTGGTGCAGATGTCGACGACCTTGCCGTACTCCGGCTTCTCGCTGAAGTCCATGATCCCGGGCTTCTCACGGAACTGCCGGCGCACCTCGTACACCACCGAACCCGCCGACCGGGACACCGCGTTGATCGCCAGCCCCGAGAACAGGAAGACGACCGCCGCGCCGGCGATGAGGCCGACCAGGTTGTTGGGCTGCGAGATGTCCATGATCAGGGTCATCGGCGCACCCGAACCCGTCAGCTTCTCCCCGACGTCGCGCGCGCCGGTGGTGATGGCGTCCCGGTACGACCCGAAGAGCGCCGAGGCCGCGAGGACGGCGGTGGCGATGGCGATGCCCTTGGTGATGGCCTTGGTGGTGTTGCCCACCGCGTCCAGGTTGGTGAGCACCTGGGCGCCCGCGCCCTCGACGTCGCCGGACATCTCGGCGATGCCCTGGGCGTTGTCGGAGACCGGGCCGAAGGTGTCCATGGCGACGATCACGCCGACCGTGGTGAGCAGTCCGGTGCCGGCCAGCGCCACCGCGAACAGCGCCAGCATGATCGACGTACCGCCGAGCAGGAAGGCCCCGTACACGCTGAGGCCGATCAGCAGGGCGGTGTAGACCGCGGACTCCAGGCCCACGGAGACACCGGCGAGGACGACGGTGGCCGGACCGGTGAGCGAGGTCTTGCCGATGTCTCTGACCGGACGCCGGTTGGTCTCGGTGAAGTAGCCGGTCAGCTGCTGGATCACGGCGGCCAGCAGGATGCCGATCCCCACCGCGACCAGGGCGAGGATCCGCGGGTCGCCGTCCTTGCCCCTGATCGCCGCGTCGGTGACACCGGTGAGACCGGCGTACGACGACGGCAAATAGACGAAGACGGCGGCCGCGACCAGGGCGAGTGAGATCACCGCGGAGATGAAGAAACCGCGGTTGATCGCGCTCATGCCGCTGCGGTCGGCGCGGCGCGGCGCCACCGCGAAGATCCCGATCATGGCGGTGATCACACCGATGGCCGGTACGAGCAGCGGGAAGGCGAGCCCGTCGTTGCCGAAGGCCGCCTTGCCGAGGATCAGCGCGGCGACCAGCGTGACGGCGTACGACTCGAAGAGGTCGGCCGCCATGCCCGCGCAGTCGCCGACGTTGTCGCCCACGTTGTCGGCGATGGTCGCGGCATTGCGCGGATCGTCCTCCGGAATGCCCTGCTCGACCTTGCCGACCAGGTCGGCGCCGACGTCGGCGGCCTTGGTGAAGATCCCGCCGCCCACACGCATGAACATCGCGATCAGCGCGGCACCGAGGCCGAAGCCCTCCAGGACCTTCGGCGCGTCGGCCGCGTACACCAGCACCACACAGGAGGCGCCGAGCAGGCCGAGCCCCACCGTGAACATGCCGACGACGCCGCCGGTGCGAAAAGCGATCTTCATTGCCTTGTGCGAGACGGCGGTGAGATCCTTTTCCGGCTCACCCTCCGCAGGGGTCGCTTCACGGGCCGCCGCGGCGACACGTACATTGCTGCGCACGGCGAGCCACATGCC
This sequence comes from Streptomyces sp. NPDC047453, assembly GCF_040643155.1. NCBI lineage: Bacteria > Bacillati > Actinomycetota > Actinomycetes > Kitasatosporales > Streptomycetaceae > Streptomyces > Streptomyces sp. NPDC047453. Next base: position 85,887 of record NZ_JBEYTS010000013.1, on the reverse strand, counting down.
GATATAGCCGGTGGCCGCCGAGAAGGCGGCCCCGATCAGGAAGAACACCGATCGTCCGGCGCGCTGATTCCAGTCGTCCGCGGGCAGCAGCATGAGCAGGAAGAACACGACCACGGCGAATACGCCGAGCGTGCGCAACTGGCGGCCCAGATAGGCGTTCGCGCCTTCCTGGACCGCTTCAGCGATCTCCTTCATGCTGCTGGTGCCTTCGCCCGCCGCGAGCACCTGGCGCACCAGGACGCCTGCGACCACGAGCGCGGCCAGCGCGACGGCCGCGATGACCGCCACGATGATCCGATTGTCGTTGGTCAGCACTGCAGCTGCGAAGGTTGTGGGGTGGCCCAACTGATGAGGGGTAGAAAGCCCCGCCATTCGTCCTCCTTGACGCTTGGGCTGAGCTCAAGATGTGGACGGATTGTAGGTAGCGGAACCTGATCAAAACAGAGCGCGGCAAACCGAATTGCCCTTCACCTGCTCTTCAGCAAATGATCGACGTCACGCCACGGAACCCGAAAGAGGTAATGGTTCAAAACCATTGACCCTCGATCACTGCTTGATCAAATGATCTGCCGACCGGTCGTGAATTCATTCACGAATTCAAATGTACCTGGTGGAGGCGGCGGTGCAACAAGAAGGGCCCTGCGAAGCAGGGCCCTCGATGTGGTGCGCCGAACGGATGAGGTGCGTCAGGGAAGCGTCGCGACCGGCGGTGTGGTCGGCCAGGTCATCTTGATCAACCCGCCGTGCTCCCCTGCCGAAACCTCCACGTCGTCGACGAGGCCGCTGATGACCGCGAGGCCCATCTCGTCCTCTTCGGCCTCCGCCTCGTCCGCCGCGCCCGGGGCGTCCCCGGCGTGGTACGGCGCGTGCCGGGCCTCGTCGCCGACCTCGATGGAGAACTGCTTCTCCTCCTCGGTCAGCATCACCTTCACCGGTGCCGAGATCCCGCTGTTGCGATGCAGCCCCACGGCCCGGGAACAGGCCTCGCCGACGGCGAGTCTGACCTCGTCGAGGACGGCCTCGTCCACTCCGGCCCTGCGCGCCACCGCTGCCGCCACCAGACGGGCGGTCCTGACGTGCTCGGGCAGCGCGCTGAAACGGAGTTCGACGGTGGCCATGCATCCCCCTCGGAGCTACGGGCGTGCTGTAGGAGGACCGGGCCGCCGAAATGCCCGGCCCCCCGTTTGGGCTCTTCCGCCCCGGTCACCTGGCCGGGGCCGGTGGTCAGTCTGTCGCCGCCACCGCTTCGTCCACCGAGGTGTGGATCGGGAACACCTTGGTGAGACCGGTGATACGGAAGATCTTGAGAATGCGCTCCTGGTTGCACACCAGGCGCAGCGAGCCCTCATGGGCACGCACGCGCTTCAGGCCACCGACCAGCACGCCGAGCCCGGTGGAGTCGAGGAAGTCCACGCCCTCCATGTCGACGACGAGGTGGAAATTCCCGTCGTTCACCAGCTCGACCAGCTGCTCGCGCAGCTTGGGCGCGGTATATACGTCGATTTCGCCACCGACCTCGACGACCGTACGATCGCCGACGGTACGGGTCGACAGGGACAGGTCCACGGATCCTCCAGCACCTTGCTATCGAGCGGTCGCCCCTCAGGACACCTCGGCTTGAAGCCCCCGGGACGGTTCGCCAGCCGCGATGGCATTCAATCACTTACCGGCAGGCGTGCACGACGCCTTGGTCCCATTGTCCTGCACGTCGGTGACAGACTCGGTGCCGATGGCCAAGAATCACCGATCCGATCGATCCCCGGCTGGCCCCGCAACCCGCCTGGCGCCGGGCGCGGTTCTCGACCGGCTCGCCGCGGGGCAGAGCCGGGCTGCGCGCATCACTCATACGGAGCACTTGCCCCCGCGCGCGGGGCGCCATGCCGTCTGGCCCGACCGGATTCGGCCGGAGGTGATCGCGGCGGTCCAGGCGTGCGGGATCGAGCACCCGTGGGCGCACCAGGCGCGCGCCGCGGAACACGCCCTGGACGGCGACTCCGTAGTCGTCGCCACCGGCACCGCGTCCGGCAAGTCGCTGGCCTACCTCGTCCCGGTGCTCTCGACGTTGCTGGACGGTTCCGAGGCGGCCAACGGCCGCGGCGCCACCGCCCTGTACCTGGCCCCCACCAAGGCCCTCGCGGCCGACCAGTGCCGTGCGGTGAAGGAACTCGCCCGGCCCCTGGGCAAGGCCGTACGCCCCGCGGTGTACGACGGAGACACCCCGCCCGAGGAACGCGAGTGGATCCGCCAGTACGCCAACCACGTCCTGACCAACCCCGACATGCTGCACCGCGGGATCCTTCCCTCCCACCCGCGCTGGTCCTCCTTCCTGCGCGCCCTGAAGTACGTGGTCGTCGACGAATGCCACACCTACCGGGGCGTCTTCGGCTCCCACGTCGCCCAGGTGCTGCGCCGCCTTCGCCGGCTGTGCGCGCGCTACGGCGCCTCTCCGGTCTTCCTGCTGGCCTCGGCGACCGCCGCGGAGCCCGCTGTGGCCGCCCGCCGCCTCACCGGTCTGCCCGTGGTGGAGGTGGCCGACGACGCCTCGCCCCGCGGGGAACTGGTGTTCGCTCTCTGGGAGCCCCCGCTGACCGAGCTGCGGGGCGAACGGGGCGCGCCCGTCCGGCGCACCGCCACCGCCGAGACGGCCGACCTGCTGACCGACCTCACCCTCCAGGGCGTGCGCTCGGTCGCCTTCGTACGGTCCCGGCGCGGCGCCGAGCTGATCTCGGTGATCGCCCAGGAGCGGCTGGCCGAGATCGACCGGCCGCTGTCCCGGCGCGTCGCGGCCTACCGGGGCGGCTACCTGCCCGAGGAGCGCCGCGCACTCGAACGCGCCCTGCACTCCGGCGAGCTCCTGGGCCTGGCCGCCACGACGGCCCTGGAGCTGGGCGTGGACGTGTCCGGCCTGGACGCCGTGCTGATCGCCGGATACCCGGGCACCCGCGCCTCCCTGTGGCAGCAGGCGGGCCGCGCGGGGCGCTCCGGTCAGGGCGCCCTGGCGGTGCTGGTCGCCCGCGACGACCCGCTGGACACCTTCCTCGTCCACCACCCCGAGGCCCTGTTCGACCAGCCGGTCGAGTCCACGGTCCTCGACCCCGACAACCCCTACGTCCTCGCCCCGCACCTGTGCGCGGCCGCCGCCGAGCTGCCGCTCACCGAGGAGGACACCGAACTGTTCGGCGCCGCCTGCGCGGAGCTGCTGCCGCAGCTGGAGGCCGCGAAGCTGCTGCGCCGCCGGACGAAGGCCTGGCACTGGACCCGCCGGGAGCGGGCCGCGGACCTCACCGACATCCGCGGCGAGGGCGGACGACCGGTGCAGATCGTCGAGGCCGGCACCGGCCGGCTGCTCGGCACGGTCGACGCGGGCGCCGCGCACACGACCGTCCACGAGGGTGCGGTCCATCTGCACCAGGGCCGTACGTACCTGGTGCGCTCCCTCGATCTGGACGACTCGGTCGCCCTGGTCGAGGAGGCCGCCCCGCCGTACACGACGGTCGCCCGCGACACGACGGCGATCTCCGTCCTGGAGACGGACGTCGAGGTGCCCTGGGGCGAAGGCCGCCTGTGCTACGGCTCCGTCGAGGTCACCAACCAGGTGGTCTCCTTCCTGCGCAGACGTGTCATCACCGGTGAAGTGCTCGGCGAGACGAAGCTCGACCTCCCTCCTCGTACGCTGCGCACCCGCGCGGTGTGGTGGACGGTCACCGAGGACCAGCTCGACGAGGCCCGGATCAACCCGGAGATCCTCGGTGGCGCCCTCCACGCCGCCGAGCACGCGTCGATCGGCATGCTGCCCCTGTTCGCGACCTGCGACCGCTGGGACATCGGCGGCGTCTCCGTCCCGCTGCACCCCGACACCCTGCTGCCCACGGTCTTCGTCTACGACGGCCATCCGGGCGGCGCGGGCTTCGCCGAACGCGCCTTCCACACCGCGCGCGCCTGGCTCTCGGCCACCCGCGAGGCCATCGCCTCCTGCGAGTGCGACTCCGGCTGCCCGTCCTGCATCCAGTCCCCCAAGTGCGGCAACGGCAACGACCCGCTGCACAAGAGGGGGGCCGTGCGCCTGCTGACGGTGCTGCTGAAGGCAGCCCCGGAGGAGAAGGAGGCGGAGGTGCAGGCGGAGGCGAAGATGGATGCGGAGGCTTAGCCCACGCGGGTGAAAGGCACGGGCGCCATGGTCCCTGTGGAAGCCGTAGGCCCCGCTATGTATCCCGCGGAAGCCGTGGACCCTGCCATCCCTGCCGTGGATCCAGCGGAGGCCGTAGACCCTCCCATGGGCCCTCCAGGCCCCACAGACCCTGCCGTGGGCTCCCCGGGCCGCGCCGCCCTTGCCACGGGCCCCGCCGCCCCCGCCATGGGCTCCCCGGGCCCTACCGGCCCCGCCGGTCCCACCGGGGCGTCTGCCTGGGCCGCCGGTCCCGCTCTCGCCCTCACCTCCGCGGTGAAGGGTCCCCGTTCCACCGCCGCCGTGACGTCCGAGGTGTCGCCCACAATGGCGCACCGGACGAGTCGAGTGCCCTGTGCACGGGCCACCTCGTCCGCCCGGGCGCATGCGGCGGCACCGCCCTTCGCCCAGTGGCCCGCCGCCGCCAGCGCCGCGAGGTCGGCGGCCCCGGCCGCTCGGTGCCGGTCGACCACCGCCTGCCCCAGGGCGAGACCGATGCCGAACACCACGCAGAGCAGGGCGATCGCCCCGACGCTCCACACGGTGGCGGAACCGCGGTCGGACGGACGGCGTCCGCCACGTCCGCCACCGATGAGGCGACGAAAGCCGCGGAGGACCGGAATGCGGCACCTCATGTCCCCGTCCTCCGCTTCATGTCCCCGTCCCCCGCTGTGCGCGCGTCCCGAGCGTGTCCTCCGCCTCCGCCACGGCCTCCTCCCTCAGCCGGAAGGGCAGCACCTCCAGCCCCGGCGGGTCGGCCACGACGACCACGTGCACGTGGTCTCCCCGGCGGGTCACCGTGACCTTCGCTCCATGCGGTGCCACGTCCCGGTTACTCGGGTGACCGCGCCGTCCGGGTCCTGGCGGGCGGCGGCCCGGGCCCCTGCCCGTGCCGCGTCCACGCACTGGATCTGCGCGAGCACGACCAGCAGGACCCAGACCAGCGTCGTCACCACCAGCACCAGCACGGGCAGGACCATGGCCGCCTCCGCCGTCACGAACCCCGCGTCGGCGCCTTGCCGTTCCGCCCGGTGCGCCCGTGCCCGTTCACATCCGCGCACTGAGCGCTCGCTTCACGATGTTCTGCAACTCCGTCTTGACCTGGCCGCTCGTCACCACCTCGTACAGCAGCACGGCGAACGCCACCGCCGCGATGATCCCCATCGCGTACTCGGACGTCACCATTCCCGCGTCCCTGCGCGCCAGGGCACGCAGCCGTGCCCGCACCTTTTCGTACATCTCAACCCCCGTAACGTCTTGGTCTGTTGGTTGGCTGTTGTCTGTCAGTTGGCTGTTGTCTGTCAGTTGGCTGTTGTCCGCTGGTTCTCGACTCGCTGCTCCCGTATCCGTTCCGCCGGCGCCTCAGCCACCACCTCCGCCCAGCACTCCGCCCGCAAGGCCGATCAGCACGGGCAGCACGCCCACCGCGACGAAGGCGGGCAGGAAGCACAGCCCCACCGGCGCGGTGACCAGCACGGCCGCGCGGCGCGCCCGGGCCGTCGCGATGCGCGCCCGGTCGGCGCGGACGTCGGCCGCGAGCCGGGCCACCGGTCCGGCGGCGGGAAGGCCCGACTCGTCGGCCCGCTCCAGCAGCCGTGCCAGGGCCGCGGCCCCCGGTATCGAGGCGAGTCCGCGCCAGGCGTCGGCCGGCTGCCCGCCGAGCCGCACCTGGGCGGCGCCCCGGGCCAGTGCGTCCCCGACGGGGCCGCCCAGGGCCTCCCCGACGGCCTGGGCGGCGATCACGGGACCGGCACCGGCCGCGATGCAGGCCGCCAGCAGGTCGGCCGCGAGCGGGAGTTGACGGGCGGCTTCGGCCGCGCCGGACTCCGCTTCGGGGCGGCCGGCCGTACGCCGCCGCCACTGCCACATCCCGGCCGCCCCGGCCAGCCCGAGCGCGAGCCCGGTGAGCCCGCCGACCAGCACCCACCCGGCCCCGGCCACACCCACCGCCGGCAGCCACCGCCGCACGGCACCGGCCGCCAGGAGCCGTGAGCGCGAGCGCCATGCCTCTTCCGCCGAACGCTCCGTCCCCAGCAGCGCGGCCATCCGCCGCCGCGCGCTCCGCTCCCGGCCCATCGCCGCCAGCCATCTCACCGACAGCCACAGGAGCACCGCCGCCCCGGCGACCATCCCCAACCTGTGGACAACACCACCCGCGCTCACATCGCCTCCGCCCCTCGCACGATCCGCAGGGCCCACCACAGCCCCGCGCCCTCCAGCACGCCACCGATGGCCAGGCAGCCCAGTCCCGCTCCCGTGTGCAGCAGCACCCGCAAGGGATCGGCTCCCATGGCCGTGCCCAGCAGGAGTCCGAGGACCGGCAGGCCGGCGAGCATGACGGCCGTGGCCCTTGCGCCCGACAACTGGGCCCGCAGATCAGCGCGTTGGTCGCGCTCCACCCGCAGCGCGCCTTCGAGCCGGTCCAGCCCGGCCGCCAGGCCCGCGCCCTGGTCCACCGCCACTCGCCAGCAGGCCGCGAGGCCACGGAGGCCCTCGGCGCCCGGCTGCCGGGCCGCCGCGGCGAGCGCCGCGGGCACGTCGCCGCCGAACCGGGCCGCCGCCAGCACCGACGCCTGGGCGTCGCCGAGCCCACCCGAGTCCCGCGCGGCGCACAGCAGCGCCTCGCCCGGCTGCCGCCCGGCCCGCACCTCGCCGGCGAGCGCCCCGCACAGGGCGATCACCGCGTCCGCCCGCCGCTCCTGCCGTCGGCGCGCCGCCCGGGCGAGCCGGGTGCGGCGCAGCAGCGGCACCCCGACCGCCCCCGCGACGACCGGCAGCACCGAGGCACCCAGCACCGCGAGCACCATCCCGGCGGCCGGCGCCCACCACTCGGCGTGCAACCGCCGTCGAACCTGGGCCAGTCCGCGAAGGACCCGGCCCGAGAGCGGCGGCCCCGTGCCCTCCGGCCCGCCGCCGGCGAGCAGCGACCGCGCCCGCCGTGCCGCGGAGTGCCGGCCGCCCAGCAGCCACACGGCCGCCCCGGCACACACCGCGCCCGCGGCCACGCAGGCCGAGCCCGGAAACCACTCATCCATCGCGGTCGTCGCCCCCTCTCCCGCTCTCCGTCCGAAGCAGCCCCCGCAGCCGCTCCCACCCCCGTTCCGCCACGAACGCCTCCGCGCCCCAGCGCAGCGCCGGCACGGTCCGCACCAGTCCCGACGCGTCCCGCTCCAGCACCCGCACCTCGGCGATCCGTCGCCGCCCGGAGCGGTCCCGCACGAGGTGCAGTACCACCGACAGCGCGGCCGCCAACTGGCTGTGCAGCGCCGCCCGGTCGAGCCCTGCGGCGGTGCCCAGCGCCTCCAGCCGGGCGGGAACGTCTGCCGCCGCGTTGGCATGGACCGTGCCGCATCCGCCCTCGTGGCCGGTGTTCAGCGCGGCCAGCAGATGGACCACCTCGCCACCGCGCACCTCGCCCACGACCAGTCGGTCCGGCCTCATCCGCAGTGCCTGCCGCACCAGGTCCTCGAGGGTGACCAGGCCCGCGCCCTCCTGGTTGGCGGGCCTGGTCTCCAGGCGGACGACGTGCGGATGGTCGGGTCGCAGCTCCGCGGAGTCCTCGGCGAGGACGATCCGCTCGCCCGGTCCGGCCAGCCCGAGCAGCGCGCTGAGCAGCGTGGTCTTGCCGGTTCCGGTCCCCCCGCTGATGAGGAAGGACAGCCGGGCCTCGATCAGCGCCCGCAGCACGCGGTCCCCGCCGGGCGGCACCGTGCCCGCCGCGACCAGTTCCTCCAGCGTGAACGCGCGCGGCCGTACGACCCGCAGGGACAGGCAGGTGCAGCCGACGGCGACGGGAGGCAGCACCGCGTGCAGCCGGGTGCCGTCGGGCAGCCGGGCGTCAACCCATGGCCGGGCGTCGTCCAGCCGGCGGCCGGCCACGGCGGCCAGGCGCTGCGCGAGGCGCCGTACGGCCGCCGCGTCGGGGAAGGCGACGGCGGTCCGCTCCAGTCCGCCGCCCCGGTCCACCCACACCCGGTCCGGGGCCGACACGAGGACGTCGGTCACCGACGGATCGGCCAGCAACGGCTCCAGCGGACCGCTGCCGATCAGCTCGGAACGCAACTGCTCGGCCGCGCCGAGCACTTCGGCGTCCCCGAGCACACGGCCCTGTTCGCGCAAGGCCTGGGCGACCCGCGCGGGCGTCGGCTCGGCCCCGCTCTCGGCGAGCCACCGCCGTACACCGTCCAGCAACTCCGCGGGCATCCGGGATCCATTGGCAGGCACGGGCTCGCGGAGCGCATCCGCCGGGGCCGTCCGCAAGTCCGTTCGCAAGTCCGTTCGCAGGTGTTCGGCAACCGTCCTCATGCGGCGGCCGCCTCGATCAGCGCCCGCTCCCAGAAGGCGGTGCAGAAGCGGGCGAGCGGTCCGCGCGCCACCGCCCCGGGCGGGGTCCTGCCCTCGCCGGAGCGCCGCAACGCGGACTCCACGGGAACCTCGCCCGCGAGCGGCAGACCGAGCAGCCGGGCCACCTCGCGGTCGTCGAGCCCGGGCGCGTACGGCCCCCGGACCGCCACCCGCAGATCGCGCAGGACCATGCCGACCGCGGACGCCACCCGTGCCGCGGCCGCCACGGCGCGCAGCTCGGCGGGGACCACGAGCAGGCCGAGGTCGATCTGGGCGAGGGCCTCGGCGACCCCCTCGTCGACGCGGCGGGGAAGGTCGACCACCACGGCGCCACCGCGCCGCCGGGCGGCGGCCAGCACCGCCCGGACGGCCTGCGGCGGGACGGCCACGCAGTCGCCGCGGTCCCAGCTGAGCACGCGCAGCGAGTGCAGTTCGGGCAGCGACTCCTCCAGGGCGCCGCCGCCGACTCTCCCGCGCGAGGCGGCGAACGCCGGCCAGCGCAGCCCCTCGGCCGTCTCCCCGCCCAGCAGGACGTCGAGGCCGCCGCCCAGCGGATCGGCGTCCACGAGCAGGGTGCGCAGGCCCTCCCGCGCCGCGGTGACGGCGAGCGCGCAGGCCAGCGTGGACGCGCCCGCTCCGCCGCGGCCGCCGATGACGCCCACGGTGAGCGCGGGACGGCCGACGCCCTCGGCGACGTCGGCGATGCGGTCGACCAGCCACTGCTCGCCGTCGGGCAGCACCAGCACGTGATCGGCGCCGATCTCGATGGCGCGCCGCCAGATCCCGGAGTCGTCCTGGTCGCGGCCGACCAGCACCACTCCGCGCCGGCGTGCCGCCCCGCGCACCCGCCGAGCGGCGTCGTCGCCTACCAGCACCAGCGGCGCCGCCTCCCAGCCGCCTCTGCGCTCGGGCAGGCCGTGGTGGACCTCGGGTGTGGCGCCGGCCGCCGCGCACAGGCGCAGCAGGTCGTCGAGAAGCCCGGCGTCCTCGGTGACGATCAGCGGTCTGCCCTGGAGCCCTCCGGCATCGGGCGGTGGATCGTGTGTGACGGTTCCGGCCACGGGCCGAACCCCCTTCGCTGCTTCTTGCGCGCGGCCCGTGCGGCCCCGCGAATCCCGAACGTGAGAAGAACCGGCGACCGGCCTTCCTTTGGGCGGCCGATACGAACCGGCCGCACGCGCCCGGACAATCGGAACCGGCCATGAACTCGCCGGGAACGGTGCGCGTCGGAATCAGGGTGCAGTGATCCGGGGAATCGTGTGGATCTTGGTCAAAAACTGTGGACAACTCGATGGCTGTGAATATCGCCATCACCCATACCGGTGACCCCTGTACTGGTTCCCGTACGACTTCCACAGAGCAGCGTCACCACTACACAGCGTGACGGATCATGGAACCCCTTGAATCCCGCGCGGTGCGGCCGATCCGGCGCGGCAACCACGGACAGAAAGGGAGAAACCCACCCGGACATGCGACGACCCCCGCCGGGGGGGAGAGCGGGGGTCGTCTCCACGGCCGACTCGGGGGGGGAGGAGTCGGACCGGGTTGGCACGGTCGCGAACGATCCGTGACTTCCATGGTGTACCCGAGAGCCCTCTCAGGCAAACCCACGCGCCCACCTTACGCCGAATGGGCTGCCCCTATGCTCAGGGGCGTGGAAAACCACTCCTTGCCCCGCACAGCGGCCTTCTTCGATCTGGACAAGACGGTCATTGCGAAGTCGAGCACGCTCACCTTCAGCAAGTCCTTCTACCAAGGCGGACTGATCAACCGCAGGGCCGTGTTGCGAACGGCGTACGCCCAGTTCGTCTTCCTCGCCGGCGGCGCCGACCACGACCAGATGGAGCGCATGCGCGAGTATCTGTCCGCGCTGTGCCGCGGCTGGAACGTGCGGCAGGTCAAGGAGATCGTCGCCGAGACGCTGCACGACCTGATCGACCCGATCATCTACGACGAGGCCGCTTCCCTCATCGAGGAGCACCACACCGCCGGCCGCGACGTGGTCATCGTGTCCACGTCGGGCGCGGAGGTGGTCGAGCCGATCGGCGAACTGCTGGGCGCGGACCGCGTGGTGGCCACCCGGATGGTGGTGGGGGAGGACGGCTGCTTCACCGGCGAGGTGGAGTACTACGCCTACGGCCCGACCAAGGCGGAGGCGATCCGCGAGCTGGCCGAGTCCGAGGGGTACGACCTCAGCCGCTGCTACGCCTACAGCGACTCGGTGACCGACCTGCCGATGCTGGAGTCGGTCGGGCATCCGCACGCCGTGAACCCCGACCGGGCGCTGCGCCGGGAGGCCGTCGCGCGCGCGTGGCCGATTCTCGACTTCCACCGGCCGGTGCGGCTCAAGCAACGGCTGCCCGCGTTCTCCGTACCGCCGCGTCCGGCCCTGGTCGCGGCGGCGGCCATAGGCGCGGCGGCGGCCACCGCGGGGCTCGTCTGGTACACGAGCCGGCGCCGGAACTCGATCGTCTGATCCGCCGCCCGGCCGCCGGAAAAACCCGCGCGGCACTCGCGCGCCCTTTTAGCTCCTGTTTGAACCTGAAAGTAAAGAAGTGCGGCCAGGGGTTCCGCTTACTCCCGGCTTGCAGTACAAAGGACTCGACGGCCCGCGAGACCAAAGGACATCCGAAAGGATCACCTTTAAAGCTCAATTGGCCCCACGGACCGAGCATGAACACGGAGCACCCACGCGACGTCGACCCGTCGATTACGGGCCAGCCGCACCAGGTGACGGGCAAAGATCCCGACCTGATGGGCGACATATCGAGGACGCTTGGTAACTCGGTGGTCATGCCAGCGGCGGTACGAGTTCTCGTACCGCCGCAACCCTGTGTCCGGGTCCGTCACGCCGCCCCGCGCTGGAGCGCCTCGCACACCGCCGTGGACTCGCGCGCACCCAGCTCAACCGCCCTTGCGCAGTGGGCGATCCAGGCCGCCATGCCCTCCGGGGTGCCGGATACATAGCCGTCGAGGGCGGCCACGTAGGCCGCGCGGCCCAGTTCGGCGTGGCCGACCTCGGCGGGGCAGACCGACTTGGGGTCGAGACCGCTGCCGACCAGGACGATGCGCTCGGCCGTCCGGGCGACCAGGCCGTTGTGGGAGACGAAGGGGCGCAGTGCCAGGAGTTCGCCGTGCACCACGGCCGCCGTCACCAGGGCGGGCGCGGAGCTGCCGGCGATGATCAGCTCCGACAGACCCTCCAGGCGTCCGGACACCTCTGCGGCGCTCGGCGGCGGCAGCTCGATCAGCGGCTCGCCGACGTCCTCACCCTCCTGACGCGGCCGTCCGACCGCGTCCTCCTGGCTCCCGGCGGCCACGAGATGCAGCCTGGCCAGCACCCGCAGGGGCGACTGCCGCCAGATGGACAGCAGTTGGCCGGCCTCGGCCGTCAGCCTCAGGGCGGCGCCCATCACCCGCGCCTCGTCGTCACCGCTGAAGTCGGAGCGCCGGCGCACCTCCTCCAGGACCCAGTCCGCACCGGACAGCGCCGCGGAGCCGCGCGCACCGCGCAGTGCCGCCTCGGAGGTGATCTCGTTGCTCCGGCGCCGCATGACCCGGTGCCCGTACAGGCGGTCCACGGCCTTGCGCACGGACTCCACGGACTCGGCCACACCGGGCAGCGCGCCCAGGGCCGCAAGGGGGTCCTCCCTGCTCGCGCTCGTTCGAGAGCTTGGGGGAGGATCGGCGGCCGCTCCTGTCGTACTCATGAGTACGACCCTACGGGCCCGGGCACCCCGCCCCACGAAGGAGTGGTCTTCTTCACGCACCCCTCCACACTGAGCAATCAGAACACTACGCTTCGTGAACATGAAAATTGCTTTCGTCGGAAAGGGCGGCAGCGGCAAGACCACTCTGTCCTCCCTGTTCATCCGCCATCTCGCGGCCACCGGCGCGCCCGTCGTCGCGATCGACGCCGACATCAACCAGCACCTGGGGGCCGCGCTCGGCCTGGAGGAGGCGCAGGCCGCCGCGCTGCCGGCGATGGGCGACCGGCTGCCGCTGATCAAGGGCTACCTGCGCGGCACCAACCCGCGCATCACCTCCACCGAGACGATGATCAAGACGACCCCGCCGGGTGAGGGCTCGCGCCTGCTGCGCCTGTGCGAGGACAACCCGCTCTACGACGCCTGCGCGCACCCGGTGGAACTCGGCAGCGGCACCGCACGTTTGATGGTCACCGGCCCCTTCACGGACGCCGACCTGGGGGTCGCCTGCTACCACTCCAAGACCGGGGCGGTGGAGCTGTTCCTGAACCACCTGGTGGACAGCCGCGACGAGTACGCCGTGGTCGACATGACGGCGGGTTCGGACTCCTTCGCCTCCGGCATGTTCACCCGCTTCGACATCACGTTCCTGGTCGCCGAGCCGACCCGGAAGGGGGTCTCCGTATACCGCCAATACAGGGAGTACGCCCGCGACTACGGGGTCGTCCTGCGCGTCGTCGGCAACAAGGTGCAGGGCCAGGACGACCTCGACTTCCTGCGCGCCGAGGTCGGGGACGACCTGCTCGTGACCATCGGGCACTCCGACTGGGTGCGCGCCATGGAGAAGGGCCGGCCGCCCCGGTTCGAGTTCCTGGAGGACGCCAACCGCCGCGCGCTGCGTCTGCTCCAGGTCGCCGCCGACGCCACGTACGAGCTGCGCGACTGGGACCGCTACACCCGCCAGATGGTGCACTTCCACCTGAAGAACGCCGCCTCGTGGGGAAACGAGCGGACCGGGGCCGACCTCGCGGCGCAGATCGACCCCGGCTTCGTCCTCGGCGAGGGTGTCACCGCCCCGGCGTGAGCACCGCTACGGCTTGGGCGCCCCGGGTACACCCTTGGGGGCCGGGGCCGGGCGGCTCGGCAGGAAGGACGCCCAGCCCCGCGGCGGGGCCTCGCCGACCTTGAGGGTCCGCAGCTCGGCGAGGGTCCGCGGGTCCTGGGCGTCCAGCCAGTCGGCCAGCTGGCGAAAGGAGACACAGCGCACGTCGGGCTTGTTGCACACCTCCTTCACCACGTCCTCGACGGCACGCATGTAGGTGCCGCCGTTCCAGGACTCGAAGTGATTGCCGATCACCAGCGGGGCGCGGTTGCCGTCGTAGGCCCGGTAGAAGCCTTTCAGCACGCTGTCGCGCATCTGGTTGCCCCAGTAGCCGAACTTGGCGGGGTCGCCCTGGGTCTGCGTGCCGGACTGGTTGACCATGAAGCTGTAGTCCATGGCCAGTTGCTCGTAGGTGTGCCCGGGGAAGGGCACCAGCTGCATCGACAGGTCCCACAGGCCGTCCCGCCTCTTGGGCCACACCTGGTTGTTGACGCCGCTGCTGTCGTAGCGGAAGCCCAGTTGGCTCGCCGCCTCGACGAAGTTCTTCTGGCCCTCCAGGCACGGGGTGCGGCCGCCGACGAGCTCCTTGTCGTAGTCGAAGGGCAGCGAAGCGGTGTTCTTCATGCCGGTGTTGGTCCTCCAGGACTTCACGAACTGCTTGGCCTGGGCGATCTCGCTCTTCCACTCGTCGACCGACCACTTTCCGACTCCGCCGTCGAGGCCGCAGAAGTGACCGTTGAAGTGTGTGCCGATCTCATTGCCCTCCAGCCACGCCAGACGCGCCTGCTCGACCGTGTCGGCGATGCCCTGGGCGTCGTTGAAGCCGATCTCGGAGCTGCCCGGGGCGTGCTGCGGCGGGCGGTACAGGTCCCGCTTCCCCTGCGGGAGCAGGTACACGCCGCTGAGGAAGTAGGTCATGGTCGCGTTGTTGGCCTTGGCGACCTCGCGGAAGTGGGAGAACAGCTTCTGGCTGTCCTCCCCCGCCCCGTCCCAGGAGAACACGACGAACTGCGGCGGCCTCTCACCGGCCTTGAGCCGCTCCGGTCTGGCCAGGTGCGGCTGCGCTCCGGTGTACGCGGTGGACCCGTCGCCGATCAGGCGGACGATGTTCCCGGGCAGTTGCGGGCCCTTCTGCGGGGCGCCGGGCGCACCCCGCCTGGGCGCCTCGAGGCCGCTCGCGCAACCGGCGAGCGACGAGGCGCAGACCGCGGCGACGGCGACGCCCGCGGCGATCCTCTGGGCGGCGGCCATGTTTCGCCCACCTTCTTCCTTCTCTCGTCCGACGCCGGGACGGCGTGTGCTGGTGATGTGCCGGACGGGCCGACAACGCCGTCAAGATCGCATGGACGGGAGAAGGAATTAGTATGACAAGCCGATAAAAAGCTCACTTCACTCAACGAGGTGATTTGCTGCCCCATTTGAGTTGACAATTCAGGCATGGCCTTTACGCGGCATTACGATCGCTTTACTCAGCGCCGATTTCGCCGTTCCCGTTGAGTCCCGCTGAGTCAGCCGAAAGTCGAGTCAGCCGAAAATTCCGCGACCGCGCCACCCCGAGGAGACGGGAAACATGCCGGCCTGCGTCCCCGCCCACACCGCGAAGTCCGCCCGCACAGAGCGTTCCCACCCGCCGCACAGCCCGCCCCGGCGACCGCGTCGCCTCCGCCTCGCGGGGGCCGACCTGTCGGCCTCCGTCGCGGTCTTCCTGATCGCCCTGCCCCTCTCCCTCGGTATCGCCCTGGCCACCGGCGCCCCGCTGCGGGCCGGCCTCGTGGCCGCCGCGGTGGGCGGACTCGTCGCCGGACGGCTCGGCGGCTCACCGCTCCAGGTCAGCGGCCCGGCCGCCGGACTCACCGTCGTCACCGCCGATCTGATCCAGCGCTACGGATGGCGTACGACCTGCGCCGTCACCGTTCTCGCCGGTCTCGCCCAACTCGCCCTCGGCTGCCTGCGCGTGGCCCGCGGCGCGCTCGCCGTCAGCCCCGCCGTCGTGCACGGCATGCTCGCCGGGATCGGGGTGACCATCGCCGTCGCCCAGGTGCACATCGTCCTCGGCGGCAGCCCGCAGAGCTCCGTGCTCGACAACCTCCGCGCTTTACCTGCCCAGTTGACCGGCCTCGACCCGGCGGCCCTCGCCGTGAGCGCGCTGACCCTGGCGGTGCTGCCGACCTGGCCACGCCTGCCCGGCCGGGCAGGGCGCCTGCTGGGCAGGCTGCCGGCCGCGCTCGTCGCCGTCGCCGCGGCCACCGCCGTCGCCTCCCTCACCGGGCTGGTGCTGCCCAGGGTCGATCTGCCGTCCTGGCGCAGCCACGCCCTGGCCGGACTGCCCCAGGGGCCGGTGCTCGGGCTCGTCGCCGCGGTGCTCGGCACCACGCTGGTGTGCAGCGTGCAGTCGCTGCTCGGCGCGGTCGCCGTGGACAAGCTGGTCGCGGGCCGCGCCGGGCCGGCCGCCCGGGCCGGCCGCTCGGACCTGGACCGGGAACTGCTCGGCCAGGGCGCCGCCAACGTCGTCTCCGGCGCGCTCGGTGGCCTGCCGGTCGCCGGGGTGGCCGTGCGGAGTACGGCGAATGTGCGCGCGGGTGCCGTGAGCCGGAACTCCACCATGCTGCACGGCGTTCTCGTAGTGATCGCCGCACTGCTGCTGGTCCCGGTGCTGGAGTTCGTCCCGCTCGCCTCGCTCGCCGCCCTGGTGATGGCCGTCGGCGTCCAGATGGTGTCCCCGCACCACATCCGCACGGTGACCCGCCACCAGGAGGTGCCGGTGTACGCCGCCACCGCCCTCGGCGTGGCGGCCCTGGGCGTCCTCCAGGGCGTGGCCCTCGGCATCGCCGTGGCCGTCGCCGTCGCCCTGCGCCGCCTCACCCGAACCCGCATCACGCACGAAGAGCGGAAAGGGGTTCATCACGTCCATGTACGAGGGCAGTTGACGTTCCTCGCGGTGCCGCGGCTCAGCCGGGCCCTGCACCTCGTGCCGCCGGGAGCCGCGGTAGTCGTCCGGCTGGACGGCTCGTTCATGGATCACGCGGCGTACGAGGCACTGCAGGACTGGCAGCGGACGCACACCGCGCAGGGCGGCTCGGTCGAACTCACCGGCCGTCGTGCCGGAGTCCGCATCGCCGAGCCCGCCGCGCCGGACGGCGCCCGGTGCCGCTGCCGGCCCTGGACGCCCTGGCGCAACCACCAGTGCGGGAGCACGGCACCGGCACCCGGCGACCGCGGCCACCGGCTGGCGCACGGCATCCGCGCGTTCCAGCACAGCACGGCACCCCTGGTGCGCGAGGAACTGGCGCGGCTGGCGAGGGAGGGGCAGCGCCCGTCCCAACTCTTCCTCACCTGCGCCGACTCGCGAGTGGTCACGTCGATGATCACTTCCAGTGGTCCCGGCGACCTCTTCGTCGTGCGGAACGTGGGCAACCTCGTGCCGCCGCCCGGGCAGGGCGACGACGACTCGGTGGCGGCGGCCGTGGAGTACGCGGTGGACGTGCTCGGCGTGCGCTCCATCACGGTGTGCGGCCACTCCGGGTGCGGGGCCATGCAGGCCCTCCTCGCCTCGGGCCCTGGTTTCGCCTCAGGCACCGACTCCGGCTCCGGACACACCCGTACGCCGCTCGGACGGTGGCTGCGGCACGGGCTGCCCAGTCTGGAGCGGATGGCGGACGACGGCCGCCCCGGCCCCCGGCCGGCCGGACGGCCGCCCGCCGACGCGGTCGAGCGGCTGTGCCTCACCAACGTGGTCCAGCAGTTGGAGCACCTGCGCGCCCACGACTCGGTGGCCCGCGCCCTGCGGGAAGGGGCGCTGGAGCTGCACGGGATGTACTTCCACGTGGGCGAGGCCGAGGCGTACCTGCTCACGGGGGCGGACGGCGAGGAGACCTTCACCCGGGTCGCAGCGACGGAGACTCCGCAGGCGACGGCACCATCCCTCACATTGAGCGACACGTCGGGCACTCTCGGCGAGAAAACATTCCAGGAGTGAACCTCCGGGGATCGTCGTGCGTGACCCGTGGATGAGCGGGTGTCAGGATGAGGGGGGTTGACCGACACCCTGAGGCCCTCGGAGAATCGGGCACATTGATTGGTCTAAACCACTGGGACGGTGTGCGACGATGGCAGACAACGAGCGTTCTTCACTCTCCAACCTCCTGAAGGAGGAGCGACGTTTCGCGCCGCCCGCCGACCTGGCCGCGAACGCCAACGTCACGGCGGACGCGTACGAGCAGGCCAAGGCCGACCGGCTGGGATTCTGGGCCGAGCAGGCCCGCCGGCTGACCTGGGCCGTGGAGCCGACCGAGACGCTCGACTGGTCGAACCCGCCGTTCGCCAAGTGGTTCAAGGACGGCACGCTCAACGTGGCGTACAACTGCGTCGACCGGCATGTGGAGGCCGGGCACGGCGACCGCGTCGCGATCCACTTCGAGGGTGAGCCCGGCGACCACCGCGCCCTCACCTACGCCGAGCTCAAGGACGAGGTGTCCAGGGCCGCGAACGCACTGCTCGAACTCGGCGTCCGGAAGGGCGACCGAGTCGCGATCTACATGCCGATGATCCCGGAGACCGCGGTCGCGATGCTGGCCTGCGCCAGGATCGGTGCCACGCACTCGGTGGTCTTCGGCGGCTTCTCCGCGGACGCGCTCGCCACTCGCATCCAGGACGCCGACGCCAGGGTCGTCATCACCGCCGACGGCGGTTACCGGCGCGGCAAGCCGTCGGCGCTCAAGCCGGCCGTCGACGAGGCGGTCGAGCGCGTGGACAACGTCGACCACGTGGTCGTGGTCCGCCGCACCGGCCAGGAGGTCGCCTGGACCGAGGGCAGGGACCTGTGGTGGCACGAGATCGTCGACCGGCAGTCCGCCGAGCACACGCCGGAGGCGTTCGAGGCGGAGCATCCGCTGTTCATCCTCTACACCTCGGGCACGACGGGGAAGCCGAAGGGCATCCTGCACACCTCCGGCGGCTACCTCACGCAGGTGGCGTACACGCACTGGGCGGTCTTCGACCTCAAGCCGGAGACCGACGTGTTCTGGTGCACCGCCGACGTCGGCTGGGTCACCGGCCACTCGTACATCGTGTACGGGCCGCTGGCCAACGGCGCGACGCAGGTGATGTACGAGGGCACGCCGGACACCCCGCACCAGGGCCGCTTCTGGGAGATCGTGCAGAAGTACGGCGTGACGATCCTCTACACGGCGCCGACCGCGATCCGTACGTTCATGAAGTGGGGCGACGACATCCCCGCGAAGTTCGACCTGTCCTCCCTGCGCATCCTCGGCTCGGTCGGCGAGCCGATCAACCCGGAGGCGTGGATCTGGTACCGCAAGAACATCGGCGGCGACCGCACCCCGGTCGTCGACACGTGGTGGCAGACCGAGACCGGCGGAATCATGATCTCCCCGCTGCCGGGTGTGACCGCCGCCAAGCCCGGCTCGGCCCAGCGGCCGCTGCCCGGCATCTCCGCCACCGTGGTGGACGACGAGGCGAACGAGGTGTCCAACGGCGGCGGTGGCTACCTGGTGCTCACCGAGCCGTGGCCGTCGATGCTGCGCACCATCTGGGGCGACGACCAGCGGTTCATCGACACCTACTGGTCGCGGTTCGAAGGCCGGTACTTCGCCGGTGACGGCGCCAAGAAGGACGACGACGGTGACATCTGGCTGCTCGGCCGCGTCGACGACGTGATGCTCGTGTCCGGGCACAACATCTCCACCACCGAGGTCGAGTCCGCCCTCGTCTCCCACCCGTCGGTCGCCGAGGCGGCCGTGGTCGGCGCGGCGGACGAGACGACCGGACAGGCGATCGTCGCGTTCGTGATCCTGCGCGGCGCGGTCACCGAGACCGAGGACCTGGGCGCCGAGCTGCGCAACCACGTCGGCTCGACGCTCGGCCCGATCGCCAAGCCCAAGCGGATCCTGCCGGTGGCGGAGCTGCCGAAGACCCGCTCCGGGAAGATCATGCGGCGCCTGCTGCGCGACGTGGCGGAGAACCGGCAGCTCGGGGACGTCACGACGCTGACCGATTCCGCCGTCATGGACCTCATCCAGGCCAAGCTCCCCGCGTCGCCCAGCGAGGACTGAGCGGGGAACGCCCGGAAGACGGACGAGGACTGAGTACGGCCTCAAGGGGCACCCGGCGGGACAGGCGCCGGGTGCCCCTTCCGCATCCCGGGAGGACACCGGGACCCGCTCGGCCCCGCCTTGGGTAAGGTGGGCGGGACAACACAACGGAAAAATCCCTCAGGTGCGCCGGGAAGTCTGGTCGGCATGTGATCCGTCATGCCCACCGACCGGAGGTTCCCGTGGCCGCGCCCCGCACCGACACCCCAGCCCGCAAGTTCCTCGGACGCCTGTCCCTGCCCGAGCGAAACTTCGTGGCGGACGCGCTGCGCACCGAGACCGTCGGTGGTGTGATCCTCCTCCTCGCCGCCGTCGCCGCCCTGCTCTGGGCGAACATCCCCGGCCTGCGCGGCAGCTACGAGAGCGTCGGACACTTCCACCTCGGCCCCGCCTCCCTCGGCCTGAACCTCTCCGTGGAGCACTGGGCCGCCGACGGACTGCTCGCCGTCTTCTTCTTCGTCGCCGGGATCGAGCTCAAGCGCGAACTCGTCGCCGGAGACCTCAAGGACGGCAGAGCCGCGATCCTGCCGGTGATCGCCGCGCTGTGCGGCATGGCGGCACCGGCCGTCGTCTACGCCCTGACCAACCTCGTCTCGGACGGCTCACTCGGCGGCTGGGCGGTGCCGACCGCGACGGACATCGCCTTCGCGCTCGCCGTGCTCGCGGTCATCGGCACCTCGCTGCCCAGCGCCCTGCGCGCCTTCCTGCTGACACTCGCCGTCGTCGACGACCTGTTCGCGATCCTGATCATCGCCGTCTTCTTCACCGGAAGCCTGAACTTCGCCGCGCTCGGCGGCGCGGCGGCCGGCCTCGTCGTCTTCTGGCTGCTGCTGCGCAAGGGCGTGCGCGGCTGGTACGTGTACGGGCCGCTCGCCCTGGTCATCTGGGCGCTGATGTACAACAGCGGCGTACACGCCACCATCGCGGGCGTCGCGATGGGCCTGATGCTGCGCTGTGCCCCCCACGAGGGCGAGAAGACCTCCCCCGGCGAGCGCGTCGAACACCTCGTACGGCCCCTCTCGGCCGGTCTGGCGGTGCCGCTGTTCGCCCTGTTCAGCGCGGGCGTCTCCGTCTCGGGCGGGGCGCTGGCCAACGTGTTCACCCGGCCCGAGACACTCGGCGTCGTCCTCGGACTCGTCGTCGGCAAGACGGTCGGCATCTTCGGCGGGACCTGGCTCACCGCCCGCTTCACCAGGGCGTCGCTCAGCGAGGACCTCGCCTGGGCCGACCTGTTCGCCGTGGCGACCCTCGCCGGGATCGGCTTCACCGTCTCCCTGCTCATCGGCGAGCTGGCCTTCACCGGCGACGCGGCGCTCACCGACGAGGTCAAGGCCTCCGTCCTCACCGGCTCCCTCATCGCGGCGATTCTGGCGACCGTCCTGCTGAAGATCCGCAACGCCCGGTACCGGAGGCTGTGCGAGTCCGAGGAGCGGGACGACGACCTCGACGGCATCCCGGACGTCTACGAGCAGGACGACCCCGCCCACCACCTGCGCATGGCCGAGATTCACGAGCGGAAGGCCGCCGAGCACCGCCGGCTCGCCGAGGCGAAGACCGCCGAACAGGACGGGCGGCTTGCCGAAGTGCCGGACAGGGCAGGCGAGCAGGACGGCGGTCCGGCATGATCTGACGGGACGGTACAAATGACAGGAGCGTTCCCAGTCGGGCAGAAGTCAGGCAGTGACAGCAGCCGGACAGAGACCGGACGGAACGCAGTCCCAAGTCAGGCAGGAGAGGAAGACCGCGATGAGCGCACCCGACGGCAGCCCGGTCGGCACCGAACGCAGCATCGGCCAGCTGTTCGCCTCGGCGACCACCGAGATGTCGGCACTGGTGCACGACGAGATCGCACTGGCCAAGGCCCAGTTGCGCAAGGACGTCAGGCGCGGCGCGGCCAGCGGCAGCGTGTTGGGCCTGGCCGGTGCGCTGCTGCTGTTCTCCCTGCCGATGCTCAACTTCGCGCTGGCGTACGGCGTTCACACCTGGACCAACTGGAACCTCGCCCTCTGCTTCCTGGTGTCCTTCGGGGCCAATTGCCTGATCGCCGGCGTACTGGTGGTGATCGGTGTGCTCCTCGGGAAGAAGACGAAGAAGAGCCAGGGCCCGCAGAAGGTCGCCGCGTCCATGAAGGCGACGGCCGGGGTGCTCCAGAACGCCAAGC
Organism: Streptomyces sp. NPDC047453; assembly: GCF_040643155.1. NCBI lineage: Bacteria > Bacillati > Actinomycetota > Actinomycetes > Kitasatosporales > Streptomycetaceae > Streptomyces > Streptomyces sp. NPDC047453. The sequence continues at coordinate 64,298 of NZ_JBEYTS010000013.1, read as the reverse complement.
CGCACCCGCGCCCGGAACCGGCCGCCCTGGAGGACCGCTCGCCCGCGGCCATCGAGGCTGTGGCACGCTCGACCTCATGACGGAGCCCGCCACCCCTTCGGCGCAATCGACGCCGGTCGTCCGGATCGACCTGCCCGGCGGCAGGAAGGTGACGCACCGGGACGTCGCGGCCAACGGCGCCCGCTTCCACATCGCCGAGCTCGGCGACGGACCGCTGGTCCTGCTGCTGCACGGCTTCCCGCAGTTCTGGTGGACCTGGCGGCACCAGCTCGTCGCCCTCGCCGACGCCGGTTTCCGGGCCGTCGCGATGGACCTGCGCGGCGTGGGCGGCAGCGACCGTACCCCCCGCGGCTACGACCCGGCCAACCTCGCCCTCGACATCACCGGCGTGGTCCGTTCGCTCGGCGAGCCGGACGCCGCGCTGGTCGGCCACGACCTCGGCGGCTACCTGGCGTGGACGGCGGCCGCGATGCGCCCCAAGCTGGTACGTCGGCTCGCGGTCGCCTCGATGCCGCACCCCAGGCGCTGGCGTTCGGCGATGCTCGGGGACGTCCGGCAGACGGCGGCGAATTCGTACATCTGGGGATTCCAGCGTCCCTGGATCCCCGAGCGGCAGCTCACCGCCGACAACGGCGCCCTGGTGGCCCGGCTCGTACGGGACTGGTCGGGGCCGCGGCTGCCGGACGATGAGGCGGTGGAGACGTACCGCCGCGCCATGTGCATCCCTTCGACGGCGCACTGCTCCGTCGAACCGTACCGCTGGCTGGTGCGCTCGCTGGCCCGGCCCGACGGCATCCAGTTCTATCGCCGGATGAAGCGGCCCGTGCGCGTGCCGACGCTGCACCTGCACGGCTCCCTCGACCCCGTCCAGCGCACCCGCAGCGCGGCCGGCTCGGGCGAGTACGTCGAAGCCCCCTACCGCTGGCGCCTCTTCGATGGCCTCGGCCACTTCCCTCACGAGGAGGATCCGGTGGCCTTCTCGACGGAGCTGGTCAACTGGCTGAAGGACCCCGAACCGGATCGGTGACCCGGACGATGCGCCCGGTATCCGAACGTGAACAGCTGTCCTGCGAACTGCCAATTGCCCGGCGCATAGGCCAATTGGGGAGTCCGCGGGCGGTTATCGACCTTGGGGCGGGGGCAGACGTCCCGGTATGGGCTGGACGCACGACTACAACGACGTAGCAGGCACCCGCCGTTCGGTGAGCGGTCCCAACTCCCATCAGCGCGGAGCTCCGCCGCTGACGGACACGGATCCACGGGTGGGCATTCCCCGCATCCTGCGCCGCCGAGCGCGCTGGGTCTCGGTACGCCTGCGTCACAGCCGCGGCTGACCCGGCACGGCCTACAGCGCGCAGTCGTCGCTGCCCACCTGCTGGTTCGCGGTACGACCCTGCGCGATGTCCTGCTGGATCTCGCCGATCGTGAGCGCGTAGCCGGTGTCGGCGTCGTCGAGGGACTTGGCGAACACCACGCCGTACACCCTGCCGTCGGTCGTGAGCAGCGGGCCGCCGGAGTTGCCCTGGCGCACGGTCGTGTACAGCGAGTAGACGTCACGGCGCACGGTGCCGCGGTGGTAGATGTCCGGGCCGCTGGCCGTGATGCGGCCGCGCACGCGCGCGGCACGGACGTCGTACGACCCGTTCTCCGGGAAGCCGGCGACGATCGCGCCGTCGCCGCTGCGCGCGTCCGTGCCGGTGAACCTCAGGGCCGGCGCCTTCAGGTCCGGCACGTCCAGCACGGCGATGTCGCGGTGCCAGTCGTACAGGACGACCTTGGCGTCGTACTTCCGTCCCTCGCCGCCTATCTGGACGGTGGGTTCGTCGACCCCGCCCACGACGTGCGCGTTGGTCATGACGCGGCGGTTTCCGAAGACGAAGCCGCTGCCCTCCAGCACCTTGCCGCAACTGCGCGCGGTGCCCATGACCTTGACGACGGACTGCTTGGCGCGCAGGGCCACGGCGCTGTTCGCCAGCGCCGGGTCCGGGGGCTGTACGTCGGTGATGGGCTCGTTGGCGAACGGGCTGAAGACCTGCGGGAAGCCGTTCTGCGCGAGGACGGAGGTGAAGTCCGCGAACCAGGTGTCGGCCTGCGCGGGCAGCACCTCGGAGACCCCGAGCAGCACCCGGGAGTTGCGCACCTCCTTGCCCAGCGTCGGTATCGTCGTCCCGCCGAGGGCCGAGCCGATCAGCCAGGCGACCAGCAGCATGGCGACGACGTTGACCAGAGCGCCGCCGGTCGCGTCCAGGGCGCGGGCCGGGGACCAGGTGATGTACACGCGCAGCTTGCTGCCGAGGTGGGTGGTCAGGGCCTGGCCGACCGAGGCGCAGACGATCACGACGATGACCGCGACGACGGCCGCTGTGGTACTGACCGGTGTGTTGTCCGTCATCGCGTCCCAGATGACCGGGAGCGTGTACACGGCGAGGAGTCCGCCGCCCAGGAAGCCGATCACCGACAGGATGCCGACGACGAATCCCTGGCGGTAGCCCACGACCGCGAACCACGCGGCGGCGATCAGCAGCAGGATGTCCAGCACGTTCACCGCGTCGAGCCTCGCCTCATCATGTTCCGATCACCCCAGGTCGGCCTGTGTCCTCCTGGAGTTCCGCCCCCGGCAGCACCGACGCGGTGCCCACCCTGTCACGACCGCCAGTCGAGCGGGACCTGCTTGCCGCGGTCCCAGGGCCGCTCCCAGCCCGCGTAGTGGAGCAGGCGGTCGATGATCCCGGCGGTGAAGCCCCACACGAGGGCCGATTCGACCAGGAATGCCGGACCTTGGTGGCCGCTGGGGTGGACGGTCGTGGCCCGGTTGTCAGGGTTCGTGAGATCCGCCACGGGCACGGTGAACACGCGTGCGGTCTCCGCCGGGTCGACGACACCGACCGGGCTGGGCTCGCGCCACCAGCCGAGCACGGGTGTGACGACGAAGCCGCTGACCGGGATGTACAGCCGGGGCAGCGCACCGAACAGCTGGACGCCGCCCGGCTCGAGCCCGGTCTCCTCCTCGGCCTCGCGCAGCGCGGCCCGCAGCGGGCCCTCGCCCTGCGGGTCGCCGTCCTCGGGGTCGAGCGCCCCGCCGGGGAACGCCGGCTGGCCGGCGTGCGAGCGCAGGGAGCCGGCCCGCTCCATGAGCAGCAGCTCGGGGCCGCGCTCGGCCTCACCGAAGAGGATCAGGACGGCGGACTGGCGCCCCGCGCCGTCCTCCGGCGGCAGGAAGCGGCTCAGCTGGACCGGCCGGACCGTCTCGGCCACGCGCACGACCGGCCCGAGCCAGCCGGGCAGCCCCTCCGTGCTGAGCGCCACCGAGCCGCCCTGCGTCCCGCTCGCCTCACTCGCCCGCGTCATCGCCACCCCCGTTCCCCTCGCCGTCCTGCCGTGTCCAACGCCCGACGGCACCGAGATCGTTCCGCGTCATCCGGCCCCGGTGTCATCCGGCCCCCAGCGGCGGTGCCGGCCTGCCGCCCGCGTCCAGGTAGGACTGCGGCGGCTTGAGGCGCTGGCCCGGGAAGCCGCCCTTCTCGTACTTGAGCAGCTTCTTCGCCTTCTCCGGATCCGTCTCGCCCTCGCCGTAGGCCGGGCAGAGCGGGGCGATCGGGCAGGCACCGCACGCGGGCTTGCGGGCGTGGCAGATACGGCGGCCGTGGAAGATCACGTGGTGCGAGAGCATCGTCCAGTCGCTCTTGGGGAAGAGCGCGGCGACGGCGGCCTCGATCTTGTCGGGGTCGGTCTCCTCGGTCCACTGCCAGCGCCGCACCAGCCGCTGGAAGTGCGTGTCCACGGTCAGTCCGGGCCTGCCGAAGGCGTTGCCGAGGACCACGAAGGCGGTCTTGCGGCCGACGCCGGGGAGCTTGACGAGGTCCTCCAGGCGCCCCGGGACCTCGCCTCCGAACTCCTCCGCCAGGGCCTTGGACAGGCCTATCACCGACTTGGTCTTGGCCCGGAAGAAACCGGTGGGCCGCAGGATCTCCTCGACCTCCTCGGGGTTGGCGGCGGCGAGGTCCTCGGGGGTGGGGTACCTGGCGAACAGCGCGGGCGTGGTCTGGTTGACCCTCAGGTCCGTGGTCTGGGCCGACAGGACCGTGGCGACCAGCAGCTGGAAGGGGTTCTCGAAGTCCAGCTCGGGGTGGGCGTAGGGGTACACCTCGGCGAGCTCGCGGTTGATACGGCGGGCCCGGCGGACCAGGGCCGTGCGCGACTCGTTCTTCGGCGGTTTCGGGGCGAGCGTCTTCGCCGGCGCGACCTTCTCGACGGCGGCACTGGCCTTCTTCGGCGCGACCGTCACCTTCTTCGGGGCCACGGCCTTCTTGGCGGGGGCCGTCTTCTTCCGAGGTGCTGCCTTCTTCGCAGGTACTGCCCTCTTCACGGGTGCCCTTTTTGCCGCTTTTGCCATGTTCGTTCCATCGTCGGGCTCTTGTTCGCCCACAGCGGAATCCTCACGTACAACCACCCGCCCAGCCCCCTCGGCCTGCGCTCTCACCGGCGATTTGGACACCCGGCCAGCCTAAAGCCCAGCACCGACATCCGCTCCGGACCCCCGAGATCGGACCCCGATTGGCCCCCTGCCGCGTAAACGGGCACACCTGTGCGGCATCCTTGTGACAGATCACACTGTTTGGACCGTCCGGCAAAATGGGGAACACGGACCCCTGGCACACGGGGGAGCAAGATCCTCTGAGCAGGTCGACAAGGAGAGAACTCGTGGACGACGTTCTGCGGCGCAATCCGCTCTTCGCGGCGCTCGACGACGAGCAGGCCGCGGAGCTCCGCGCCTCCATGACGGAGGTGACACTCGCACGTGGCGACTCGTTGTTCCACGAGGGCGACCCGGGCGACCGGCTCTACGTGGTCACCGAAGGCAAGGTCAAGCTGCACCGCACGTCCCCGGACGGCCGCGAGAACATGCTGGCCGTCGTGGGCCCCGGCGAGCTCATCGGTGAACTGTCGCTGTTCGACCCGGGCCCGCGCACCGCGACCGCGACCGCGCTGACCGAGGTCAAGATGCTGGCCCTCGGCCACGGCGACCTCCAGCCCTGGCTGAACGTGCGGCCCGAGGTGGCCGGCGCCCTGCTGCGCGCCGTCGCCCGGCGCCTGCGCAAGACCAACGACCAGATGTCGGACCTGGTCTTCTCGGATGTTCCGGGCCGTGTCGCCCGTGCTCTGCTGGACCTCTCCCGCCGCTTCGGCGTGCAGTCCGAGGAGGGCATCCACGTGGTGCACGACCTCACCCAGGAGGAGCTGGCCCAGCTGGTCGGCGCCTCCCGCGAGACCGTGAACAAGGCCCTGGCCGACTTCGCCCAGCGCGGCTGGCTCCGCCTGGAGGCCCGCGCGGTGATCCTGCTGGACGTGGAGCGCCTCGCGAAGCGTTCGCGCTGACCCGTCGCGGTCCTGTGGGCCCCGTTCCCGGCCGGGACGGGGCCCTCGCCGTCGGCCCTCGTCGTCGGCCGCAGGACGGGGCTCGTCGTCGGCCGTCAGATGAGACCGTGCTCCCGGAGGTACTCCAGCTGGGCGCGCACCGAGAGCTCGGCCGCCGGCCACAGGGAGCGGTCCACGTCCGCGTACACGTGGGCGACGACCTGGGACGGGGTCCGGTGGCCGGACTCGACGGCCGTCTCGACCTGGGCGAGACGGTGGGCCCGGTGGGCGAGGTAGAACTCGACGGCGCCCTGGGCGTCCTCCAGGACGGGTCCGTGGCCGGGCAGGACCGTGTGGACGCCGTCGTCGACCGTGAGGGACCTGAGCCGCCGCAGCGAGTCCAGGTAGTCGCCCAGACGGCCGTCGGGGTGCGCGACGACGGTCGTGCCCCGGCCCAGGATCGTGTCGCCGGTGAGCACGGCGCGGTCGGACGGCAGGTGGAAGCAGAGGGAGTCGGCGGTGTGGCCGGGGGTCGGTACGACCCTCAGCTCCAGCCCGCCCACCTTGATCACGTCACCCGCGCCCAGGCCCTCGTCGCCCAGCCGCAGGGCCGGATCGAGCGCACGCACGCGCGTGCGGGTCAGCTCGGCGAAGCGGGCGGCGCCCTCGGCGTGGTCGGGGTGGCCGTGGGTCAGCAGGGTCAGCGCGATCCGCTTGCCCGCCTCCTCGGCGGTGGCGACCACCTGGGCCAGGTGGCCCTCGTTCAGCGGCCCGGGGTCGACCACCACGGCCAGGTCGGAGTCGGGCTCCGAGACGATCCAGGTGTTGGTGCCGTCCAGGGTCATGGGGGACGCGTTGGGCGCGAGGACGTTGACGGCCCGCGCGGTGGCGGGGCCGGCCAGTACACCGCCCCGGGGCTGACCGGGTAGCGCTGCTGCGTCGGTCATGCGAGAGGGCCTTCCTCGGCGTCGGCCGGGCGGGAGCGGCGGCTCACGCGCGGGCCGTGCCGCTCGGGATGTGCTTGGTGAACTCGTCGTGCCCCGGCCAGGTCAGGACCACCTCGCCGGCCACCAGGCGGGCCCGCGCGAGCACGGGGGTCAGATCGCGGGACCGCGCGGCGGTGAGCGCCTCGGCGGGGCTGCCGCAGGGCACCAGCTGGCGCAGGGTGGCGATGGTGGGCGGCATCATCAGCAGCTCGCCCCGGTCGTACCCGGCCGCCGCCTCCGCGGGCGCGATCCACACCGTGCGGTCGGCCTCCGTGGAGGCGTTCCGGGTGCGCTGGCCCTCGGGCAGCGCGGCCACGAAGAACCAGGTGTCGTAGCGGCGGGACTCGAACTCGGGGGTGATCCAGCGGGTCCAGGCCCCCAGCAGGTCCGAGCGCAGGACCAGGCCCCGGCGGTCCAGGAACTCCGCGAACGACAGCTCACGGGCGACCAGGGCGGCGCGGTCGGCCTCCCAGTCGGCACCCGTGGTGTCGCCGACGACACTGTCCGCGTCGGGGCCGGCGAGCAGGACGCCGGCCTCTTCGTACGTCTCGCGGACGGCCGCGCAGACGATCGCCTGGGCCGCCTTCTCGTCGACGCCGAGCCGGTCGGCCCACCACGCGCGCGAGGGCCCCGCCCAGCGGACGTGGTGGTCGTCGTCACGGGAGTCGACGCCACCGCCCGGGTACGCGTACGCGCCTCCGGCGAAGGCCATGGAGGCGCGTCTGCGCAGCATGTGCACCGCGGGGCCGGAACCGGTCTCCTTCAGGAGCATGACGGTGGCCGCGCGCTTCGGCGCGACCGGTGTGAGGCTGCCGTCCGCGAGCGCGCGGATACGGTCCGGCCAGTCCGGGGGAAACCACTGCCCATTCGCCATGGGCGGAGGCTATCCCGTGGTGCGCGAATGTTCGAGAGGTGACCGAGGTCAGAGCCGGTTCCGGGCTCCGCCTACGGCTCCAGCTCCACCTGGATCTCCACCTCCACGGGGGCGTCCAGCGGCAGCACCGCCACACCGACCGCGCTGCGCGCGTGCACGCCCTTGTCGCCGAGGACCTCGGCCAGCAGCTCGCTGGCGCCGTTGACGACGCCCGGCTGGCCGGTGAAGTCCGCCGCCGAGGCGACGAAGCCCACAACCTTCACCACGCGCGCGACACGGTCCAGGTCGCCCGCGACGGACTTGACGGCCGCCAGGGCGTTCAGCGCACAGGTGCGCGCCAGCTCCTTGGCCTCCTCCGGGGTGACCTCCAGGCCCACCTTTCCGGTGACCGGGAGCTTTCCGTCCACCATCGGCAGCTGGCCGGCGGTGTAGACGTACACGCCGGACCGCACCGCGGGCTGGTAGGCGGCCAGCGGCGGCACGACCTCCGGCAGCCTCAGACCCAGCTCCGCCAGCCTCGCCTCGACCGCGCTCATGCCTGCTTCTCCCGCTTCAGGTAGGCCACCAGCTGCTCGGGGTTCGGTCCGGGCACGACCTGGACGAGCTCCCAGCCGTCCTCGCCCCAGGTGTCCAGAATCTGCTTCGTGGCATGGACGAGCAGCGGCACGGTTGCGTATTCCCACTTGGTCATGTGGCCGACTGTATCCGCTGCCGCCGGCGGGCCACGGGGCGACCACGACGCCGGTTCTCCACAGCCTCCCGCGTGACCCGAGCGCGAACTGGTTAGTCTCGAATACGTGAGCAGGCTCCAGGTCGTCAGCGGCAAGGGCGGGACCGGAAAGACGACGGTCGCCGCCGCCCTCGCGCTGGCCCTGGCCACGAAGGGGAAGCGGACGCTCCTCGTCGAGGTCGAGGGCCGGCAGGGCATCGCACAGCTCTTCGAGACGGAGGCGCTGCCCTACGAGGAACGGAAGATCGCCGTCGCTCCCGGGGGCGGGGAGGTGTACGCGCTGGCCATAGACCCCGAACTGGCCCTGCTGGACTACCTCCAGATGTTCTACAAGCTGGGCGGTGCCGGCCGGGCCCTGAAGAAGCTCGGCGCCATCGACTTCGCCACCACCATCGCGCCCGGACTCAGGGACGTCCTGCTGACCGGCAAGGCGTGCGAGGCGGTGCGGCGCAAGGACCGCAGCGGACAATTCATCTACGACTACGTCATCATGGACGCGCCGCCCACCGGGCGCATCACCCGCTTCCTCAACGTCAACGACGAGGTGGCGGGCCTGGCGAAGATCGGCCCGATACACAATCAGGCCCAGGCGGTGATGCGGGTGCTGAAGTCGCCCGAGACCGCCGTGCACCTGGTGACGCTGCTGGAGGAGATGCCGGTCCAGGAGACCGTCGACGGCATCGCCGAACTGCGTGCCGCCCGGCTCCCGGTGGGGCGCATCATCGTGAACATGGAGCGCCCGCAGGTGCTGGACGCGGGCGACCTGGAACTCGTACGGACCGCTTCGCGCACCGCGCTCGCCCGGTCGCTGTCCTCCGCCGGGCTCGGCGGAGGACAGCGCGGTCAGAACGCCGAGCGGCTGGTGGGTCCGCTGCTGGAGCAGGCCGAGGAGTACGCCGAGCGTTACACGCTGGAGGAGGAGCAGCGGTCGGTGCTGAGCGAGCTGGGTCTGCCCCTGCACGAACTGCCGCTGCTCGCCGAGGGCATGGACCTGGCGGGCCTGTACGAACTGGCGACCGAGCTGCGGAAGCAGGGGATGTCATGAGCCCGGACCCGGCACCCGCGCGGGAGACCGCGCGCACCTCCGCCCCCGCGCACGACGGCGTCCGCCATCTGGCACCCACGCGCGCGCTCGAGGTCGACCCGCTGCTCGACGACCCGACGACCCGGATCGTGGTGTGCTGCGGCTCGGGCGGGGTCGGCAAGACCACCACCGCGGCGGCCCTCGGCCTGCGCGCCGCCGAGCGCGGCCGCAAGGTGGTCGTCCTGACCATCGACCCGGCCCGCCGGCTCGCCCAGTCCATGGGCATCGACTCCCTGGACAACGTCCCGCGCCGGGTGAAGGGCACCGAGGGCGAGGGCGAGCTGCACGCCATGATGCTCGACATGAAGCGCACCTTCGACGAGGTCGTCGAGGCGCACGCGGACCCCGAGCGGGCGGCCGCGATCCTGGCCAACCCCTTCTACCAGTCGCTCTCCGCCGGCTTCGCGGGCACGCAGGAGTACATGGCGATGGAGAAGCTGGGCCAGCTTCGGGCCCGGGACGAGTGGGACCTCATCGTCGTCGACACCCCGCCGTCCCGCTCGGCCCTGGACTTCCTGGACGCGCCCAAGCGGCTCGGCTCCTTCCTCGACGGCCGGCTGATCCGGCTGCTGACGGCCCCGGCGAAGCTGGGCGGGCGCGCGGGGATGAAGTTCCTGAACGTCGGGATGTCGATGATGACCGGCACGCTCGGTAAGCTGCTGGGCGGTCAACTGCTCAAGGACGTCCAGACGTTCGTGGCCGCGATGGACACGACCTTCGGCGGCTTCCGTACCCGCGCGGACGCGACGTACAAGCTGCTCCAGGCGCCGGGAACCGCGTTCCTGGTGGTCGCGGCCCCGGAGCGGGACGCGCTGCGCGAGGCCGCGTACTTCGTCGAGCGACTGGCCGCGGAGAAGATGCCGCTGGCCGGTCTGGTGCTCAACCGGGTGCACGGCAGCGGCGCCGGTGAACTCTCGGCCGAGCGGGCGCTCGCCGCCGCGGAAAATCTTGAGGAGGCCCGCATTGTGGATCAGCGGGACGGGAAAGCTGGAATTCGTAACTCTCCCGAAACGTACGGCAGTTCAGACTCTCCCGCTGCTCATCCCGATTCCGGTGCGCCTCCCGCGGACCCCGAGGCGCCCGCCGACGACGACTTCGAGCCGGAGTCGTCCGTCGACCAGGTCACCGCGGGCCTGCTGAGGCTGCATGCCGAGCGCATGCAGCTGCTCTCCCGTGAGCAGCGCACGCGTGACCGCTTCACCGCCCTGCATCCCGAGGTGGCGGTGGCCGAAGTGGCCGCACTGCCCGGGGACGTACACGACCTCACGGGGCTGCGGGACATCGGAAACCGGCTCGCGGAACACCGCCGCGAGCTGCCCGAGCCGGGCGCCTGACGGGCGCCCGCCGGGGGCTTCCGCAGCCCCTCCCCGCGGCGGGACGGCCACGGACACACGGACTCACGAACACAAGGACAACCGCGGCCCGCCCAGGAAGGACGACTCAGCCGCCCCCGAAGGCAGACCACCCAGAAGGGAGGGCGCCGCCGCCCAGGAAGGACGACGCCTCAGCCAGCCCCCTCAGCCCACCGCCGCGTAGTCCTCGTACACCTGGTCGTCGGCGAGGGACACCAGTCCGGCGCCCCGCTCGTACTCCATGCGCGCGGTCTCCAGCAGCCGGCGCCAGGAGGTCACGGTCGGCCGCCGGCGCAGCAGTGCGCGGCGCTCACGCTCCGTCATTCCCCCCCAGACGCCGAACTCGACGCGATTATCGAGCGCGTCGGCGAGACATTCGGTGCGAACCGGGCATCCGGTGCACACCGCCTTGGCCCTGTTCTGCGCTGCTCCCTGAACGAACAGTTCATCCGGATCGGTAGTGCGACAGGCCGCCTGCGCACTCCAGTCGGTTACCCAGCCCATACCGGCGCCGTCCTCTCCCGAAATCGAGGCTCCCCCACGGCGGCAGCGGCATATTCACCGCCGCCAGTTGAGGACGTTACGGAAGGTGGGCACGGCGCAACACCCCCAGCGGGCCCAATCTTGAATGGCCCGAACGGACTATGGGTAAGCGGCAGATCACCCGGGGGAGTGAGCTGGCGACATGCGCGACATTCCGGGCGCAGTGGGGCAGTTACGGTGCGCCGCAATGGACACCAGATGACACACAGGGCGAATTCAGGCACGTATCCCACACGCCCCGACCGCGCGCCCCGACACCATCCGGACCTGCCGACCAGAAAAGTCGAGCGGAGCCAGAACGTTTCGGAGCTGCCGGACGTACTGATACGTGGCCGCACCGCTGTGACAGTCGAGAGCAGCTTAGGCCAAGGCATATACGCGTGTCCGGCGAATGAGAACGTAGACGCCTCACGTTGCTACACCCCACGCGGCACCGGGGGGCCGTGTTCGACAGCCGGGGTGGCGAACTGCGCCTGCGAGGTCACCGTGCGCGTTGAGGTGTTGCCTGCTCGGCGACCCTCGGATGTCACGATCCTGTATTCGAACATTCCGAGGAGCCCCGCTCCGTCGGATCGCACATCACTACGGATTAGGCTGCCCCCATGCCAAAGAAGCGCTCGGGCGGTGGTCTGTCGTCAACGCAGCAGGCCGCCAAGTTCCTCGGTGTCAGTGTGCTCGCGGGAGCCGTGATGGCGGGCATCGCACTGCCCGCGGCCGGCGCGCTGGGCCTGGCCGCCAAGGGATCGGCCACGGGGTTCGACGACATCCCGGCCAACCTCAAGCGTCCGCCGCTCAGTCAGCGGACCACGATCCTGGACAACAAGGGCGAGCAGATCGCCCAGGTCTACTCCCGCGACCGTACGGTGGTCCAGCTGAAGGACATCTCGCCGTACATGCAGAAGGCGCTCGTCGCGATCGAGGACTCGCGCTTCTACGAGCACGGCGCGATCGACCTGAAGGGCGTGCTGCGCGCGCTCAACAAGAACGCGCAGAGCGGCGGGGTCTCCCAGGGCGCCTCCACGCTCACCCAGCAGTACGTGAAGAACGTCTTCGTCGAGGAGGCCGGCGACGACCCGACGAAGGTCGCGGAGGCCACCCAGCAGACCATCGGCCGCAAGATCAAGGAACTGAAGTTCGCGATCCAGGTCGAGCAGGACCTGGGCAAGAAGAAGATCCTCGAGAACTACCTGAACATCACGTTCTTCGGCCAGCAGGCCTACGGCGTCGAGGCCGCCTCCCAGCGCTACTTCTCCAAGCACGCCAAGGACCTGACCCTGCCCGAGGCGGCGCTTCTCGCCGGCATCGTCCAGTCCCCGAGCCGCTACGACCCGGTCAACGACGAGGCCGAGGCCACCAAGCGGCGCAACGTCGTCCTGCAGCGGATGGCCAGTGTCGGCGACATCTCGCAGGCGGAGGCCGACAAGGCCAAGAAGGAACCGCTGGGCCTGAAGGTCACCCAGCCGCGCAACGGCTGCATCACGGCGATCAGGGGCGCGGGCTTCTTCTGCGACTACGTCCGCGAAGTGTTCATGAACGACCCGGTGTTCGGTAAGAGCCGGACGGACCGGGCGAAGATCTGGAACCGCGGTGGTCTGACGATCCGCACGACGCTCGACCCTCAGGCGCAGGATTCCCTGGGGAAGGCCGTCCGCGACCACGTCAACGCGAGCGACGCCGTGGCCACGGCGGCAACCATCGTCGAGCCCGGCACCGGCAAGATCCTCGCCATGGGCCAGTCCCGTCCGTACGGCTTCGGCAAGAACGAGACCCAGATCAACCTCTCGGTGGACAAGGCCATGGGCGGTGGCGCGGGCTACCAGCCCGGTTCCACGTTCAAGCCGATCGTGGCCGCGGCCGCCATCGAGGGCGGCAAGCCCGCGACTCAGGAGTACTCCTCACCTTACAAGATGCCGTACCCGAGCCCGGTCGCCGCCTGCGACGGCAAGAACTGGGTGAACACGAAGGGCTTCGATCTCACCAACGAGAACGAGTCGGAGGTCGGCCCGTACGGCATGAAGGAGGCGACCGCCAAGTCGGTCAACACCTACTACGTGCAGCTGATCAGCGACATCGGCATCTGCCCGGTGAAGAACATGGCCGGCAAGCTGGGCGTGCAGCGCGCGGACGGCACACCGATCGAGCAGAACCCGTCGATCGCGCTCGGCACCCAGGAGGTGTCGCCGCTGACCATGGCGAGCGCGTACGCCACGTTCGCCTCCCGCGGCACGTACTGCACACCGATCGCCATAGAGTCGATCACTCAGACCACCGGCAACCAGAAGAAGTCCCTGACCGTCCCGAAGTCGACCTGCTCGCGCGCGATGTCGGAGACCACCGCCGACACGGTCAACACGCTCCTGAAGGGTGTGGTCGAGGACGGTACGGGCACGCAGGCCGGCCTCGGCGACCGTGCCAGCGCCGGCAAGACCGGTACGACGGACTTCCGCTTCGCGGCCTGGTTCGTCGGCTACACGCCGAACATGGCGGGCGCGGTCTGGGTCGGCGACCCGGCACACCAGCGGCGCATGGTCAACATCACCATCGGCGGCACCCCCTATGAGAAGGTCTTCGGTGGCCAGGTCCCCGGCCCCATCTGGCGCGACATGATGTCGGGTGCGCTGGCGGGCAAGGACGCCCCGTCCTTCAACCTCGTGAACATCCCGGACCCCGAGAAGGACAAGGACAAGGACAAGCACAAGGGCAGGGGCCGGGGAGACGGGCACGGGAACGGGGGCGACAACGGCGGGAACAACCCCTTCCCGAACCCGTCCATCACGCTCCCGGAGGGCTTCTTCCAGGGCCAGAACGGCGGACCGCGGGGCAACGGCAACGGAGGACGCCGCGGCTGATGGGCAGGTGGCCTGACGGGCGGGCGGCGGGGACGCCGTCCCGCGCCTCGGCCACAGCGAAGGGGCGCCGGCGGATGGCCGGCGCCCCTTCGTCGTACGTAGCCGGGTCCGTCCCCGAGGACCGGCCGGGTCAGCCGGCCAGAAGCTTCTTGACCGCGGCGGCGACACGGCCGCCCTCGGCCTGGCCCGCGACCTTGGGGTTCACGATCTTCATGACCGCGCCCATGGCCCGCGGCCCCTCCGCACCGGCGGCCTTCGCCTCCGCCACGGCCTGGGCGACGATCCGGTCCAGCTCCTCGTCGGACATCTGCTGGGGCAGGTACGCGGCGAGCACCTCGCCCTCCGCCTTCTCCCGCTCGGCCGACTCGGCGCGACCACCCTGCTCGAAGGCCTCGGCCGCCTCCCGGCGCTTCTTGGCCTCCTTGGTGATCACCTTGAGGACCTCCTCGTCGGAGAGCTCGCGCTTCTCCTTGCCCGCGACCTCCTCCTTGGTGATCGCGGCGAGCGTCAGCCGGAGCGTCGAGGAGCGGAGCTCGTCACGCGCCTTGATCGCGGCGTTGAGGTCATCGTGCAGCTTCGACTTGAGCGTGGTCATGAGGTTGATTGTCGCAGGTACGGCAAGGCTCCCGCGCGCCGATTTACGGAGCCCGGCGGCACGCCGATCCCCGGGCGGAGCCCGCGCGTTGGCGCCGCGGCAGCCCACGGGCGATTTCCGCCGCACGGCGTGGGCCTGAGACGATGGACACATGCGCGCGCGATACGGAGTACCCCTGGGCATCACGGCGGTCGCGGCCGCCGGTCTCCTCTACTCGGCGGGGTTCGAAGCCCGCTCCTTCCGCCTGAGGCGGGTGACGGTCCCGGTCCTGCCCTCCGGCATGCGCCCCCTGCGTGTCCTCCAGGTCTCCGACATCCACATGGTCGGCGGCCAGCGCAAGAAGCAGCGCTGGCTGCGCTCGCTCGCCGGACTGCGCCCCGACTTCGTGATCAACACGGGCGACAACCTGTCCGACCCGGAAGGCGTGCCGGAGGTCCTCGACGCCCTCGGCCCGCTGATGGAGTTCCCGGGCGCGTACGTCTTCGGCTCCAACGACTACTACGGCCCCAAGCTGCGCAACCCCGCCCGCTACCTGCTGGAGAAGACGAGCGGCCGGCACGGCCTGAACGGCAACGCGCCCGCCGTCGGGGTGATCCACAACCCGTGGGAGGACCTGCGGGACGGCTTCGACGCGGCCGGCTGGCTCAACCTGACGAACACGCGCGGCACCCTGAAGCTCGAGGGCCTCTCGGTGGAGCTGACGGGCCTGGACGACCCGCACATCAAGCGGGACCGCTACGCCAGGGTGGCGGGCGGCCCGTCCACCGCGGCGGACTTCTCGATGGGCGTGGTGCACGCCCCGTACCTGCGCGTCCTGGACGCCTTCACGGCCGACGGCTACCCCCTGATCCTGGCCGGCCACACCCACGGCGGCCAGCTCTGCATCCCCTTCTACGGCGCCCTGGTCACCAACTGCGACCTGGACACCGACCGGGTGAAGGGCCTGTCCACCCACACCGCCGAGGGCAGCACGTCCTACCTGCACGTCTCGGCCGGCTGCGGCACCAACCGCTACACCCCGGTCCGCTTCGCCTGCCCGCCGGAGGCGACGCTGCTGACGCTGGTGGGGCGGGAGTGACGCGATAGCGGTACGGGCCTGGGGGCGGGGCAGCGACGGTTTCTCACCGCACGGCAATCCGTAACCCACGTAACCCATACGGGCTACCCGAATCGCCCCCTATGTCCGCCCTCCCTACCGTGAGGGCATGGCCGCCGAGACCCCCGAACCGCCCGAGGTGCCGAAGACCCCTCCGACGCCTTCCATACCTCGGGACATACCGGAGCTTCCCGCAGTCCCGGGCATCGTCAAGCTGATGCCCTCCTCCTTCGTCCCCCCGACCGCCGTCATGGCGCCCACCCGCCACCCCAGGGCGGCGGCCTACCGCCTCCTCACCGCCGCGGTGATCACGGTCGCGGTGGCCGTGGAACTGCACCTCGGCTCCCCGGCGCGCGTCCTGAGCGTGTTCGCGATCCAGAGCAACATCCTCCTGGCCCTGGTCCTCTTCCTCTCGGCCCGCAGGGCCCGGGCGGCCCGCCAGCCCCTGCCGGCCACACTGACCGGAGCGACCGTGCTCTACGCCCTGATCACGGCCCTCGTGCACCACGCGATCCTGGCCCGCACGTCGCCGGCGTTCTCGATCACGGGCGAGCCCGGCACCCACCCGCTCTGGCAGAAGGCGGCCACCGTGATCCTGCTGACGGCGGCCCCGATCGCCGCCCTCCTGGACTGGCTCCTGCTCACCGAGCCCGACCGCCTCCACCTGCGCCAGGCCGCACCATGGCTGCTCTACCCCCTGGCCTACCTGGTCTTCTCCCTCACCCGCGGTGAACTGCTCCCCGCCGACGCCCCCGACCGCTACCTCCACCCCTTCCTGGACGTCTCCCAGCACGGCTACAAGCACGTCCTGGCCAACGCCCTCCTCCTGGGCCTCGCCTTCTACGCCCTGGCCCTCCTCCTCGTAGCCGTCGACCACACCCGCCCGAACCCGATCCGCCGCCGCACCAAAACCGGATTTCGCCTCTGGCCACCAGTGGGCTAAAGTAAACGTCGTCGCCGCGACAAGCAGCGACATCGGGGTGTAGCGCAGCTTGGCAGCGCGCTTCGTTCGGGACGAAGAGGTCGTGGGTTCAAATCCCGCCACCCCGACGCTGGTCAGAGGCCACATACGGATTTCCGTATGTGGCCTCTGTCGTGCTCGGGGGCCAAACGAAGTTGATCAGGCAACCGCGCCGCCCTCTACCTGCACCTCTGCCTCCTCCCCTTCCTGTTCATCGGCGAAGATGCCGTCCATGGCTTCGGCGCCCTTCGTGATCACGAGCCGGAGCTGCTTCCGGTAGACCGCCTGGTCGTCGCCTGGCTGCTGTGACCGACCAGCAGAGCGATCATCTCCAGTGGAATGCCATGGTCGGAGAGCAGCGGCACAAAGCGGTGCCGGAGCTCCCGCGGCGTCCACTCCGGCCGAGGTCGCGTTAGCCGCGGTGCGTGCCCGCGACGATGTGGTGCGCAACGTGTACGGCCAGCGGCTCGCTCGCATCGACAAGGAAGCCGGGGACTTCGCCACCGCCGTCGATGTGGATGCGGAGAGGACGATCCTCCGTGCGCATTTCGCCGCCGGCATCGCTCTGTGCCAGGCCGCCGGATGCGTGGTCACCGGGATCGACGGCGCCCCGATCGGACAGGCCGACCGCGGACTCGTGGTGGCCGCCGACGGCGAAGCCCGCCAGCTGCTGATGTCGGTGTCCGTAACCGAAGCTAGTGCTGCGACCTGGAAGGTTCACCGGCTCGCGACGCCCGGCACGACACCTCCGCCCAGACCGTCTTGCCCACGGGGTCCCTCGGCGTCCAGCCCCAGCGCATGGCCAGGGCGTCCACCAGGATCAGACCGCGCCCCGACTCCCCGTCGGGGTGGGCCGAAGGGGCGGTCGTCGGTGGGCGTTTGATCAAGGCGGCGTCCGCCACTTCGACGCGGATCACGTCGGTGGTCATGTCGAGGGCGAGACTCAGCGCGAAGCCGTGGCCGGGGACCCGGCCGTGTCGTACGGCGTTCGCCGCAAGTTCGCCGACGATGAGCGCGATCGTGCACGACGCGTCCGACGCCGGCGGGTACCCCCACTCCTCCATGCGCCGCACGGCAAGGCGCCGGGCCAGCCGCGCGCCCCGGGGCGTGGAGGCGAACCGCTCCGTGAAGTGGTGGTAGTTGGGCGCTACGCCCTCTCCCGGTGTGGTCGTTCCTGTCAGCACGGCCTGTCTGCCTTCCCGCGAAGTGCACGAGTCATTACGTTCCGTACTCAAGAGTCGTCCGGCGGCCCTACGCCCGAAAGGTGGCGCAGCCTTACCTTTCAACTCGTAAGGAACGGAAGTAACGCCTTGGCCAACGGAATTGACCCCAGTACGTCCATGGCTGCGCTGTTCGGTTCACGGGGGCGCAGACTCCGTACGGCGGCCGGACTGACCCAGGCCGAACTCGGAGCCAAGACACATGTGGTGAGCACCCGGATCACGCAGATCGAGCGCGCGTCGGGGGCGAAACCGACGCTGCGGCTGGCCCGCGCGCTCGACGCCTCACTCGGGCGGACAACCTGTTGGTCGAGCTGTGGCCGTACGTGTATCGGGAGGCGTTTCCGGACTGGTCGCGGGCGTTCATGGCCTACTCGGAGCGGGCGGTGTCCATCAGGGAGTACGCGGCCCACGTGGTGCCGGGCTTATTGCAGAGCGAGGCGTACGCGCGAGCGGTGCTGAGCGTCGGCCGGACGCTGCACAATCAGGAACAGTTGGAAGAGCGGATCACCGCCCGCCTGGAACGGCAGGAACGCCTCAGCTCTCCCGGTCGGCCTGAGATGTGGGTCATCCTCGACGAAGCGGTACTGAGGCGTCCCATCGGTGGCCAGGCCGTCATGTGCGAGCAGTTGGAGCGACTGCTCGAGGCCGGATCGGAACCCCATGTCACCGTGCAGGTATTGCCGTTCGACCAAGGCGAGCACGATGCGATGGGTGGCTCGCTGACAGTTCTGACCATGCCGGACGAGTCCGAAGTCGCCTACACCGAAGGCGCGCACTACGGCCAGCTCATCGAGGATGCGGCCGAGGTCAGGAGTTTCGCGCTACCTACGATCGGCTACGCGCGGCAGCTCTGCCCCCGCTCATGTCGCTCGACATGATCCGATCCGTGATGGAGGGCAACCACCGTGGAGCGAAGGTCCCGTCCCGATCTGAACGGCGCCGCGTGGCGCAAGAGCAGCTACAGCAATCAGGAGGGCGGCAACTGCGTGGAGGTGGCGGAGGGGTTCCCCGGCGTCGTGCCCGTCCGTGACAGCAAGGTCCCGCACGGTCTCGCTCTGACCTTCGAGGCCGGCTCCTGGGCAGCCTTCATAGGCCAGTTGAAGGCCGGC
Source organism: Streptomyces sp. NPDC047453 (assembly GCF_040643155.1). Lineage (NCBI taxonomy): Bacteria > Bacillati > Actinomycetota > Actinomycetes > Kitasatosporales > Streptomycetaceae > Streptomyces > Streptomyces sp. NPDC047453. Next base: position 45,541 of record NZ_JBEYTS010000013.1, on the reverse strand, counting down.
CGTCACCGCGTCTGAGCCGACCGGGCCCTGGTGTCCGACACGTCGCCGACGCCGCCGCCGAGAATCTTCACGGCCACCGCACTCGAACGCGACGGTGGTCAGCCGTAGGAGCCCTCGGGAAAGGAACGCACACCAGCATGCGGATCGTGGAACTCTCCTTCACCTCCGCACCCGAGCGGCTCGCGGCGCGTCCTGCGCACCGCGAGAAGCACACCGTCCTGCACGAGAAGTGGATCGCCCGCATGGCGGGGCCGCTCGCCGGGCGACTCGGGCACCGTCATCGTCGTCGACGTACCGGGCCGCGCCGCCCTCGACGAACCCCTGGCTGAAGCCCCGTACTTCAGCACCAAGGGCGTGAGGTGACCGGCCTGCGGGAGTGGCAGCCGTTCATCAAGTGACGCAAGAGGGAAAAAGGTGTCCATGGGGCATGGGTTCGATGTGCGTGGTCGTGTTCTGCTGGGTGGGCTTCCGTGGTGGGGCGGGGGAATTCGATGATCGAAAAAGCTTCGCGGGCGCCGAATTCTCCCGTCCGGGCCTTCGGTCGGATACAGGTGAAGTGTTCGGAGGGGTCGCATTCACTAAGCGGAGATTGATCTCCGCGTCGGCTCTTGCCGGGCTGATCTGCAATATTCACGGTCTCGCCACAACCTGGTCGAACATTCGCACGCTCTCCACAATCGCCCGGCTCGGGCCCGTGATGGACGGGATCATGAGACCTGATCGCGATCAAAGGCCCCGCTGTCGGCCGGCAAATATCCGGACATCAGAGGTAGGAGAGCAGACCTTTCACGTGGCGCAGCTCACTGAGCAATGTCAAGTGGTTCGGCCGGAAAACTCGGTCGGGTTGCCCGGGGCACCGGGAAAGTGGTTCCATCACGGCTGAACGCGGTGACTGGCAGTCACAATACGGCTCTGTGCCGACATTCCCCTGACGTATTGAGATCGTCGAGTGGGCGCGGCAAGGACAAGAACCAGGAAACGGCGACCGCCCCTTTGTGAACGGGCGGTCTGCGCCGGTCAGGAGGGAGCAACGTGGGTTGCTCGCACGCCGTGGGATGCCCGCTTTTCCCCCTGCTCAGGGCGAGCTTGCAGGGTTGGCGCGACTACTACTGCGACAGCGCGGACCAGTGGCACGACTGCGCCCGCTACCAGTTGTCGCTCACCGGCGAGCGCGTGCCGATCAGCCTGCTGCCCAACGGGGCGACCGCGCGGCACCTCGAAGGCACGGCCGGTGCGAACCGGTCCAGCGCGACCAACCCCACGCAGGCACCCCGGCAGGCTCCGCAGCCGCAGCCCGACGCGTGGTCCCGGCCGGCACCGGCCGGGCCGCCTGAGCCGGCGTCACTTGGTCGCGAGCAACCGGAGAGCACGGCCTGGTTCGGGGCGGCACCGTCCCCGGCACCGGTCCCGCCACCGGTCTCGCCTCACCAACCGTCACCCCACACACCGACTCACCACACACCGACTCACCACATAACAACTCCCCGCCCCTCGGACCGCCCCGCTCCGCACACGGCGCATGCGTCCCGCGCGAAGCGCGGCTTGTGGGGTCGGCTCGCCGACTGGATGAGAGGTCCGGCATGAACTACTGGCCCTGGTGGGCGGGCGCGGTCGGGCTCGCTCTGGTCACCGTCAACTACACCCTCACCACCGATCGTTCCTTCGGGGTGTCGTCGGCCTGGGACCGCGTGCTGCACTGGCGCAGCGAACGGCGTCTCGAGCAGATGGACGACGAGTTCGCCGACGATCAGGAACTCGCCGAAGCGCTCGCCGCGGCCACCGCTGAGCACTTCGGAACCCTGCCCGGAGCGCCGGCCTCGCCCACGGGACCCGGAGCGCCGGCCTCCGCCCAAGTCCCGTACGCGGAGTCGCAGCCCCCGTACGGAGCGCCACCGCAGCCGCCGGCTCCGGACGTCGAACCGGTGGCGACAGAGGGTTCCTCGGTCACGAGCCAGCGTCCCGCCCCTCTGGTCACCCAGGCCGCCCTGCTGGTGTCGATCTTCCTGGGCGGACTGATCGCCTCGCTCGCGTCCGGGCGGTTCGAGCTCCGCTACGACATGGGTCCGGGCTTCCGGGACTTGGTCACCGCCGATCCGATCACGATGGTCGTCCTGCTGTTCCTGGGCGGCGTGCTGGTCGGCTTCGGCACCCGGCTGGCCGGCGGGTGCAGCTCCGGCCACGGGCTGAACGGCTGCGGCCGGCTGCGCCCGGTCAGCATCGTCGCGACCGCCGTGTTCTTCGGCACCGCCGTCGGGGTGTCGTTCCTCCTGTGGAAGGTGATCTGATGCGTACCCGGGGCGCGATTCTGCTGGCCAACATCATCACCGGGCTGGCCCTCGGCTTCACCGTCTCCAACATCGGCTTCGGCGACTACGCCGAGCTGAACCGCATGTTCACCTTCCAGGACCTGCGGATGTTCCTGTCCTTCGCGGGCGCCGTCGTGATCATCGTGCTCGCGTTCGCCCTGCTGCGGGTGCGCCGGACCCCGGGGCGGATCCACGCCGGTGTGATCCCCGGCGCGGTGCTGTTCGGCACGGGGTGGGCGATCTCCGGCGGCTGCCCGGCGATCCCGATCACCCAGGTCGCCGGCGGCTACCTGCCCGCCCTGGTGACCATCGTCGGCGTCGCCGTCGGCATCTGGCTTTGCCGCTGGGCCAACGCACGCTTCTTCCACCTGGACCGCGGCTCCTGCGGGCTGTAACCAGGTCGACCGGCCTGTGCTCATGTCCTGACGCACCGCGCACCGTGAGGTCCCGCCGTCACTGGGAACGGCGGGACCTCACGCGGTCTCCGGCAGACGCGAGGATGTTTGCCGCGTTTTGACCTAAATCGCCATCCGATTCCCGCTCTTGGACGTATCCACTCAGAGACAAGTTCCAGCAGGAGGAATTATGGCGATCTTCAACGCACTCTTCCCCACGCTGAACCGGGACTACGGTGAACGCGGCGGTGGCGGCGGCGGACGCGGCGGACACGGCGGACGTGGACGCGGCGGACGCGGCGGACACGGCGGACGCGGTCGCGGTGGACGCGGCGGACGCGGCGGACGCGGCGGACGCGGCGGACGCGGTGGGCGCTACTGACAGCGACACGGAGCGGAGCGGACCGGTGCCCGAAGGAGCCGGTCCGCTTCGTTGGCGTGTCCTGAGGCGTCTTCTGTCCGTGGGCACGGACGCCGACGACGTGGTGGCTGCCGCCCCGCCGTTGCCGCCGCGCGAGATCTTCCGACGCTTCTGGCCCTACACCAGCGGGCGCCGACGCTGGCTCCTGCCGCTCGTCCTGCTCAGTCTGACGGGGCCCGTCATCGACGCGGCCGAACTGTGGCTCTTCAAGGTCATGGTGGACGAGGTACTCGTCCCGCGGGACCTCCACCCCTTCGTCTGGATCGCGCCGACGTATGTGGGACTCATCCTCGTCGGCGGCATCCTGGGCTTCGCCGACGAAGTGACCTCCGCGTACGTCAGTGAACGCTTCCTGCTCGCCCTGCGCTCCGACGTCTTCCGGCACCTCCAGGGGCTGTCGCTCAGATTCTTCGAACGGCGGCGGCTGGGGGACGTGCTGTCGCGGATCACGGGGGACGTGGACGCCGTCGAAACGTTCCTGCTCTCGGGTGTCGTGGACGTGCTCTACGACGTGGTCCGGCTGGGCATCTTCCTCGGCCTGCTCTTCTACCTGAGCTGGGACCTCACGCTCATCGCGATCGTCATCGTGCCGCTGTTCTGGGGCGCCGCCGTCCACTTCTCCCGGCTGATCAAGCAGGCGTCGCGCGAGCGCAGGCGCCGCAGCGGCTCGCTCAGCGCGGTCGCCGAGGAGTCGCTGGGCAACATGACCCTGGTGCAGGCGTACAACCGGCAGGACTGGGAGCAGCGCCGCTTCGAGCGGGAGAACGTGGGCCGTTTCCACGCCGCGATGGCCTCGACGCGGATCGGTGCGGTCTACGAGCCGCTCGTGGAACTCATCGAGGTGTGCGGCGGCGTCGCCGTCATGGCGCTCGGCACCTGGCAGCTCGCGCAGGGGCACCTCACGCTGGGCGGGCTGCTGGTCTTCCTGGCGCTGATCGGCAAGCTCTACAGCCCGGTCCGTGATCTGTCCCATCTCGGCGCCACCTTCTACTCCGCCTCCGCCTCCGCCGAGCGCATAGCGGAGCTGCTCGACCAGCGGTCCGAGGTCCGGGAGGCCGCGGATGCCCGGCGGATCGGCCGGGCGCGCGGCGAGGTCGAGTTCGACGGCGTGTCCTTCCGTTATCCGGACACGTCCCGCTGGGCGCTGTCCGACGTGTCGTTCCACGTCCACCCCGGCGAGACCCTGGCCCTGGTGGGAGCGAGCGGGGCCGGGAAGTCCACGGCGGCCAAGTTGCAACTGCGGTTCTACGACCCCGACCAGGGCGCTGTCCGCCTCGACGGCACGGATCTGCGGGATCTGGTCCTGTCCGACGTGCGCGACAACGTCGCGGTGGTGCTGCAGGAGACGCTGGTCCTGCACGGCACGGTGCGGGAGAACATCGCCTACGGCCGGCCCGACGCGACCGACGCCGAGATCGTGGAGGCGGCCCGCGCCGCGGACGCCGACGAGTTCATCCGGCTGCTCCCGGAGGGTTACGACACCGTGGTCGGCCAGCGTGGCCAGACACTGTCCGGCGGACAGCGCCAGCGGCTGGCCATCGCCCGCGCGATGATCAGGGACGCGCCCGTACTGCTCCTGGACGAGCCCACCACCGGCCTGGACATGGAGTCGAGCCGCCGGATCATGGACCCGCTGCGCCGGCTCATGGCCGGCCGGACGACCATCGTCATCTCCCACAACCTCCTCACGGTCCGCGACGCCACCCGGATCGTGGTGCTCGATCACGGCCGGGTCACCGAGTCCGGGACCCACGACGAGCTGTTCGTGCGCGGCGGCATGTACGCCCGGCTGCACCGGCTGCACAGCATGGCCTCGTCCGCCGGGCCCCCGTCGCAGGGCACGGTGCTGTCATGACCGCCGTCACGCAGAAGGCCGTGGAGCCGCCGCTGCCCGCGGGCACCCGCCCGGTCCCCGGCTACCGGATCCTCGGGCACCTGGCCCGCACGGGCTGACTCGACCTGTACGGCTCCTGGAGCGAGGAACGGGCCTTCCGCTGCGTCACAACCCTCAGGAAGTCTCCTCGCCCGTGGCGAAGTGGGCCCTGGCCAGGACAGTGCCATCGGGGGCGATCACCCGCGCGCCGGCCAGCTTCGCGGGGTCGACGGTGGCCGGGCCGCCCCACGAGCCGCGGCCGTGGTGCAGGGTGAAGTCACCGACGCGGATGGTGGTGCCGTCCTTGCGCACCAGCCGGCAGGTGACCCTGCCCTCGTGGGGAGCGCCGGTCTTGGCGAGGTCGACGGTCATGTAGATCCAGCCCGGGGAGCCGGGATGGGCGTAGACCTCGCCGGCCGGCTTTCCGGCCGCGTCGGCGGAGGTGAACCCGCCCCACAACATGCCCGACCCGACGGCGGCGGTCGAGGCGGGCCCGGCCACGGTGGACTCGATCGCCGTGCCGACCGCCCAGCCGCCGAAGCCGACGGCGAGGAGGACGGCGCCCGCGGCGGCGGCGACCCGTGGCCGTATCCGGCCGAGCACGCCCGGACGCGGGATGCCCGGCGCCCGGGCGTGCGCACGCCCGTCGTGTGCCGCCCGCTGCGTCAGCGCCTGCGCCACCCGGCTCTCGAACCCGACCGGCGGCTCGCTGCCCGGCAGGAGCCCGATCAGCCGGTCGCCCAGCAGAGTCAGCTGTCCGATGTACTCGCGGCAGTCCGCGCACCTCTCCAGGTGCGCGACGGCACCGGCCCGCTCACGGCCGGGCAGCACGCCCAGCGCGAGCTCGACGCCGATCTCGCGAAACTTCTCGCAGCTGATCTCACTGGCCATGGTCGCCTCACTGGAAGGAGGCAAGGGTGGTGCGCAGCTTCCCCATCGCCGTCCTGACCCGTGTCTTGGCGGTGCCCAGCGGAATGTGCTCCCAGTCGGCGATCTGCTGGGCGGTCATGCCGTAGATGCCGGCCATCACCAGGGCACGGCCCTGTTCGCGCGGCAGCTCGGCCACGGCGGCGCGCAGCCGGGACGACGCCTCGTCGGCCAGCGCGTGCCGCTCGGGGGTGTCACTGACGACGTCCAGGATCGCGTCGAGGTCCTCCGGCGCCACCGGCTCCTGACGCCGTGACCGTACGGCGTCAATGGCGAGGTTGTGGGCGATGGTGGTCAGCCAGGTCGTGACCGACCCGCGGCGCGAGTCGTAGATCTGCGCGTGCCGCCACGCCCGCTCGAATGTCTGCTGAGAGATGTCCTCCGCTAGCTGGGGGTCACCGGTGACCGCGACGGCGACACCGAAGACCCGGTGCTGAAACCTGCGTACGAAACTGACCGCGAGTTCCGGATCACCGGTTGCCAGCCCGGACAGCAGAGCCTCATCCGGGAGCCGGCCCACCGGGAACCAGCTTCTCGACACATCCGTATATACGGACCATCCCCGCGCAGGGATTGCCCGACCGAAACGGAATCCCATGCTCCGATTCTCTCGCGGGACCGCTCTCCGCGCGCTCTGTCGCGGAACGGTTTCGGGCAGGGGGCCCTCGGTGACCGCGCGGGAGCCGGGTGGATGGTGGAACCACGCGTCCCGGTACGGCAGTCTCTTCCCTCGTGGGGAGCGTTCCGTATCAGGGTGGTGTGCCGGACGGCACGGGCGTGCACATGGTGGTGTGCGGGGACGACGGGCTCGCGCACCGGTTGGTCGCCGAGTTGCGGGGGGTGTACGGCGAGCACGTGACACTGGTCGTGCCGCCCTCCGAGCGCACGGTGCGGCCACCGGTGGTGGGCCGCAGCCGCACGGCGTCGGCGCTGCTGGACCGGGTGGTGAGCGCGGCCGTGAACCGGGCGGGCGTCGGGGCCGGCGGCGCGGGCAACGGCACGGGCGGGAGCGCGGGCGGTACCGCGGGCGGCCCACCCGCCGGTGCGAACCGGCTTTTGGAGGCCGCCGAACTGACCGAGGCCGTACTCGCGGACGCGGGTGTGGAGCGGGCGGCGGCGCTGGCCCTGGTGTACGACGACGACGAGACCAACATCCGCGCCGCCCTGACCGCCCGCCGCCTCAACCCGCGGCTGCGGCTCGTGGTGCGCCTGTACAACCGGCGGCTGGGCCAGCACATCGAGGAGCTCCTCGACCAGACCGCCGCGCTGGCGGTCGGCGGCGACCACGCGGCGGGCGCCGACGCGTCCACGACCGTGCTGTCCGACGCCGACACCGCCGCGCCCGCGCTGGCCGCCAGCGCCGTCGTCGGCACCAGCAAGGTCGTCCAGACCGACGGGCTGCTGCTGCGCGCGGTGGAACGGCCGCCGCCCGCGCCGGGACAGGTCGCCGACCCCGGGCTGTGCACACTGGCGCTGCTGTCCGCGACGACCAGCGATCCGGCCGGCGCGGACGGTTCCGAGGACAGCGGCGACCAGCGGCCGCAGCTGCTGCCGGACGAGGCGGCGGTACGGGCGGCCACCGGGCGCGCGACCGTGGTGCTGGAGCAGGTCTCGTACGCGGCCGGTGCGCCGCTGTCCGCCAGACGCGTGGTGGCGGCGGCCGTGCCGCCCCTGACGTCGCTGTTCTCGCGGCGGCTGCGGTGGACGGTGGCGGGTCTGCTGGCGTGCGTGTTCGCGCTCGCGGTGGCGTTGTGGGTGGTGGCCGGGGTCCATCCGCTGGGCGCGGTGTACCTGACGCTGCTCGACCTGTTCGCCATCGACGACCCCGCGCTCGGCGAACCGGTCGGACGGCAGCTCCTGCAACTGCTGACCGGGCTGGTGGGTGTGCTGCTGCTGCCGGTGGTGCTGGCCGCGGTGCTCGAGGCGCTGGGCACGTTCCGGTCGGCGTCCGCGCTGCGCAGGCCGCCGCGAGGGCTCGGCGGGCACGTCGTCCTGCTGGGACTCGGCAAGATCGGCACCCGGGTGCTGACGCGGCTGCGGGAGCTGCGCATTCCCGTGGTGTGCGTGGAGTCGGACCCGGAGGCGCGCGGCGTGCCCACGGCGCGGCGGCTGCGGGTGCCGGTGGTGCTCGGGGATGTCACGCAGGAGGGCGTGCTGGAGGCCGCGAAGATCCACCGCGCGCACGCGCTGCTCGCCGTGACCAGCGCGGACACGACGAACCTGGAGGCGGTGCTGTACGCGCGGTCCGTGCGCCCCGATCTGCGGGTGGTCCTGCGGCTGTACGACGACGACTTCGCCACCGCGGTGTACCGCACCCTGCGGGCCGCGCACCCGAACGCCCTGACGCGCAGCCGGAGCGTGACTCACCTGGCGGCGCCCGCGTTCGCCGGCGCGATGTTCGGCCGGCAGATCCTGGGGGCGATCCCGGTGGAGCGGCGGGTGCTGCTGTTCGCGTCCGTGGACGTGGGCGGGCATCCGCAGCTGGAGGGCAGGACGCTCGCGGAGGCCTTCCGGCCGGGGTACTGGCGGGTGCTGGCGCTGGACGTGGGGATGACCGCGGACGAACGGCGGGATCCGGCCGCACCGGAGGCGGCGGCCGAGCACCCGGGCCGGGCCTCGGGTCTGGTGTGGAACCTGCCCGGCACCTATGTCCTGCGGAAGGAGGACCGGGTGGTGCTCGCGGCGACCCGGCGCGGTCTGGCGGAGCTGCTGGGCCGCGGGTCGCGGGAGCGGACGGGGACGCAGGAACCGTAGGAACGGGAGCGCAGGAACCGAGGAACGGGGGGCGCAGGGAGCGTAGGAGGTGCGCGGGGCGGGCCGGGGGTGGCTCAGGACGCGTGGTCCTGGGCCACCTGCGCCCCGCGGCTTCCCTACTTCGGCAGATGCCGCTCCGCGAAGTCCAGCTCCAGGCGGATCTGCTTGATGCGTTCGTCGACGACCAGGGAGCCGTGGCCGGCGTCGTAGCGGTACACCTCGTGGACGGCTTCGCGTGTCTTGAGGCGCTTGACGTAGTTCTCGATCTGGCGGATCGGGCAGCGCGGGTCGTTGACCCCGGCGGAGATGTAGACGGGCGCCTCGACCTGGTCGACGTAGGTCAGCGGCGAGGAGGCCTCGAAGCGCTCGGGCACCTCCTCCGGAGTGCCGCCGAGCAGGGTGCGGTCCATGGCCTTCAGCGCTTCCATCTCGTCGTGGTACGCCGTGACGTAGTCGGCGACCGGGACCACCGCGATGCCCAGCGCCCACAGGCCGGGCTGGGTGCCGAGACCGAGCAGGGTGAGGTAGCCGCCCCAGGAGCCGCCGGTGAGGATCAGCCGGGCCGGGTCGGCCAGTCCCGAGCCGACGGCCCAGTCGCGGACCGCCGCGATGTCCTCCAGCTCGATCAGGCCCACCCGGTGCTTGAGCGCGTCCGTCCACGCCCGGCCGTAGCCCGTCGAGCCGCGGTAGTTGACCCGGACCACCGCGTAGCCGTGGTCGACCCAGGCGGCGGGGCCCGCGGCGAAGGAGTCGCTGTCGTGCCAGGTGGGGCCCCCGTGAATGTCGAAGACCGTGGGGAGCGGCCCGGTCGCGCCCGCGGGCCTCTGCACCAGGGCGTGGATACGGCCGCCGGGGCCCTCCACCCACACGTCCTCCACCGGCACCGACCCCGGGGACTTCATTCCGGGCGGGTCGAGGACCACCCCGCCGTGCGTCGAGCGGACCGCGGAGGGCTCGGCCGCCGAGGACCACAGGTACTCCACGCTGCCGTCCGGGCGGGCGGTCGCCCCGGAGACCGTGCCGGGCGGGGTGGGGATCGTCGTCAGTTCACGGGTGGCCAGGTCGTAGCGGAACAGCTCGCTGCGGGCCTCGAAGCCGTGCACGACGAGCAGTCCGCCGCCGTCCGGGCACCACTCGGCGCTCACGTCGCCGGGCAGGTCGAGCGCCAGGTCGTGCTCCTCGCCCGTCGCCACGTCCCACACCAGCGGCTCCCACCTGCCGCGTCTTTGGTGGCCGACGAGCAGCCGCGTGTCCCCGTCGACCGGCGCGAAGCCCAGTACCTCGAGGCCCAGCTCGACCGTCCCGCCCTTGGTGTCGTCCAGTTCGGCGACCTTCGTGCCGTCCGGGCGCAGTACGCGCAGCGCCGAGTGCATCGCGTCGCCGTGCTCGGTGTGCTCCAGGGCGATCAGCGAGCCGTCGTGGGAGAGGTCGCCCACGCCTGCCGACTCGCGGTGCCGGTAGACCTCCGTCACCCGGCCGTCGCGGGCCAGGTGCAGGGTCGTGCCGTCCTCGTCCGTCGAGCGCCCCACGACCGCCGTGCGGCCGTCCCGGCCGAGCGCGAGGCCCGCCGGATACGACGCCGCGAGGCCGGGCACGGCCGCCTCGTCGGCCCCGCCCTCGAAGGGCTGCCGCCGCCAGACGCCGAACTCGTCGCCGTCCTTGTCGTCGAACCACCAGATCCAGCGCCCGTCCGGCGAGAGCACACCGTCCGTCGTGCCGTTCGGCCGGTCGGTGACCTGCCGCTGCCCGCCCGTCGCCCGGTCCCAGGCGTACAACTCGTACGTCCCCGTCGCGTTCGACACGAACAGGGAGCGCTCCGGCGCGTCCTCCGCCCAGTCGGGCAGGGACACCCGGGGCGCGCGGAAGCGCTTCTCCCAGTCCGGCATCTCCTCGATGAGTGCCCGCCGGTCGAGTTGCTGCGGCGAGTCGGACCCGTTGCTCTCAGTCATGACCCCATACTGCCCGGTCCCGCCGACAAATCGCCGACCGGTCTCCCCAGCCTGTGGACAACTCCGCCCGGACCCTTCGCATCCTCTTGCGATTTCCACACCTTTCCCACCCGCCGGGCGTCCCGCGTCCCGGCCACCCGGCGCCCCTGAGTGCCGACCCCGCGACCGGGGCGGAGCGTGCGGCACCGTACCGTTGAGGGCGTGTACCGGTTTCTGCTGACACCTCGCTGGTGGGGCATCAACGTCTTCGTGCTGCTCGCCATCCCCTTCTGCGTGTTCATGGGGTCCTGGCAGCTGAGCCGGTTCGAGGCCCGGGTGCAGGACCACCGGACCGCGACCGAGCAGGCCGCCTCCTACCGCGAGGAGGCGCCGCGCCCGCTGGACCGGCTGCTGCCCGTGGACAAGCGCACGTCCGGCATGCAGACCACCGCGACCGGCCGGTACGCCGATCAGCTGCTGGTCCCGGACCGCGAGCTGGACGGCAAGCCCGGGTACTACGTGCTGACGCTGCTGCGCACCGACTCCGGCAAGGCGCTGCCGGTCGTCCGCGGCTGGCTGCCGGGGACCCCTGACCCGGCCCGGGTCCCGGCGCCGCCCGCGGGCGAGGTCGCGGTCACCGGAGCGCTCCAGGCGTCGGAGACACCGGGTGACAACGGGGTCAGCGCCCGGGGCGGACTGCCGTCCGGGCAGACCGCGGCGATCAGCGCGGCCTCGCTGGTGAACCTCGTGCCGTACGGCGTGTACGACGCCTGGGTCACCCTCAACCACGCCGACCCCGGAATGACGGCGGTGCCGGCGAAGGCCCCCGACAACACCGGGCTGGACCTGAAGGCGTTCCAGAACCTCGGCTACACCGGCGAGTGGTTCGTCTTCGCCGGCTTCGTGGTCTTCATGTGGTTCCGGCTGCTGCGCCGCGAGGTGGAGGCCCTGCGGGACGCGGAACTGGGGCTGGCGCCCGCGGAGGCCGACGAGGCCCCGGTGCCGGCGCCCGTGTCGAGCGGCGCATCCGGCGCCTGACCGGCCCCTACGACGCCGGGAGCACCCCGGTCCGGTAGATCGTCCCCGCACACGCGTTCGTCACCGTCGCCGACGCCGAGGGCGAGCCGGCCTCCGGGGTGTGGGAGACCACGACGCTGCCGTCGGCCGTGCTGTCCGCCAGGAGCATCTGGGTGTTGGCGCCGCCGTCGGTGCCGGTGCTCGCGGCACCCGTGGTGCTCGCGCCCTGGGTCGGGGACGGGTCGGCCGAGGGCCCGCCGGTCTCGTTGCCGCCGGTGCTGCCGCCGCCGCTGGTCGGACAGGTCTGGGAGGGCACCCAGGCGAACTTCACCTCGTACGCCGAGCCGGACGGCAGGAGCAGTCCGGGCACCTCGGTGGAGGGGTCGGGCAGCTCCGCCGCCGCGTCGCCGGAGGTGTGCGCGACCACGGTGATCCTGGTGGCGTCGGCCGCGCCCTGCGCGAGGGTGCTCACCGATCCGGAACCGCCGACCCGGCAACTGCCGGCGGAGACGTTGGTGACGTGGAAGGTGCCGTAGACGACACCGGCCGAGTCGGGAGCGTCGACGGTGGCGGTGGCGGGGCCGAGCTGGGCGGCCGTGCACACCGGGGCGTCGCTGCCGGAGGAGGCCGAGGGGCTGTCCGGACCGCCGGTGGGTCCGCTGTCGGCAGCGGTGTCCGGACTGCCCTTGTGGTCTTCCTTCCGGTCCTGCGGGCCCCCGCCGGCGGCCTTGTCCGAGGAGCCGCCGATGCCGCTCTCGCCGCCGTCCGGGTTCTTGCCCTGGCTCGTGCCGCCCTGGGCCTGGGAGGCCTTCCCGGCGATCTCCGGATTGGCGTCGGAGTCGGCGGTATAGGACACGTGTACGAGGGCGGGGATGGCGGAGCCGACGAACAGGGCGGCGGCCGCCAGGCCGACGACGGCCTGCCGCTTGCGGGCCCGCCGCGCCGGCACCGCGCGCCGCAGGTGGTTCAGCGTGCCGTCCCGCGGCTCGACATCCTGGACCGCCTGGTGCAGCATCCTGCGCAGTTCCAGCTCGTCCGAGTCGAGCCCGTCCGGGCCGAGTTCGTCGGGGCTGTGGTTCACGGTTCCGTTCCCAGCGTGCGATTGCGTGTGCTCTTGATGCTCCGGCTCGCGCGAAGCGCCGGGTTCGTCCGGCTCGCGGTCGTCGCGGTCCTCGTCGTGGTTCCTCATGCCGACGCCCCCATCGCGACCCGCAGCGCCGCGATGCCGCGCGAGCCGTACGCCTTCACCGAGCCCAGCGAGATCCCGAGGGTCTCGGCGACCTGCGCCTCGGTCATGTCCGCGAAGTAGCGCAGCACCAGGACCTCACGCTGGCGGCGCTGGAGGCCTTTCATCGCCTTGATCAGGGAGTCGCGCTCCAGCTGGTCGTAGGCGCCCTCCTCGGCGCTGGCCATGTCCGGCATCGGCTTGGACAACAGCTTCAGGCCGAGGATGCGGCGGCGCAGGGCCGAACGGGAGAGGTTGACGACCGTCTGCCGCAGGTAGGCGAGGGTCTTCTCCGGGTCCCGGACGCGTTTACGGGCGGAGTGGACGCGGATGAACGCCTCCTGGACCACGTCCTCGCAGGAGGCCGTGTCGTCGAGGAGGAGCGCGGCCAGGCCCAGCAGCGAGCGGTAGTGCGCGCGATAGGTCTCGGTGAGATGGTCGACGGTGGTGCCGGCCGCCACGGTCTCCTCGGCGGCCTCACGCTGACTGGGTATGCGGGCGGGCCGCGCGGCGGGCATGGGCGCGATCACCGGCATGCCGCCGGGAACGCGCGGACGGAGCGCCGCGCGAGGCGGCCGCAGTGCGGTGCCGCGGGTCGCCGCTGGGGATACCTCACGCTCGAAGAGCCTGGGGGTGAACTCGAGAACCTCTGCCACGCCAGTTGGACACGTCTCCCCCCACCGAGGTTGTACGTGCCGGGCAAGTCATTTGCGCCGTGTGACACGTCCGACGACGTTCTCGCGGCAGGCGGCACAACCAAATGCGCCTGGTATGCCCTCATGCGTCCCGCTCATCCCCTATGCCTGAATCACCGGGACGTCCCCACGTCCCGCAGCGTCCCCACGCCCCCGAAGGGCGACCGCAAAGACGCTCCCCGCCCTTCGTGCGGTTGCAAAGGACGGGGAGGCAAATCATCAGCCGCCGAACGGCATGGATCAAGTGGTCCAGCCCACCGGCCGGACCATGATTCTTACATGGATCCTACAAACAAACAGGCCCCTGGCCACGGTATTTCCGGCCGGGGGCCCACTCGCGCGACAGGAGTCACGGCGCCTCGGCCGCCACCAGTTCCGCGATCTGCGCGATGTTCAGGGCCGCGCCCTTGCGCAGGTTGTCACCGCACACGAAGAAATCCAGCGCCGTGGGATCGTCCAGCGCCCGACGCACCCGCCCGACCCACGTCGGATCGGTGCCCACCACGTCGGCGGGCGTGGGGAACTCGCCCGCCGCCGGGTCGTCGTACAGCACCACGCCGGGCGCGGTGGCGAGGATCTCCCGCGCCTTGCCGACCGTGACCTCGCCCTCGAAGCGGGCGTGCACCGTCAGGGAGTGCGTGGTGACCACCGGGACCTGCACGCAGGTCACGGCGACTGGCAGCCGCGGCAGCCCGAGCACCTTGCGGGACTCGTCCCGCAGCTTCATCTCCTCCGACGACCAGCCCTCGTCGCACAGCGACCCGGCCCACGGCACGACGTTCAGCGCCACCGGCTCCGGGAACGGACCGGTGTCGTCCCCGACGGCCCGTCGCACGTCACCGGGGCTGGTCCCCAGCTCGGTGCCCGCCACCAGGGACAGCTGCCGGCGCAGGGTCTCCACGCCCTCGTGTCCGGCTCCGCTCACCGCCTGGTACGAGGAGAGGACCAGCTCGCGCAGGCCGAACTCGGCGTGCAGCGCGCCCAGCGCCACGATCATGGACAGGGTGGTGCAGTGGGGGCTGGAGACGATCCCGCGCGGGCGCCGCCGCGCCGCGTGCGGGTTGACCTCGGGCACGACGAGCGGCACGTCCGGGTCGGTGCGGAAGGCGCCCGAGTTGTCGACCACCACCGCGCCCCGGGCGGCGGCGAGCGGCGCCCAGTGCGCGGCTGCCTCGTCGGGGACGTCGAACAGGGCGATGTCCACCCCGTCGAAGGCGTCCTCGGCGAGCGCGGCCACCTCGACCTCCTCGCCGCGCACGGTCAGCCTGCGGCCGATCGCGCGCTCGGACTCCGCGCCGCTCGGGCGCGGGTGGGAGTCCGGGGGAATGGCGAGCAGGCGGATGTCGCCCCAGATGTCCGCGCGCTGGGACAGGATCCGGAGCAGTACCGTGCCGACGGCTCCGGTCGCACCCACGACCGCGAGCGTCGGTCGGTCGCTCATCGCCCGGTGCCTCCGTAGACGACGGCTTCGTCGCTGTCGGAGTCGAGCCCGAAGGCGGTGTGCACGGCGCGCACGGCCCCCGGCACGTCGTCCTGGCGGGTGACGACCGAGATACGGATCTCGGAGGTCGAGATCAACTCGATGTTCACGCCCGCGTCGGACAGCGCGGTGAAGAAGTCGGCGGTGACGCCCGGGTTGGTCTTCATACCCGCGCCGACCAGGGAGATCTTGCCGATCTGGTCGTCGTAGCGCAGGGAGTCGAAGCCGATGCCGGCCCGGTTCTTCTCCAGCGCGTCGATGGCCTTGCGGCCCTCCGCCTTCGGCAGTGTGAAGGAGATGTCCGTCAGGCCGGTGGAGGCGGCGGACACGTTCTGCACGACCATGTCGATGTTGATCTCGGCATTGGCGATCGTACGGAAGATGGAGGCGGCCTCGCCGGGCTTGTCGGGCACGCCGACGACCGTGATCTTGGCCTCGGAGGTGTCGTGTGCGACACCGGAGATGATGGCCTGCTCCACCTTCTTGTCCCCTCGCTGAATCGGCTCGCTGCTGACCCACGTGCCCTGCAACCCGCTGAAGGAGGATCGGACGTGGATCGGGATGTTGTACCGGCGCGCGTACTCCACACAGCGGTGGAGCAGCACCTTGGAGCCGGACGCGGCCAGCTCCAGCATGTCCTCGAAGGAGATCCAGTCGATCTTCCGGGCCTTCGCCACCACGCGCGGGTCGGCGGTGAACACGCCGTCGACGTCGGTGTAGATCTCGCACACCTCGGCGTCGAGGGCGGCCGCGAGCGCGACGGCGGTGGTGTCGGACCCGCCACGCCCCAGCGTGGTGATGTCCTTCCGTTCCTGGCTGACGCCCTGGAAACCGGCGACGATGGCGATGTTGCCCTCGTCCAGCGCGGTCCGGATACGGCCCGGCGTGACGTCGATGATCCGGGCTTTGTTGTGCACCGAGTCGGTGATGACACCTGCCTGGCTGCCGGTGAACGACTGGGCCTTGCTGCCCAGGTTTTTGATCGCCATGGCCAGCAGGGCCATGGAGATCCGCTCTCCGGCGGTCAGCAGCATGTCGAGCTCGCGCCCGGCAGGCATCGGGGAAACCTGCTCGGCGAGATCGATCAGCTCGTCCGTCGTGTCGCCCATCGCGGAAACCACGACAACCACGTCGTTGCCGTTCTTCTTGGCTTCCACGATCCGCTTGGCGACGCGCTTGATGCCCTCGGCATCGGCTACGGAGGAGCCTCCGTACTTCTGCACGACAAGGCCCACGTGCGCTCCTCGCTCAGTCCGTGTCCATCGCACTCACGCATATGCGGTGCGGTCGGCTCAGTCTATCGAGCGTCCGAATTTCCCTTTCGCGATATCGCATGGTGAGATACCCGGCGCCCGTTCGTCAGAACGGCTCATGCCCAGGGAGTGGAATGCCACTCGGAAAGTGCGCCGCGTCACACCGTGCGGTCAGGCGCCCGGCGCAGTCCCAGCGGGTCCGCGATCTCCTCCGCCATGACCTTGCCGGCCTCGAACTCCAGGGTCTCGTCGCCCATGCCCTGGTCGGTGTCCAGGCCGTCCAGCTCCTCCAGGGGCTGGTTGAGGCGGACGTGGGCGACCAGGGACTGGAGGGCGCGCAGGGTGGCGGAGGCCGTGGAGCCCCAGTTGGAGAAGTAGGAGAACTGCCACCACCACAGGGCCTCGGTGGTGCGGCCGGCGCGGTAGTGGGCCATGCCGTGCCGCAGGTCGGCCATGACGTCCGCCAGGTCGTCGGAGATACGGGCGGGCACGGGTGCCCGGCGCGGCTCGTAGGGGTCGAAGACCTCGGAGTAGACGTCGATCGGCTCCAGCAGGCGCGCGAGGTTCTCGCGGAGCTGGTCCACGTCCTGCTCCGGGCCGGAGTCGGGTTCGTAGCGCTCGTCGGGGACGATGTCCTCGTGCGCGCCGAGCCGGCCGCCGGCCAGCAGCAGCTGGGAGACCTCCAGCAGCAGGAAGGGCACCGCCGAGTCCGGCTCGTCGCCCTTGGCGACCTCGGTGACCGCGACCAGGAAGCTCTCCACCTGGTCGGCGATCTGGACCGCGAAGTCGTCCGGGTTCTGGCTGGTGGCGTGCAGCGTGGCGTCAGACATCTAGGAGTCGTCTCCCCTCGAAGGCGCGGCCGAGGGTGACCTCGTCCGCGTATTCCAGGTCACCGCCCACCGGAAGGCCGCTGGCCAGGCGGGTGACCTTCAGGCCCATGGGCTTGATCATGCGGGCGAGGTACGTCGCCGTCGCCTCGCCTTCGAGATTCGGGTCCGTGGCCAGGATCAGCTCGGTGACCGTGCCGTCCGCCAGACGGGCCAGGAGTTCCCGGATGCGCAGGTCGTCCGGGCCGACGCCCTCGATGGGGCTGATCGCCCCGCCGAGGACGTGGTAACGGCCGCGGAACTCGCGGGTGCGCTCGATGGCGACGACGTCCTTCGGCTCCTCGACCACGCAGATGACCGAGGGGTCGCGACGGCTGTCGCGGCAGATCCCGCACAGCTCCTCCTGCGCGACGTTGCCGCAGGTCGCGCAGAAGCGGACCTTCGCCTTCACCTCGAGCAGGGCCTGAGCGAGCCGCCGTACGTCCGCCGGTTCCGCCTGAAGGATGTGGAAGGCGATCCGCTGCGCGCTCTTGGGACCGACGCCGGGCAGCCGCCCGAGCTCGTCGATGAGGTCCTGGACCACGCCTTCGTACAACGGACTGCCGTCCTTCCTGGTCGCTTCGGTACGTACGGTAGTTGCCCGGAGCCCGCCTCAGAAAGGCAGCCCCGGGATTCCGGTGCCGCCGCCCAGGCCCTGGGCCAGCGGGCCGAGCTTCTGCTGCTGGAGTGCCTGGGCGTTCTCGTTGGCCGCCTGGACGGCGGCGACGATCAGGTCGGCGAGGGTCTCGGTGTCCTCCGGGTCCACCGCCTTGGGGTCGATCTTCAGCGCGCGCAGCTCGCCGGCGCCGGTGACGGTGGCCTTCACCAGACCGCCGCCCGCCTGCCCGTCGACCTCGGTCCGCGCCAGCTCCTCCTGGGCCCGCTGAAGGTCCTGCTGCATCTTCTGGGCCTGCTGGAGCAGCTGCTGCATGTTGGGCTGGCCACCACCGGGAATCACGATCAGCTCCTGCGTTCGTACGGCTTTCCGGGCGGGGGGCCGATTCGCCGGTTCCCCGCTGGCACGAGCCTACGTGGTCCGGGCAGGCAGCGCCCCGCCACTCTTTCGAGTGAGTCTTGGATGAGTTCTATACCTGATCAAGGCCCTCTTACGGGCGGAAAAGCCGTACTTCCCGGCGCCTCGCCACCCATTGGGGGGTAGGAAGGGTCCGGCGTGTCAGCCAGCGTCACGGATCGTAATCAGTAGGGAGTGCCGGGTGGGTCAGCCGGAGATGCAGCCCGAGCGGCCGCCGCAGAACGGGCGGGACGATGGGGCGGCCGGGCTGCGGCCGGGCGATCTGACCGGGCGGCCGTTCCCGCTCGGCGACTGGAGCGAGCCGGCGCAGCGGCTCGACGAGCTGTATCGCTGGGTGGAGCGGGGGGCGCTGCAGACCGTGGCCTGGTATCTCGGGGAGCGGGTGTGGAAGCGGCGCGGGGCGCGTGCGCTGCGGGCCGGGGCGGCGGCGGGGGCGGTGACGGGGGCGGCGCTGCCCCTGCTCGATCTGACCGGGGCGGCCGACGGCGTGGCGCCGTGGGGGTATGTGGCGCTGCTGCTGTGCGTGGCATGCGTCGGGATCGACCGGTACTTCGGGGTGACGGCCGGGTGGATGCGGGACGTGGCGACCGCGCAGGCCGTGCAGCGCCGGTTGCAGGCGCTGCAGTTCGACTGGGCGTCCGAGAACGTGCGGGAGGTGCTGGGCCCGGCGGAGGGAACGGCCGGCGAGGCCGCCGAGCGGTGCCTGGGGGTGCTGCGGCGGTTCTCGGAGGACGTCAACGAGCTGGTGCGCACGGAGACGGCCGACTGGATGGTGGAGTTCCACATCGGCTCGGCGCCGATGGGCCTTCAGGCGGCGGGGCCGGGGGCGACCGGGCGGGCCGAGCCGGGCGGCGGGCACGGGCGCCTGCCGCTGCCGCCGGGCGCCGCACGGCCGAACATGCCCCGGCAGCGGCCGCCGGAGCCGCGGTGACTCCGGTCACCGCCCGGTGGCGCCGACGCCGTCACTGCCTGGTGTACGCCAGCTTCTCCCCGCTGCCGGTGTTCACGCGCTGGAGCGTGCCGTCCGGCAGCAGGGTGACCTGCGTGGCAGCGCCCGGGTTGCACCCCTCGCTGTGCTGTCCGGTCGTGACGACGGAGGGGCCGATCTCCAGTGGGCCGCCGCTACTCGGGCGCTGGGCCAGCCGGGCCTCGAACACGCAGTGATAGGTGCTGCCGCTGTCGGTGGGGCCGTCGGCGACGAGGGTGAGCACGGTGTCGCCCACGTCTCCCTGGGTGATGGTGAGCCGGCGGCTGTTCGCTCCGTAGGCGTTGTGGATCGTCGCCGTCCAGCTGCCGAGGTAGCCGGTCGGGACCACGCCGTCGGCCGGTGACGGGGACTCCGGCTGCGAGGCCGCCGGTGACGGGTCGGAGCCGTCGGGGCCCGTGGCGTCGTGCGTGGTGGGCACGCTGACGGCCGGCGTCGGACCGGCCCCGCCGCCCTTGTTGTCGCTGTCGCCGCCGCCGCGCATCAGGGCGTACACGGAACCGCCCGCGCCGAGCGCCACCACCAGTGCCACCGCGACCAGCGCCGCGGTGGAGCGGCCGCTGCGGCGCGGCTCCCGGTCCCGGAGCGGGCTCGGGCCGTACGGCGGGGTCGAGCCGATCGGGGGCGGGCCGTACGGAGGGGTCTGGCCGAGGCCGCCGTACGGGTGGTTCCCGGGCGGCGCGCCCCAGCCGCCCGGCTGCTGCGGGTAGCCGTAGGCGGCGGGCTGCGGGTGCTGCTGGGGGTAGCCGTACGGGACGGAAGCGGGTGCCGGGCCCGGCGGTGGCACCTGCCCCGCGATCATGGTGGGCAGGTGATTGACCGGAGTGTGGCCCCCACCGCCGGGCTGCCCGGGCGGCGGCACGGAGGCGTCGGAGACGGGCGCGTGCTCGGGGGAGGCGTACGGCTGCGCCCCGGCGGGACCGGCAGCACCCACCCCCTGCGAGCCACCCCCGGCCCCGGAACCGGCAGCGGGCGCCCCGGAGACAGCCCCAGCCCCTCCAGGAACCCCGGCGGCTCCCGGCACACCGGGCGGCACCGAGGCTCCGTGAGGGCCAGGCACACCGGCAGCAGGCGCTCCCGGAACGACCCCAGCGCCTCCCGGAGCCCCAGCGCCTCCCGGAGCCCCGACGGCTCCCGGAGCCCCGACGGCTCCCGGCACACCGGGCGTACCGGACGGCGCGGCCGCCCCGTGAGGGCCAGGCACACCGGCAGTGGGCGCCCCCGGAACGGCACCAGCCCCGCCCGAACCCCCGGCGGCTCCCGGCGTACCGGGCGACACCGGCGCCCCATAAGGGCCGGGCGCACCCGAAGCGGCGGCTGCGGCGGCCCCGAGCCCGGCAGCCGGCGTTCCCGGCACTTCCCCGGGAGCCCCGGACGATCCGTAAGGGCCGGGCGCACCCGACGCCTGCCCCGCGGGGCCCGTCGGGCTCTTGGTGAGGTCGGGGGGTGCCGCCGGCTCGCGCGGTTCCTCCGGGTTCTCCGCTTCCAGGAGCTGGACCGCGTGGCGTCCGAGCTGGGCGACCAGGGCGCTCGGCAGCCACGGGTCGCGCAGGCGGCCGTCGGCGATCGTGTCCTCGGCGCCGGTGCGCTGGACGATCTGGTCCACGGTGGGCCGGGCCGCCGGATCCTTCTTCAGGCAGGCGCGGACGAGGTCGGCGATGCCCTCGGGCAGCGCCTCGAGGTCGGGCTCCTTCTCGGCGATGCGGTACATCAGCGCGTGCACTCCACTGTCGGTGCCGCCGAACGGAAGCACGCCGGTCGCCGCGTACGCGATGACCGAGCCCAGGCAGAAGACGTCGCACGCGGTCGTGATCCGGTCGCCGCGGACCTGCTCGGGCGCCATGAACCCGGGCGAGCCGACCAGCGCGCCGGTCCGCGTGAGCCCGCCGTCCGTGACGGTCTCCAGCGCGCGGGCGATGCCGAAGTCGATGACGCGCGGCCCGTCGATCGTCACCAGCACGTTGGAGGGCTTGAGGTCGCGGTGGATGAGGCCGGCGGCGTGGATGTCCTTCAGCGCACCCGCCAGCCCGGCCGCGAGGATCCGCACCGACCGCTCGGGCAGCGGGCCGTGGTCGTGCCCGACGACCCGTTGCAGGCTCGGCCCGGCGACGTACCCGGTGGCCACCCACGGCACGGCGGCCTCGGTGTCCGCGTCCAGTACGGGCGCGGTCCAGTACCCGCCGACCTGTCGCGCGGCCCGCACCTCCTGCCGGAACCGCGCCCGGAACTCCTCCTGCTGCGCCAGCTCCGGCCGCACCAGCTTCACGGCGACGGTCCGCCCCCGGTCCGACCGGGCCAGGAACACCTGCCCCATGCCGCCGGCCCCGAGCCGCGCCAGCAGCCGGTACGCGCCGATACGCTGCGGATCGCCAGGCCCCAGCCGCCTCTCCATGGCCGAACCGCCTCCCCCCGATATCCCCCGATACGGTCCCTGTGCGTCAGACCGAGAATAGTGCGGCGGCCGTCCGGCCGGGCGCCCCGGTGTCTACGGTTCCGTAACAGGTCC
This sequence comes from Streptomyces sp. NPDC047453, assembly GCF_040643155.1. Taxonomy (NCBI): domain Bacteria; kingdom Bacillati; phylum Actinomycetota; class Actinomycetes; order Kitasatosporales; family Streptomycetaceae; genus Streptomyces; species Streptomyces sp. NPDC047453. The sequence goes on along the minus strand of NZ_JBEYTS010000013.1, from coordinate 23,877 downwards.
GATCCGTAACAGGTCCGACCCGCGCGGGCCCGCTCACGACAACCTGTCGCTAAAACCCCGCGTCCGCAGACAGGGCGCCGATGTCGCGCTCCCGTCCGCGCCGTTTACCCTCGGCCGCATGACCCCTCAGCCGAATCCCGAAGCCGGTGCAGTCGTCAAGGCCGCGGACCGGGCGCACGTGTTCCACTCCTGGTCCGCCCAGGACCTCATCGACCCGCCGGCCGTGGCCGGTGCCGACGGTTCGTACTTCTGGGACTACGACGGCAAGCGTTTCCTGGACTTCACCAGCGGGCTCGTCTTCACCAACATCGGCTACCAGCACCCCAAGGTCGTCGCCGCGATACAGGAGCAGGCCGCCACGCTGGCCACGTTCGCGCCGGCGTTCGCCGTCGAGGCACGGTCCGAGGCGGCACGGCTGATCGCCGAGCGGACGCCGGGCGACCTGGACAAGATCTTCTTCACCAACGGCGGCGCGGACGCCGTCGAGCACGCGGTGCGCATGGCACGGCTGCACACCGGGCGGTCCAAGGTGCTCTCGGCCTACCGCTCGTACCACGGCGGCACGCAGCAGGCCATCAACATCACCGGCGACCCGCGACGCTGGGCGTCGGACACCGGCTCGGCCGGCGTGGTGCGCTTCTGGGCGCCCTTCCTCTACCGCTCCCGCTTCTACGCCGAGACCGAGGAGCAGGAGTGCGCGCGGGCGCTCGAGCACCTGGAGGCGACGATCGCCTTCGAGGGGCCCGCGACCATCGCCGCGATCATCCTGGAGACCATCCCCGGCACCGCCGGGATCATGGTGCCCCCGCCCGGCTACCTGGCCGGGGTGCGCGAGCTGTGCGACAAGTACGGGATCGTCTTCATCCTGGACGAGGTCATGGCCGGCTTCGGGCGGACCGGTGAGTGGTTCGCGGCGGACCTCTTCGACGTCGTGCCGGACCTGATGACCTTCGCCAAGGGCGTGAACTCCGGGTACGTGCCGCTGGGCGGTGTCGCCATCTCCGGGAAGATCGCGGAGACCTTCGGCAAGCGGGCCTACCCCGGCGGTCTGACGTACTCCGGGCACCCGCTGGCGTGCGCGGCGGCCGTCGCGACGATCAACGTGATGGCCGAGGAGGGCGTCGTCGAGAACGCCAAGCGGCTCGGTGCCGAGATCGTGGAGCCGGGGCTGCGCGAGCTGGCCGAGCGGCACCCGAGCGTCGGCGACGTGCGCGGCGTGGGCATGTTCTGGGCCCTGGAACTGGTGAAGAACCGCGAGACCCGCGAGCCGCTGGTGCCGTACAACGCGACCGGGGAGGCGAACGCCCCCATGGCAGCCTTCGGCGCCGCCGCGAAGGCGAACGGCCTGTGGCCCTTCATCAACATGAACCGCACGCACGTCGTCCCGCCGTGCAACGCGACCGAGGCCGAGCTGAAGGAGGGCCTCACGGCACTGGACGCCGCGCTGTCGGTGGCCGACGAGCACACCGCGTAGCGGCGCGGGCCGCGCGAGCCGGAATCGGCGGCATCCCGAACGCGTAAGGTGGCGTGCTCGTAGACATGGATGTACGAGTACGCCACCCGCACGCGCAAGGAGACGCCCCGACCATGCCCGGCATCAGCGGCAACGGCGCCGTGACGCGCAGCACCCTGCGGCAGCAGATCGCGGACGCGCTCCGGGACGAGGTGCTGGCCGGGCGGCTCCAGCCGGGGCAGGAGTTCACGGTCAAGGAGATCGCCGAGCAGTACGGGGTGTCCGCGACCCCGGTGCGCGAGGCGCTCGTCGACCTGTCCGCGCAGGGCCTGCTGGAGGCCGACCAGCACCGCGGCTTCCATGTGCGCGAGTACTCGCTGCACGACCTCCACGACATGATCAAGGCCCGTGCCCTGGTCACCGACGGCATGTTCCAGGCCGCCGTCTCGGCGCCCGAGGCCTTCCGCCGGCCCGACGACCCGTACGTCAAGGCCACCCTCACCGGAGTGCGCCGGCGCGGCGAGGAGGCGCAGCGCGCGGCCACCGCCGGCGATCTGACCGTCCTGATCGGCTACGACCTGCGCTTCTGGCGGGAGCTCGGCGCCCTGTTCGGCAATCCCTACCTCTCCGACTTCCTGAACCGGCTGCGCGTGCAGTTCTGGGTGTGCGCGGTGCAGCACCTGCGCCGCCGCGGCGATCTGCGCGGCCTGCTGTGGTCCGCCCACACCGAACTCGTCGACGCCATGGTGAGGGGCGACGCCCCGGCCGCCCGGGCGATCGTCGCCGCCTACAACGCGCACGACCTCGCCCTCGTCGAGCGGCTGGCCACCGCATGAGCGGGACCGTCACCGGGGCCGTCGACCTGTCCGTCGTCATCCCGGCCTACAACGAGGAACGGCGGCTCGGTCCCACCCTCGACGCGGTCACCGCCTACCTGGCCGACAACGAGGGCCGCTTCGGCTCGTGGGAGGTCGTCGTCGCCGACGACGGATCCACGGACGGCACCGGCGGCCTCGTCACGGACCGCGGGGACCCGCGCGTCCGGCTCGTCGCCGGCGACCGCAACCGCGGCAAGGGCCACGCCCTGCGCCTCGGGGTGGCCGCCACCCGCGGCCGCCGGGTGCTGGTCACCGACGCCGATCTCGCCGCCCCCATCGAGGAGCTGGAACAGCTCGACAAGGCGCTCGGCGAGGGCGGCGCGGCCGCGATCGGCTCCCGCTCGGTGCCGGGCGCGACGATAGCCAGGCGCCAGCACCGGGTGCGCGAACTGCTGGGCCGCGCCGGGAACTTGCTGATACGGCGCATCGCGGTGCCCGGCATCCGCGACACCCAGTGCGGCTTCAAACTCTTCGAGGGCGACCAGGCCCGGGAGGCGTTCGCCGCCTCCCGGCTGAGCGGCTGGGGCATCGACGTGGAGGTCCTCCAGCACTTCCGCCGCCGCGACTGGCCGGTGGCCGAGGTGCCGGTCCGCTGGTCGCACCAGACCGGTTCGAAGGTCGGCCCGCTGGACTACCTCCGGGTCCTCGCCGAACTGGGCCGCCTCAAGGCCCGTTCCGTGCGCCCGGCCGACCTGTTCGCCGCCGCGCTCTTCCTGCTGATGGCGGTCACCCTCTACTCGGGCCGCCTCTTCGGCCCCGCCCACCGCTACCTCCCCGACTCCCTCCAGGACCAGAACCAGTGGGAGTGGTTCTTCGCGGTCACCGCCGACAGCGTCGCCCATCTGCGCAACCCCCTGTTCACCGATCTCCAGGGCTTCCCCGACGGCGTGAACCTCATGGCCAACACGGTCATGCTGGGGATGTCCGTCCCCTTCGCCCCGGTCACGCTGGCCTTCGGTCCGGCGGTCTCGCTGAGCGTCTGCATGACCCTGGGGCTCGCGGCCACCGCGGCCGCCTGGTACTGGCTGATCGTCAGACGGGTCGTACGGCATCGGGGCGCCGCCTTCACCGGCGCCTGCCTGGCCGCCCTCGCCCCGCCGATGGTCAGCCACGCCAACGCGCACCCGAACTTCGTGATCCTGTTCGTGATCCCGCTGATCGTCGACCGGGCGCTGCGCCTGTGCGAGGGCACCCGGGTGCGACGGGACGGGATCGTGCTCGGGCTGATGGCGGCGTACCAGATCTTCCTCGGCGAGGAGCCGCTGCTGCTCGCCGCGATGGGCATGGCCCTGTTCGCCGCCGCCTACGGGCTCGTGCGCAGGGACGTCGCGCGGGAGGCCTGGCGGCCCCTGCTGAAGGGCCTGCTGATCGCCGCCGCGGTGTGCCTGCCGATCGTCGCCTACCCGCTGTACTGGCAGTTCGCGGGCCCGCAGAGCTACAAGAGCGTGCTGCACGGCGACAACGCCGGCAACAGTCCGCTCGCCCTGATCTCCTTCGCCGAGCGCTCCCTGTTCGCGGGCGACGCCCAGAAGGCGAACGCCCTGTCCCTGAACCCCACGGAGCAGAACGCCTTCTATGGCTGGCCCCTGCTCCTGCTCGCCTTCGGGATCACCGTACGGCTGTGGGAGCACGCGCTGGTGAAGGCGCTGGCGGTCACGACGGCCGCCGCGGCCCTGCTGTCCCTGGGCCCGAAGTTCCGCGTCCCGCTGACCGACACGGTCTACCCCGGCCCCTGGGCACCGCTCGCCCACCTGCCGCTGTTCGAATCGGTCATCGAGGGGCGCGTGGCGATGATCTGCGCGCCCGCACTGGGCATGCTGCTGGCGATCGCCGTCGCCAGGATCACGGCGACCGGCCGCGTCGGCACGCTCTACGGCGGCCTGCTGGCGGTCTGTCTCGCGCTGCTGCCGCTGGTCCCGGCGCCGCTGAAGGCCGAGGACCGCGCCCCGGTACCGGAGTTCATCACGGCCGGCCTGTGGAAGTCCTACGTCCGCGACGGCGAGTCCCTGGTGCCGATACCGCTGCCCGACCCGGGCAACGCGGAGGCCCTGCACTGGCAGACCGCGGCCCACCTCGGCTTCAAGCTGCCCGGCGGCTACTTCAACGGCCCCTACGGCCCCGACCGCGTCGGCATCTACGGCGCCGTCCCCCGCCACACCTCCAACATGCTGCGGGACGTGAGCTACACCGGGTCCCTACCGGCCCTCGGCAAGAACTGGCGGGCCCAGGCCCGGCGGGACTTCGCCGACTGGCACGCCGGCGTCCTGGTCCTGGCGCCCCAGCAGCACGAGGAACCGCTGCGGGAGGCGGTGACGAAGCTGGTGGGCCGTCCGGGCACGTGGACCGGCGGGGTGTGGGTATGGGACCTGCACGAGGGGAGCTGAGCGGTTCCGCACCGACTACGCTTTTACACTCTTCTTCACACTCTTCGACCACCGAACACGCTGGAAGCCCTGCCCTCCCCGAGGAGCCCTCTTTGGCCTGTGACCTGTGGCTGGTACCGCTCGTCGACGTCTTGTGCCACACCCCGGACAACCCGTTCGCCGAGGAACTCGCGCAGTACAACAAGGTGCTCGCCGAAAACGGGCTTCCACCGGTGCCGGTGTACCAGTACATGCCCGGCCTGTCCGGGGAGGTGGCGCCGGTGGCCGGCTTCGACTACGACGCGCTGCACTTCCTGCGCCGCGCCTACCTCCTCCAGCTCTGCGGCCTGCCGCTGACCCCGGTCGACGAACTGGGCGGCGACTACGAGCAGTTGCTGGAGATGTTCGAGACGACGGCCCAGCAGTCCCACCTGGTCTGGCACTACGACCACGCCGGCGCGTACGTCCCGCTGGACTTCCCGCACCCCCTGTCCAACGAGGAACTCCTTTCCGGCGGCGGCCCATTGGGGTCCTCACAGGCCCTCCTGCGCGAACTGGAGCACGTCGCCCCGTCGTTGGGTATCGACCCGGCCAACCCGCCGGCCGCCCCCGACCCTCCGCTCGGCCCCACGGAACTGGAACAGGCGGCCGCCCCCGCGCCGTACGACCCCAGCCCCTTCGCCCGCGAACGCCACGTCTGGCTGAGCCTCCACGCGGCGGCGACACGGAGCCTGGCGCAGGGCTCGATGATCGTCTTCAGCTGAGGTCGGACGACCCACTGCCCGCCGCAGGCCGGCGGGCAGTGGGTGCACCCTCGCGACGAGCCGCCTTCCCGCCGGGGTGACCACGCAGGTCGAACGCGAGGGACGGCCTGTGCGGTGACTCCGCGCAGGCCGTCCCGTCGGACCTCCCGGAAGGGGGCGCCGTTCTAGAGGAACGAGTTGATCTCGATCGTCTCGTCGCGGCCCGGGCCGACGCCGATCGCGGAGATCGGGGCGCCGGACATGTCCTCCAGGGCCTTGACGTAGGCCTGGGCGTTCTTCGGGAGGTCGGCGAAGGTCTTGGCCTTCGTGATGTCCTCCTGCCAGCCGGGGAGGTACTCGTAGACGGGCTTCGCGTGGTGGAAGTCGGTCTGGGAGTACGGGAGTTCCTCGACGCGCTCGCCGTCGATCTCGTAGGCGACGCAGACCGGGATCTGCTCCCAGCCGGTGAGGACGTCGAGCTTGGTGAGGAAGAAGTCGGTCAGGCCGTTGACCCGGGTGGCGTAGCGGGCGATCACCGCGTCGAACCAGCCGCAGCGGCGGTCGCGGCCGGTCGTCACACCCCGCTCGCCGCCGATCCGGCGCAGCGCCTCGCCGTCCTCGTCGAACAGCTCGGTCGGGAAGGGGCCGGAGCCGACGCGGGTGGTGTAGGCCTTGAGGATGCCGATGACGCGGCTGATCTTCGTCGGGCCGACGCCGGCGCCCGTGCAGGCACCGCCCGCGGTCGGGTTGGAGGAGGTGACGAAGGGGTACGTGCCGTGGTCGATGTCCAGCAGCGTGCCCTGGCCGCCCTCGAAGAGGACCACCTTGTTCTCGTCCAGCGCCTGGTTGAGGATCAGGACCGTGTCGGCGACGTACGGCTTGATCTGGTCGGCGTAGCCCAGGAGCTCCTCGACCACCTGATCCACGGCGATCGCGCGCCGGTTGTACAGCTTGGTGAGGATCTGGTTCTTGGCGTCGAGGGCCGCCTCCACCTTCTGGGTGAGGATCGACTCGTCGTACAGGTCCTGCACCCGGATGCCGACGCGGTTGATCTTGTCCGCGTAGGTCGGGCCGATGCCCCGGCCGGTGGTGCCGATCTTCCGCTTGCCGAGAAAGCGTTCCGTCACCTTGTCGACGGTGACGTTGTACGGCGTGATGACGTGGGCGTTGCCGCTGATCAGCAACTTTGACGTGTCGACGCCTCGCTCGTTCAGACCGCTCAGCTCGGAGAGCAGGACCGACGGGTCGACGACCACACCGTTGCCGATGACCGGCGTGCAACCGGGCGAGAGGATTCCGGAAGGAAGGAGGTGCAGTGCATACTTCTGGTCACCGACGACGACGGTGTGGCCGGCGTTGTTACCGCCTTGGTATCGCACTACATAGTCCACGGAGCCACCGAGCAGGTCGGTGGCCTTCCCCTTGCCCTCGTCACCCCACTGAGCACCGAGCAGCACAAGTGCGGGCACGCGCGTACACCCCTTCCGGGCGGGGCATGTCCAGGGTCAGGGGCGTACGCGGAGGGTTCACCGCCGCGTGCACCGCGACCGTCGTCGGCCGCTCAACCGTCGGACCGGATGCCCCGGAATAGACGAAGCCCCCGGCGCAATAGCGCAAAGGGGCTCTTGCACAAAGATGCTACCCGAGGAAGCGAGGCAGGACCGAGGTGGCGACTTATCCGACGTCCGATCAGCTGCTGGTGGTCATCGACCCGGTCGCCCGGAGGACGGACGGGGAGTCCGTGAGGATCGCGAAAGACGTGCTCAGCGCGGGTGCGGCCGCCAAGGTGTGCCTGCCGGACGGGCCGGAGGAGTTCACCCGTGCGCTGGCGCGGCGCGGCTCGCGGCGGCCGGTGGTGGTCGGCGACGACCGGGCGCTGCTGCGGGCGGTGTCGGCGCTGCACCGGCAGCGGGAGCTGGCCGGATGCGCACTGTCGGTGGTGCCGGTCGGGGGCGCCCTGTCGCTGGTCCGCTCGCTGGGGGTGCCGACGGGGCCGGTGGCGGCGGCCCGGGCGGTGCTCGAGGGCGCCGAGCGGCGGCTGGACCTGCTCGTCGACGACAGCGACGGGGTGGTGCTGGGCATGCTGCGCATCCCGCCGGTCTCCCCGCGTCAGGAGGATCCGGCGGGGTCCGCGGCGGTCTCGTCCGGAGCAGGACATCCGTGGCTGCGGACCTGCCAGTCCCTCGTACGGACGCTGGTGACCCGCCCGCCGAGGGCCACGACGGTCGCCGGGCCGGGCGGCCCCTCCCGGCTGCGGGTGGAGGTCGACGGGGAGACGGTCGTGGACCTGGAGCAGCCGGTGGAGGCGGTCTCGGTCACGCCGGGCGGCGGCACGGGGAAGGCCGAGGTGGAGGTGCGGCGGCTGTCGGTGGGCGCGGAGGCCTCGCCGCTGCTGGCCCAGGGCCGCACGGTGACCGTCTCGGGAGCCGGCTTCCGCTACCGGGCGGACGCGGTGGTGGCGGGGCCGGTACGGACGCGGACATGGCGGGTCGTGGAGGGGGCCTGGGGCCTGACGCTTCCGGTGACGGGGTGAGCAGGACCCGGGGGGCCGGCCGGCCGCGTCACCCGCGGGGCTTCTCCTCCTGGTAACGGCGCCAGCGCTCCATCATTCCGGCGACGTCCTGCTCGATGAACTCGAAGAACGCCAGCGTGTCGGCCAGCCGGCGTCCGGCCGGGGTCTCGGCCCCCAGGCTGGCCACGCCTTCCCGCAGGGCGTCCTCCCAGCGCTTGATGAGCGCGTCACGGCTGGTGAGCGCCTCGTACCACTGGTCGCTGTGGACCCGGTAGCGCTCCCGCCGCGAGCCGGGCTCCCGCTCGCGGGAGACCAGGTGCACCTGGGCGAGGTAGCGCACCGCGCCGGAGACGGCCGCGGGGCTGATCTTCAGCTGGCCGCCGAGCTCGGCTGAGGTCAGGGCGCCGGCGTCGGAGGCGAGCAGCGCGGCGAAGACCCGGGCCGGCATGCGCGGCACGCCCGCCTCGACGAGCTGGGCCGCGAAGTGCTCCACGAACTGCGACACCACCTCGGGATCCCGCTCCACCGCCGCTTCCCGCTCCGCCATCCCGGACCCTCTCCCCTGGTCGGACACCACCGTCGAGTCTAACCTCGCTTTTATACGCTTCCTTAACTTCACAAATTTGTGAAGTTAGCGTACGTTCCAAAGCATGACCACGGCAAACCCCGCCATCGAGGTATCGGGCCTGCACAAGTCGTTCGGCGGCACGCGGGCGCTGGACGGCCTCGACCTGAATGTCGCCGCCGGCGAGGTGCACGGCTTCCTCGGCCCCAACGGCGCCGGCAAGTCCACCACCATCCGGGTCCTGCTCGGCCTCCTGCGCGCCGACTCGGGCGCCACCCGGGTGCTGGGCCGCGACCCCTGGGCCGACGCGGTCGAGGTGCACCGCCGGATCGCCTACGTGCCCGGCGACGTGACCCTGTGGCGCAACCTCTCCGGGGGAGAGGTCATCGACCTGTACGGCAGGCTGCGTCAGGGGGGCCGCGCGAAGCGCGTCAGGCAGGGTGGTGGTGAGCGACGGGCGGGCGGCCTCGACCGGCGGCGCCGGGACGAGTTGATCGAACGGTTCGAGCTGGACCCGACCAAGAAGGGGCGGACGTACTCCAAGGGCAACCGGCAGAAGGTCGCCCTGGTCGCCGCCTTCGCCTCCGACGTCGACCTGCTGATCCTGGACGAGCCGACCTCGGGCCTGGACCCGCTGATGGAGGAGGTCTTCCAGCGGTGCGTGGAGGAGGAGCGCGACCGGGGCCGCACCGTCCTGCTCTCCTCCCACATCCTCAGCGAGGTCGAGGAGCTGTGCGACCGGGTGAGCATCATCCGCAAGGGCCGCACGGTGGAGAGCGGCTCGCTGGCCGACCTGCGCCACCTCACCCGCACCAGCGTCACCGCCGAACTGGCCGGACCGCCCAACGGGCTCGCCCGGCTGCCCGGCGTGCACGACCTCGACGTCCAGGGGCACCGGGTCCGCCTCCAGGTGGACACCGACAAGCTGAACGAGGTGCTGCGCTCGCTGAGCGAGTCGGGCGTGCGGTCGCTGACCTCCACCCCGCCGACGCTGGAGGAGCTGTTCCTGCGGCACTACCACGACGAGGCCGAGGCCGAGGCGGGCTCCGGGACCGGCGCGGAAGCCGCGGAGGTGGCGCGATGACCGCCGCCATCTCCACGCCCGCCGCCGTACCCGCCGCCCGCTCCCGCAACCTGGCCGGCACCGGCACCCTGCTGCGGTTCGCCCTGCGCCGCGACCGCGTGATGATCCCGGTGTGGGTCGCGGTGAACGCGCTGATGGTCCTGTCCATGCCGAGCACGCTCAAGGGCCTGTACGCCACCCCGGCCGAGCGCGCCGACCTGGTGCATCAGATGGCGACGAACGCCTCTCTGCGCGCCATGGTCGGCCCGGTGTTCGGCGACTCGCTGGGCGCGCTGACGGCCTGGCGGGTGGGGGTGTACGCGGGTGCCCTCGCCGCCGTCATGAGCCTGCTCGTCGTCGTCCGGCACACCCGGGACGAGGAGGAGAGCGGACGGCAGGAACTGGTGTCGTCCGGGATGGTGGGCCGCCGGGCACCGCTGACGGCGGCGCTGCTGGCCGCGGCGGTCGCGAACGCGGCCCTGGCCCTGCTGATCACGGCCGGTCTCGCCGGGCAGGGCGCCGCCGGTGCCCTGGCCTTCGGGCTCGGGGTGGCGGGCGTGGGCATGGTCTTCGCCACGATGGCGGCGATCGTCGCCCAGCTCACGGAGAGCGCCCGGCTGGCCCGGGGCCTGACGTCCGCCGTCCTGGGCGCCGCCTTCGTGCTGCGGGCCGCGGGCGACTCCGGGACGGACGACGGTTCGTCGGTGCTGACCTGGCTGTCCCCGCTGGGCTGGCTGGAGGACCTGCGCGCCTTCGCCGCCGAACGCTGGTGGGTGCTGCTGCTGTTCGCCGCGGCGACCACCCTCCAGGCGGGTATCGCCTACGACCTCGCCGGACGCCGGGACCTCGGCATGAGCTTCCTGCCCACCAGGCCGGGACCGGCCCGGGGCCGCCTCGCCACGGCGGGCGGGCTGGCCTGGCGGCTGCAACGGGGCAGCGTGGTCGGCTGGAGCATCGGCTTCTTCGTCGCCGGAGTCGTCTACGGCGGGATGGCGGACGGCGCGGCCCAGCTCGTCGGCGACAACGCCAAGGCGCGGGAGATCTTCCAGCGGATGGGCGGGCAGTCCGGTCTGACGGACGCCTTCCTCGCCGCGATGGCCGGGATGCTCGGCCTGGTCGCCGCGCTCTACGTCGTGGCGTCCGTGCTGCGCCTGAACGGCGAGGAGACGTCCGGCCGAGCCGAGCCGGTGCTGGCGGGCGCGGTGGGCCGGCTGCGCTGGGCCGCCGGGCATCTGCTGATCGCCTTCGGCGGGTCCGCCCTGATCATGCTCCTGGCCGGGCTGGGCATCGCGGTCGGCCACGGCAAGCAGGTCGGGCCGGTGCTCGGCGCGTGCCTCGTGCAGGTGGCCGGGGTGTGGGTGATCGGTGGCATCGCCGTCCTGCTCTACGGCGTCCTGCCGCGGGGTGCCGTGGCCGCGTGGGGCGTGGCCGGAGCGGTCCTGCTGATCGGCTGGATCGGGCCCGCGCTGAACGTCCCCCAGTTCGTGCTGGACCTCTCCCCCTTCGGCCACCTGCCGAAGCTGCCGGGCGGCCGGATGGAGTGGGGCCCGGTCGCCACCCTGCTCGCCCTCGCCGCACTCCTGGTGACCGGAGGACTGGCGGGCCTGCGCAGACGGGACATCAGCGGCTGAGCATACGGCGGGGCGTGCGGCTCGGCCGGCGATGCTTGAGCTCCTCGGCGTCGAGTTCGATCGGATTCGACGCCGAGGAGCTCCCGATCCGTCAGCCCACCGCCACGTTCAGCCCGTCCAGCCCGCGGATCACGAAGTTCGGCTTCCGGTCCGGCTCCGCCGCGAGTGTGAGGGTCGGGGCTCGCTCCAGCAGGGCCGTCATGGAGGCGGCCAGTTCGATGCGGGCCAGGGGGGCGCCGATGCAGTAGTGGATGCCCGCGCTGAAGGAGATGTGGGGGTTGTCCCGGCGGGTGAGGTCCAGGCGCTCGGGGTCGGTGAAGAGCGCCGGGTCGTGGTTGGCCGAGCCGAAGAGCATGGCGATCTCCGCGCCCCTGGGGATCGTGGTGCCCGCTATCTCGATCTCGTCCAGCACCCAGCGCTCGAAGAGCTGGAGCGGGGTGTCGTAGCGCATCAGCTCCTCGATCGCGGAGGGGATCAGGGAGTGATCCGCGCGCAGGGCCGCCAGCTGCTCCGGGTTGCGGAACAGCGCCCACCAGCCGTTGACCGTGGCGTTCACCGTGGCCTCGTGACCGGCGTTGAGGAGCAGCACCGCCGTGGAGATCATCTCCTGCTCGGTCAGCCGGTCGCCCTCGTCGTGCGCCGCGATCAGCCCCGAGATCAGGTCCTCGCCCGGCTCCTTGCGGCGCTCGGCGATCAGCTCCCGCAGATAGTCGGAGAACTCGACCGACGCCCGTACCGCCTTCGCCGCCGTCTCCTCGGACGGGTTCAGCTCGTACATCCCGCAGATGTCCGCCGACCAGGGTCGCAGCTGCGCCCGGTCCGGCTCGGGGATGCCCAGCATCTCGGCGATCACGGCCACCGGCAGCGGTTCGGCCACGTCCCTCAGCAGATCGCCGCCGCCCGCCGCCACCAGCGTGGCGACCAGCTCGTTCGCCAGGTCGTGCACGTACGGCTTGAGCCGCTCCACCGTGCGCGGCGTGAACGCCTTCGACACCAGGCGCCGGATCCGGGTGTGGTCCGGCGGCTCCAGGTCGAGCATCCCGTGGTCGTTGAGGACGTGGAACGGCTCGTGCTCCGGCGGGGGCGGCGTACGACCGAAGTCCTCGTGCGTGAAGCGGTGCTGGTACGTCCGGCCCAGCCGCCGGTCCCGCAGCAGCGCCGAGACGTCCGCGTGGTGCGGCACCAGCCACTGGTCGGTGGGCTCGTAGTGGAGCACGCGGCCCCGCGCGCGCAGCTCGGCGTAGACCGGGTAGGGGTCGGCGAGGAACGCCGGGTCCCACGGGTCGAAGGCGAGGCCGGAAGGAGCGGACATGCCCGGACGTTAGCCCGGCCACCCCCGATCCGACCAGGGGTGTCACCCACCTCGCACGGCTCGGCCCGGGGACCGCCCGGGGCGGCTCACCTCGGCGTGACCAGTCGCGCCTCGTAGGCGAACACCGCCGCCTGGGTGCGGTCCCGCAGGCCCAACTTGACCAGGACGCGGCTCACATGGGTCTTGACGGTCGACTCGGCGACCACCAGCCGCTCGGCGATCTCCGCGTTCGACAGGCCCTGCGCGATCAGCACGAGCACCTCCGTCTCCCGCTCGGTCAGCTCCCCGTACGCCGCCTGCGCGGTGGGCGCAAGCCGCGGGGGCTCGGTCAGCTTCGAGAACTCCGTGATCAGGCGTCTGGTGACCGAGGGGGCGAGCAGCGCCTCGCCGGCCGCGACCACCCGCACCCCGTCGGCGAGCTGCCGCGCCGAGGCGTCCTTGAGCAGGAACCCGGAGGCCCCGGCCCGCAGCGCCTGGTACACGTACTCGTCCAGGTCGAACGTGGTCAGCACCAGCACCTTCGCCGTGCCGTCCGCGGCGACGATCTCCCGGGTCGCCTCTATGCCGTTCAGCTCCGGCATGCGGATGTCCATCAGTACGACGTCCGGGGCCAGTTCGCGTACCCGCTCCACCGCTTCGCGGCCGTTGACGGCCTCGCCGACGACCTCGATGTCCGGCATCGCGTTCAGCAGGACCGAGAAGCCCTCGCGCACCATCATCTGGTCGTCCGCGACCAGCACCCGGATCGTGCCCGCCCTCATGCGCCGGCCTCGTCGTCGTCCGTGCGCTCGACCACCGTGGCGACCGGCAGGAACACCGCCACCTCGTACCCGCCGTCGTCGGCCGGGCCCGCCGTCATCTCGCCGTCGAGCATCGACACCCGCTCCCGCATGCCGGTGATGCCGTGTCCGGATCCGGGCGAGGGCTTGAGCAGGGACGGCTTGGGCGGCGGGCCGTTGACTATGCGCAGGGCCAGCCCGCCGAGGACGTAACCGATCTCGACGCGGGCGCTCGCGCCGGGCGCGTGCCGCAGGGTGTTGCTCAGGGCCTCCTGGACGATCCGGTACGCCGACAGCTCGACGCCCTGCGGGAGTTCGCGTACCGCGCCCATCGTCGTCCTGTCCACCGCCAGCCCGGCCTCCCGCACGTTCTCCAGCAGGGTGCCGAGGTCGGCGAGGGTGGGCTGCGGGGCCTCGGGGGCCTCGTAGTCCTCCGCGCGGACGACGCCGAGGACGCGGCGCAGCTCGGTGAGGGCCGCCACCGCGTTCTCCCGGATGGTGGCGAAGGCCTTCTCCAGCTCCGGCGGCGGGTTCTGCACCCGGTAGGGGGCGGCCTCGGCCTGGATGGCGACGACGGACATGTGGTGGGCCACGACGTCGTGCAGCTCTCGGGCGATCGTGGTGCGCTCCTCCAGCAGGGTGCGGCGGGAGCGTTCGTGCGCGGTCACCGTCTGCTGGGCGGTCACCTCCTGCTCGGCGTCCTTGCGTATGTGCCAGACGGTGACGACGAGGAGGACGAGCGCGGAGAGGACCAGCATGGGTGCCGAGTTGTTGCTGTAGACGTAGCCGAACAGCGCGTCGGCGAACACGGCGTAGAACGCGGTGGTCGCCCACATCCACGCCGCCGTGCGCGGCCGGGTGCGTATCGCCGCCACCGTGAGCACCGTCAGGTGCGCGATGTAGCTGCCGGGCTGCCACGGCCAGGTCGTGTAGCTGCCGACGAGCCACGCCGAGACCATGGCCGCCATCAGGGAGACCCAGAACGCTCCGACCGGGCGGGTCAGGGTGAGCAGCACCGGGGCGAGGGCCAGCAGACCCGGCAACAGGGCCGCGCCACTGCCCGCGCTGCTCGCCCAGCCGACGAACAGCGCCAGCAGGCCGGCTCCCACCACTACTGCGTGCGGGGTCCAGGCCGCGTACGGACGCAGGCGGCCGGGCAGCCGCCGGGTCAGCGGGCCGTCGACACCCATGGGCCGCAGCGGACGGTAGGCGAAGGCGTCGTGGAACAGCCCCTGCCGCAGCCCGTGCAGAGCCTTCGCGGCGAGCTTGTACTCCGGGCTGCGCGGCTTGTACGGGCTGAAGGCGCCGTCCGGCGTCGTCTGCTGCGCCTGCTGCGTCTGCTGCGTATCGGTCACGCTGAAAACGGTAGGCGCAGGCGGCGGTCGCGGTCGTCCCCTGTGAGAGGGGTCCTTCGCGGTCCGTCTCAAGTACTACGGGTAGTGCCCTGCTTCCCTCGTTCAGTACCCGGAGGGGCGAACCAGTCCCGACTCGTAGGCGAACACCGCCGCCTGGGTGCGATCCCTGAGGCCCAGTTTCACCAGGATGCGGCCCACGTGGGTCTTCACGGTCTGTTCGGCGACGACGAGATGCCCGGCGATCTCCGCGTTGGACAGGCCCTGCGCGATCAGGGCGAGCACTTCCGTCTCGCGTTCGGTCAGTACGCCGATACGCGACTTCAGCGGGGCGCGCGGTGTGTCCTTCAGCCGGGAGAACTCCGCGATCAGCCGGCGCGTGATCCCCGGCGCCAGCAGCGCGTCGCCGGCCGCGACCACCCGGACCGCCTCGGCGAGCTGGTCCGCGGACGCGTCCTTGAGCAGGAAGCCGGACGCGCCGGCGCGCAGCGCCTCGTACACGTACTCGTCCAGATCGAAGGTGGTGAGCACCAGGACCTTCATGTCCGGGGTGGCGGTCGTGATGCGGCGGGTGGCCTCGATGCCGCCGAGCTCGGGCATGCGGATGTCCATCAGGACGACGTCCGGGGAGACTTGCGCGGCCCTGGCGACGGCGTCCAGGCCGTCCACCGCCTGGCCCACCACCTCGATGTCCGGCTGGGTGTTGAGCAGCACGGTGAATCCCTGACGGACCATCTGCTGGTCGTCGGCGATGAGTACGCGGATGCTGCCGCTCGTCATGGAGTGTCTTCTCCTGTCGGGGACGGTGAGCCGGGAGCGGCGCCGGGGCCGGTGCCAGAGTCGGGGCCGGGGCCGGGGTCGGCGGGCGCGCCGGGCGGTTCGACGTGGACGACGAGGGTGTCGGCCGGGTCGGTGTAGATGACGGGCAGGCGGGGTGGGCCGATCCCGGTCACGGGCGCGATGCCGTCGCGGGGGAGGAAGGCCGAGACCGCGAAGCCGCCGTGCAGTGTCCTGGCCGCCGTGACGTGCCCGCCCAGCATGGTCGCCCGCTCGCGCATGCCGAGCAGGCCGTGCCCGGCGCCCGGGGAGGGCTGGACGGGCTGTCGGGGGCGGGAGTTGACCACGTTCAGGAACAGGCCGTCGGCAACATGCGTGACTTCCACGCGGACCGTCGACCCCGGGGCGTGCCGCAGGGCGTTGCTGAGGGCCTCCTGGACGATGCGGTACGCCGACAGCTCCACGGCGGGCGGATACGGCCGGCGCTCGCGTCGCGAGTCCTCGGTGTCCATGGTGACCGTCAGACCGGCGGCGCGGGTGTTCTCGACGAGGGCGCCGAGGCGGTCGAGGGTGGGCTGCGGGGCGTCCGGGGCGACCCTCGTGCCGGGTTCGCCGAGGCCGTACGGGTCCTCGGGATTCTCGGAACGCAGCACGCCGAGCACCCGGCGCAGTTCGGCGAGCGCCTCCAGCGCGTTCTGCCGGATGCCGTCGAGGTTCTCCTTCAGCTCCGGCGAGGGGTTCTGCGTGAGGTGCGGTGCCACCTGCGCCTGGATGGAGATCACCGACATGTGGTGGGCGACCACGTCGTGCAGCTCACGGGCGATACGGCTGCGCTCCTCCAGAAGCGTGCGGCGGGCCCGCTCCTCCGCGGTGAGCGTGGTCTGCTGCACCAGTTCCGCACGGGCCTCGCGGCGGCCGCGCAGGGCGGTGCCCAGCACCACCACGACCGCGAACAGGGCCGTCGCGAGAGCACCGGTGGGCTGGTAGTACGCCGCGCCCCACACACCCTGGAGGACGTAGGTGACCAGCGCGGTCAGGGCCAGCGCCTCCGCGGCGACGCGGGTGCGCACCCGCAGGGCGAGCAGCAGCATGACGAACAGGTGGGCGATGATCCCGGACGCGGTCCAGGGCCAGGTGAAGTCGTTCACCTCGCGGGCGAGCAGCGGGCCGCGCAGCGCCACCGCCCCCAGCACCGTGGCCGCCGTCGACAGCCACCACGCCGGGATGGGCCGCCACAGGGCGAGCGCCACCGCACCGGCCTGTCCGAGCGCGATGAGGAAGACGTACCCGAAGGCCAGCCGCGCGTCCCCCTGGAGTTGGGCCGCGGCGCCCAGCAGCACCGCGAACGCGACCAGCCATACGATCCCGTGCGGCAGCCAGCGCAGCCAGACGGACGGGGGCAGCGGATCCAGCCGCGCGGTCCACAGGTCGTCGCGCAGCACCCGCAGTCCACGCCTGACGCGGCTCTGCCATCGCATCACGCGCCCACTTTAGGGTCTGGCGTGTGGGACGCCCCGGGACGATGGGACCGGACCACCCGGGAACGGCGCCGGCCACCGTCCTGCTCACAGGTGCGGAAAGCAGCCCAGCAGACGGTCAGGGCGAGGGCGAAGACCGGGAGCCAGGCCAGCCGGGCCGCCACCCAGCCGAGGTCGTCGGGGAGCGTGTGCAGACCCGGGACGCGGCCGGCGAGCAGGCCCACGGCGGTGATCGCCATCAGGGCCGTCTGATGCCAGAGGAAGATCGTCATCGCGGAGAGGTTGACCAGCACCACCGCCGCCCAGGCGAGCGGGCGGCCCATCGCGCGGCGCAGCCGCTCGCGCAGGAGCAGGGCCAGGCCGCACTGGGCCAGGCCGAAGGTGACGGCCGCCAGGGTCGGCGGGTTGAGGTTGGAGACCGCGGCCCCTGGTACGCCGACCATCGACGCCGGGTAGCCCGCCCAGGCGACGAGGGCCGCGGTCGCCGTCGCGCCGCAGGTCAGCAGTATCCAGCCCGCGCGGCGGCGGTCCAGCTCACCGCGGGTCCACGCCGCGCCCAGGGTGTACGGCACGAGCCAGCCTGCCGGCAGGTTCAGCCAGCCGAGCCAGGAGGGGGCGCCGAGGCCGAAGCGAAGGAGGTCCACGTGCAGGACGACGGCCAGGGGCCACAGGGGGCTGAGCCGGGTGAGCAGGGGGGTCGCCGCCGTCAGCAGGGCGAAGACCAGGAGGAACCACAGAGGGGACAGAGCCAGCTTCACGAGGGTGCGGACGGTGTCGAGGTCCGCACCGGTCAGGAGGAGGGCGGCGGCGGTGACCGTCCAGAGGGCCAGTACGGCCGCGACCGGCCTGAACAGCCGGGACAGGCGGGCGCGGAGCCACCGCGGGTAGCTGGTCCCACGGACGCGGGCCGAACGGTAGCCGCGGGTGGCGACGTGCCCGCCGACGAGGAAGAACACGGCGAGGGTCTGGAACACCCAGGAGACCGAGGTCAGGGCGGGCAGGTAGTGGAGGGGGCTCGCGGTGTGCAGGGTGGGGTGGGGCTGGGTGCGGGTGTCCGCGACCAGGGCCGTGACCAGCCAGTGCCCCAGGACCACGCCGAGGATGGCGAGGGCCCGCAGGGCGTCCACCGCCCGGTCCCGGTGCGGCGGGGTCTGGTGGTGGAGGCGGTGGGCGGAGGCTCGTACGCGGGTGAGTACCGGTGTGAGGCGGTCAGTCACCGTACACCTCGTTCGTGGCGCCCAGGACGATCCGGGCCAGGTTGGTCAGGGACGGGGAGCCGGGCGCGAAGTAGGCGCTGTGACCGCCGCTTCCGGCCGTGAACCTGCGGGCGCCGAAGGCGGGGTCCATGGGGTCGGCGCCCAGACCGACGGTCCTGCCGAAGAGGTCGGCGTGGACGTGCGGCACGTTCGCCACCCAGTCGCCGGTGCCACGGGCCGCCCAGACACGGGCCCGGGTGTGCAGCGCGGGCACGGAGTCCGCGCCGGTACCGGGGCTGCCGATGAGGGCGATGTCGTTCACGTCCAGGCCTGCCGCGGCGCGCCCGCACACCACCGAACCGTAGGAGTGGCACACCAGGGTGATGTGCGGCGCCTGCCCCGCCACGGTACGCAGGTCGCGTATCAGCTCCCGCAGATGCGGGGCCGCCTGCTCGGCGCGGCCCGTGGTGAGCACCGAGGTGCTGACCGTGCCCGGCGTCTCGTAGCCGAGCCAGGCGACGACCGCTGGGCGCGCACCGGCCGCGGTCTCGCGGCCGAGCGCCTGGTACAGGGCGAGTGCGCCCTTCCGGAAGCGGTCGTAGGTGTCCAGGGAGGTGTCCGAACCTGGGACGAGGACCGCTGTGCGGTCGGCGTGCGCCAGGTCGCCGAACACCTCCGTCACGCGGCCGGAACCGCGGCCGTCGAAGGAGAGCAGACGACGCGAGGGTGACGCCAGCGCCCGGTCCACGGCCGCGCGGTGCGTGTCGCCGTGCGCCGCGGCCATGTCGGAGGCGCGGGCCGCGTCGGCGCGGTTCGCCCCGTAGGCCGCGTCGAGGGTGGTCCGGGTCAGGGGCGCGAGAGCCGCCGGGGCGGGCGCGGGAATCCGGGGGCGGGCCGCGGCCGACAGAGGCACCACGAGGGCACCGGTGACGAGGAGGGCGAGCAGGGCCCGCCGCCATCTGCCGGCCTTGGCCCCGACACCGGACATCGCTCCCGGACCGGCACTCAGGCCCCCTTCCGGGCCGGGACTTGTGTCCGCTCCCGAACCGGCGCACAGGCCCGCCCCTGAACGGGCACTCGGGCCCATTCCCGAGCCGACACTCGGGTGCGCTCCCGAACCGGCGCTCAGGCCCACCCCTGAACGGGCACTCGGGCCCATTCCCGGGCCAGCGCTCGGGCCCATTCCCGAGCCGACACTCGGGTGCGCTCCCGAACCGGCGCTCAGGCCCACCCCCAGGTCAGCGCTCGGACCCGCCCCCGGGCCGGCATTGAAACCCGCTCCGGGACCGGCATTGAAGCCCGCTCCCGGACCAGCACTCAGGCCCGCTCCCGGCCTCGCGCTCGGACCCGACCCTGGACGGGCACTCAGGTCCGCCTCCGAACCGGCACTCAAGCCCACTCCCAGGCCGGCGCTCGGGTGCGCTCCCGAACCGGCGCTCAGGCCCGCCCCTGGACGGGCACTCAGGCCCGCCTCCGAACCGGCACTCAAGCCCACTCCCGGACCAGCACTCAGGCACGCTCCCGGACTCGCGCTCGGACCCGCCCCCAGACCGGCATCCGGCCCGGTCTCCGGGCCCGCGCCCAGTCCCGCAACCCCGCCCAGGCCCGCGCCCAGTCCCGCAACCCCGCCCAGGCCCGCGCCCGATCCCGCAACGCCGCCCAGGCTTGCGGCTATGCCCCGTCTCTCCCACCCACGCCCCACGGTCATCCCCTCCGGCTCCGACCGGCCGTCGGGCCGGTCCGGAAGGGAAATTACGGATCCGGGGGCGTAGCTCGCGTCACGCCAGGGAGGTGTTCGCGGCCATAGCTCTCAAGTACTACGGGTACGACCGGGTTGCCCGGTCGGGACGGAGGCCGAAGTCACCACGCCAGCTGGGCGATCTCCTCCGCCACCACCGCGCACGCGTCGGCCGCCGGGTCGATCAGGGGGAAGTGGCCGACCTCCTCCAGGAGGGTCAGGCCCACCACCTCGCCCGCCTTCGCCGCAGCGTCGGCGTAGGACTCCGCGACCACCTGCGGTACGTCCAGGTCGTCGCGGCCCTGGACGAGGGTCGTGGCGATGCCGGTCGGCAGCAGCAGAGCCGGGTCGGCGTAGGGCTGCCGCTCGACGAACCCCTCTTCTCCGCCGAGCAGTTGACGGGCCGCCCCGCCGCACACGTCCAGCTTGTCGGCGACCGCGAAGTCGGCGATGGGGGCGAGTGCGACCACGCCCCGCAGCGGGGCGGGGCGGTCCGTGCGCCAGGGCGCGTCCGCGGGCAGGACGTGCCGGGCCGCCGCCCACAGGGCCAGATGGCCGCCCGCCGAGTGGCCGGTGAGCACCGTGCGCCGCGTGTCGGCCTGCGGGAGCGCCTCCCGGGCCAGCGCGGGCAGCGCGTCGAGCGCCGCCGCCACGTCGTCGAACGTGTCCGGCCAGCGGCCCGCGACCGGGTCCTCGCCCGGCGCCGCCGGGGCGGCGCTGCCGCGTCGGTACTCGACGCAGGCCACGGCGAAGCCCCGGCGGGCGAGGAAGTCCGCGAACGGGGTGATGTGGCGACGGTCGTACGGGGCCCGCCAGGCGCCGCCGTGCAGCACCACCACGAGCGGGGAGGACTCCGAGGAGCCGGCCGCGCCGCGCGTGCGATAGAAGTCGACGACCTGGTCGGGGTGGTCGCCGTAGGCGGCGGTGCTGTCGGGTGCGACGGGCGCGTGCGAGAAGACCGACTCCTCCTCCGCGGCGGCGCGCGCGGCCGCGTCACGGCCGCCGGAGTTCCCCGGTTCCGCGGCGGTGGGGGTTCCCTCCGCACGCTCGGACTCGAGCGCTCGGGGGACGGGGGCGTCGGCTTCCGGCATGCTCCAACCTCTCAGCGGTGAAACGGTTTTGGCGGTCCGGGAAGGAAATCAACCGGCCGTTGGCCGGGACGGTATCAGGCCGGTGACGTGCGCCGACATGGGGATGTCACGCTGGGTGAGGCTGAACGGTCCTGCCGCACGGTCCGGGACCGTGCGGCAGGAAACCTCCGTTCCGGTACACCCGCAGGAGCGGGGCGTACGGCGGTGCGTCAGCCGGCCAGCACCGCTGCCAGCACCCGCGCCGCCCGCTCCACGTCCGCGAACCCGACGTAGAGCGGGGTGAAGCCGAAGCGCAGGACGTCGGGGTGCCGGAAGTCGCCGACCACCCCGCGTTCGATCAGCCGCTTCATCACGTCCCCGGCGTCCGGGCAGCGCAGGGCCACCTGGCTGCCCCGCTCCTCGTGGACCGCCGGGGTCAGGGACTCCACGCGTCCGGCGGGGACGTACTCGGCGACGCACTCCAGGAAGAAGTCCGTCAGCGCCAGGGACTTGGCGCGTACGGCCTCGATCGGTACCCCGCCCCAGACGTCCAGCGCCGCCTCCAGGGCGAGCAGGGAGAGGATGTCGGGGGTGCCGACCCGGCCGCGGACCGCACCCGCCGCCGGTTCGTACTCGGCCCGCATACCGAAGGGCTCGGCGTGCGAGTTCCAGCCGGGCAGCGGGGAATCGAAGCGGTCCTGCACATCGCGGCGGACGTACAGGAACGCAGGTGAACCGGGGCCGCCGTTCAGGTACTTGTAGGTGCACCCGACCGCCAGGCGGACTCCGTGCCCGTCCAGCCCCACCGGCAGGGCGCCCGCGCTGTGGCACAGGTCCCAGACGGCGTACGCACCCGCCGCGTGCACCGCGGCGGTCAGGGACGGCAGGTCGTACAGCCGGCCGGTGCGGTAGTCGACGTGGTTCAGCAGGACCGCGGCGGTGCGCGGAGTCAGCGCCCCGGGCACCTCGGCCGGCGTCACCGGACGCAGCGCGCAGCCCGTCATCCGGGCCGCCGACTGCGCGATGTACCCGTCCGTGGGGAACGTCGTCGCGTCGACCAGGATCTCGTCCCGGTCACCGCCGCCGCTCTCTTCCCGGGCCATCCGGACCGCCGCCACCAGCGCCTTGAACACGTTGACGCTGGTCGAGTCGCCCACCACGATCTGGCCCGGCGCGGCCCCGACCAGCGGGGCGATCCGGTCGCCGACCCGCTCGGGCGCGGTCCACCAGCCGCTCTCCGTCCAGGAGCGGATGCGCAGCTCGCCCCACTGGCGGCGTACGACGTCGGTGATCCGGTCCGGGACGTCCGCCGGGAGCGCGCCCAGCGAGTTGCCGTCCAGGTAGACGCCCTCGTCGAGGACGAACCGGTCGCGCAGCCCGGCGAGTTCGTCGGCGGCGTCCAGCTTCTCCGCCCTGATGGTCAACTCAGACATGGGACCTCGCCGTCCACAGCTCGGGAAAGACGTTCTTCCGGGCCCGCTTCTCCAGCCAGGCCACGCCGGCGGAGCCACCCGTGCCGGACTTGGCGCCCATCGCGCGGCGGGTGGCGACGAGGTGGTCGTTGCGCCAGCGCCACACCAGTTCGGCGACGTCAGTCAACGCCTCGCCGAGCCGGGCGAGTTCGTCGTCCTGTTCACCGGAGTAGAGCGCCGCCCAGACGGCCTCGACCTCCTCGCTGGGCTCGTACCGCAGCGACACGTCGCGGTGCAGCACCGCGTCCGGGACCGCGTGCCCGCGCCGGGCGAGCAGCCGCAGCACCTCGTCGTACAGGCTCGGCTCGTGCAGCGCCTTCTCCAGTTCCGCGTGGGCGCGGGGGGCGCCGCGGTGCGGGACGAGCATCGAGGCGGACTTGTCGCCGAGCAGGAACTCCATGCGGCGGTACATCGCCGACTGGAAGCCGGAGCCCTCGCCGAGGGCGCCGCGGTAGCTGTTGAACTGGGCCGGAGTGAGTGCGGCGAGCGGCTTCCAGGAGGCGTTCAGCGCCTGGAGCTCGCGTACGGACCTCTTCAGCGCGGCGATCGCCGTCGGCACGTCGTCCGAGCGCAGGGCACGGGCAGCGGTCTCCCACTCGTGGACGACGACCGTGAACCACAGCTCCATCACCTGGGTGGTGACCAGGAAGACCATCTCTCCGGGGTCGTCGGAGAGGGTGTGCTGGAGGTGGGTGAGCACGTCCGCCCGGACGTAGTCCTCGTAGGGCGTCGTGCCTGCGAAGTCGAGATGCGGGGTCTCGGGCTCAGGGGCCTCAGCGGGCTGAGAGGTCGAGTGAGCCGGTTGGGACATCGCTGTCTCCTGTTGTACTCCGGGTAGCGGTCCGCCCCTGCCGATGCCGGCACGGGGGCCCCGGTCCCCACCGGCATCCTGCGCATCACGTGGACAGATCGCAAGGCCCGCCCGGTCACACGGGCGGGCCTCGTACTCGTACGGGGTCAGCCCAGGGTCCGCGCGGCCGTCTCCGAGGAGTCCTTCAGGAACTGCGTGCAGCGCTCGTACTCCTCCTGCTCGCCGATCGCGTGGGCGGCGCGCGCGAGGGCGTGCAGGGCGCGCGGGGAGCCGCGGTTGGGCTCGTGCTCCCAGAAGAAGGGCGCAAAATGTGCCCCACTGAGGATCGGCCCGGGAGGACCAGGACATGACGGAGCAGGAGTGGCTGGACAACGTCGCGGCACAGCTGCCGGAGCGGGACTTGGAGTGGGTGCTGGACCTCGCCAGGATCTGCTCCACGCAGTGGACGGACGGCAAGCCTCCGACGGGTGCGGCGGGCGAAACCTCCGAGCCTGGCGCCCCATCCCCTCACGCACCGCTCGCGCGAACCGTCCCGGCCGAGGAGTCCGAGGCCGCATAGAGCGCCTCCCTGGGGAGGAAAAACCTCAGGTCAGACATCCCATGCCGTTGTGGTGTCAAGTGGCGGCCGAGAGGGTCGCGTGGTGTGACCACGCGGTGGATTCGTCGTAGGGAGTGCGCGTCTTG